>NZ_JBHXMF010000044.1:60832-80735 GCF_042721055.1 Streptomyces sp. NPDC058470
CTTTATTCTGCGGAGTCTCTCACGTCTCCAAGCGTCGGGCGGGGGGTTATATTTTGGTTTTGGGGTGGTGGTGGGGCCGCGGCGTGGGCCCCCCCCCCTCACTGCCCTCCCGGTGTTCGGTCGGCGCGACGCCGCCTCAGTGCCGCCGAGCCAGCAGCGTCCTCGCGACAGCCGCCTGCCGGACGTCCGGGCCCTGCCCCTCCTCCACCCGCCACAGCGAGTTCTGGAGCACGCGGCCCAGCGTCCAGGCCCGAGCGCGCTCGCGGTCCGCGCCCAGGGTCTCCGTCAGCAGGTCGAAGCGCCGCAGGAGGTGTCCCTCTTCGAAGCGGTTCCAGAGGGCGGGGAGCAGGTCGAAGGCGGGGTCTCCGGCGAGCGGTTTCGGGTCGATGGCCAGCCAGGGTTCGCGGTCGGCGGCGAGGATGTTCTCGAAGTGCAGGTCCCAGTGCAGGAGGCGGTCGCCGGGTTCGTCCGCGACCTCGCGCAGCGCGGCAGCGCAGTTCCGCAGCAGTCGGCGGTCGTCCTCGTCGGCCGCCGCCGCCAACGCGGCCGGCAGGCGGTCGAACATGTCCGCCGTCAGCTCTCCGAGCCGTCGCAGTTCCGCCGGCGCGGGCAGCGATGTCAGCCGGGCGAGCAGGTCCGCGAGGATCGAGGTCGCCTTCATCACATCCGGTACGGCGGCCAGCGGGCGGTCCTCGTCGAGCCGTTCCAGGAGCATCGTGCCGGTGTCCGGATCGTCGTCCAGCAGTCGTACGACACCGTCGCCGCCCCAGGTCCGCAGAGCGAGGGCCTCGCCGGCCGTCTCCTCGTCGAGGTCCTGGAGTTTCAGGGCGGCCCGGGTCCCGTCGCCGCGCACCACCGGCAGCACGACCGCGACCTGCCCGCCCATCGGCCGCCCCTCCTGCCGCAGCCCCCACCGCTCCAGAAACTCCGCCCCCCGCTCCAGCAGCCGGGCGTCCCGCACCATCACAATCACCCCATGAGTCGAGTTCCACGCGCCGCCTGGTCGTACATCAGCCGTGCCCGGGGAACGTACATCTGGCTGTTGATCCTCTTCGTCACGACCGTGGCCGTGCACCAGATGTCGCCGGAGTTCGAGCAGGAGTTCCTGCGGCAGCGGTCCACCAACATCCACGAGCTGTCGAGCAACCCGATCCGGGTGCTCTTCTCCAGCGCGATGTGGATCGACGGCGGGTACTGGCTGCCGTACGCCTTTCTGTACACCGTTTTTCACGCGCAGGCGGAGCACTGGCTCGGTACCGCGCGGTGGCTGGCGGTCTGTGTGGCCGCGCACGTCCTGGCGACGCTGATCAGCGAGGGGGCGCTGCTGCTGGCGATCCGGCACGGGGTGGCGCCGCAGTCGGCGGTCAACACCCTGGACATCGGGGTGAGTTACGCGCTGGCGGGGGTGATCGCGGTGCTGACGTACCGGATCGCGGCGCCCTGGCGGTATCCGTACGTGGCGATCGTGCTCCTCGTGTACGGGGTGCCGCTGGCGGCCGGCCGCACCTTCACCGATCTCGGGCATTTCACCTCGGTGCTGATCGGTCTGGCCTGTTATCCGCTGGTCAGAGGGCGCGGAAAAGCATGGAATCCGAAGGAGACACTGGCCGCCCTCAGGCGTTAACGTCCCCGCCATGAGCAGCAGCACGGTCAATGGCGGCATCTCCTTCTGGTACGCCGACGACGGCTTCCCCGCACCGCGCGAGCCCCTGCCCGGTGACGCCTCCGCGGACGTCGTCATCGTCGGCGGCGGCTACACGGGACTGTGGACCGCGTACTACCTGAAGAAGGCGGCGCCCTTCCTCCGTATCACCGTCCTGGAGCAGAAGTTCTGCGGGTACGGCGCCTCGGGGCGTAACGGCGGCTGGCTCTACAACGGCATCGCGGGGCGTGACCGGTACGCGAAACTGCACGGCAAGGAGGCGGCCGTACGGCTTCAGCGGGCCATGAACGAGACGGTCGGCGAGGTGGTGCGGGTCGCCGCGGCCGAGGGCATCGACGCCGACATCCATCAGGGCGGCGTCCTCGAAGTGGCCTACACGCCCGCTCAGCTGGCCCGGCTGAAGGCCTTCCACGAGCACGAACTGTCGTACGGGGAGAAGGACCGCGAGCTGTACGGTGCCGTGGCGACCGCCGAGCGGATCCGGGTCGCGGACGCGGTGGGCTCCACCTGGACGCCGCACGGGGCACGGCTGCACCCCGTGAAGCTGGTGAAGGGGCTGGCCGCCGCGGTCGAGGCTCTCGGCGTCACCCTCCACGAGCAGACGCCGGTCACGGAGATCCGGCCGAAGCACGCGGTGACTCCGTACGGCACGGTCCGCGCGCCCTACGTCCTGCGCTGCACGGAGGGCTTCACGGCCTCGCTCAAGGGGCAGAAGCGGACCTGGCTACCCATGAACTCGTCGATGATCGCGACCGAGCCGCTGACCGCCGAGCAGTGGGAGACCATCGGCTGGGAGGGGCGCGAGACCCTGGGCGACATGGCGCACGCGTACATGTACGCCCAGCGCACCGCCGACGGCCGGATCGCGCTCGGCGGCCGCGGAGTCCCGTACCGCTTCGGCTCACGCACCGACAACGACGGCCGTACGCAGCCCGCGACCGTCGAGGCACTGCGCGAGATCCTCGTGCGCTTCTTCCCCTCGCTGGCCGGTGTGGGGGTGGAGTACGCCTGGTCGGGCGTCCTCGGCGTGCCCCGCGACTGGTGCGCCACGGTGACTCTGGACCGTTCGACGGGGCTCGGCTGGGCCGGCGGCTACGTCGGTTCCGGCGTCGCCACCACCAACCTCGCCGCCCGTACCCTGCGCGACCTCGTCCAGCGGGACTCCGGGCAGTCCGGCGAGACGGAACTGACCGGCCTGCCCTGGGTCGACCACAAGGTGCGCAAGTGGGAGCCGGAGCCCTTCCGCTGGATCGGCGTCCACGGCATGTACGCCACCTACCGCACGGCCGACCGCCGCGAACTGACCACACACAGCGCGGAGTCGTCGCGACTGGCCAGGGCGGCGGACCGGGTGGCGGGGCGGCACTGACCTGCGTGGCCGGGGGTGGTAGCGCTGCGCTGACCCCGTATCGCGCGGCTGGTGTACGTATGTGACACTGCCGCCATGATTCGCCCAGCCACCCCCGCCGATGTCCCCGTCATCCACGCCCTGGTGCGTGAGCTCGCCGAGTACGAGAAGGCGCTGGAGGAGGCGCGGGCCTCTGAGGAGCAGTTGCGTGAGGCGCTGTTCGGGGAGCGGCCCGCCGCGTTCGCGCATGTCGCCGAGGACGCGGCGGGGGAGGTGGTCGGGTTCGCGCTGTGGTTCCTGAACTTCTCGACGTGGCGCGGGGTGCACGGGATCTACCTGGAGGACCTGTACGTACGGCCCCAGGTGCGCGGCGGCGGGCACGGGAAGGCGTTGCTGACCGAGCTGGCACGGATCTGTGTGGAGCGTGGGTACGAGCGGCTGGAGTGGTCGGTGCTGAACTGGAACCGGCCGGCCGTCGAGTTCTACGAGGCGCTGGGCGCGCGGCCGCAGGACGAGTGGACGGTGTACCGGCTGACGGACGACGCTCTTGCGAGGGTGGGCTCACGGGACTGACCGTTGATCACGGTTCCAGTACCACCTTGCCGACGGTGCCCCGGTTCTCCAGGGCGTGGTGCGCGGCTGCGGCCTCGGCGAGTGGGAAGCGGGTGACGGCCGGGGTCAGACGGCCGGCGGCGGCTTCGGCGAGGGAGCGCAGCTCCAGGGTGTGGATGGGGTTGGGGCCGCCCGCCTTCCGCATCATCGCGACCCCCAGGACCTCCTGGGAGACGCCCTCGACGAGCAGCGGGGCGCCGCCGTCGTGCAGGCCCCCGCCGGACCAGCCGAAGACGAGGTGCGTGCCGCCGGGACCCAGCAGGGCGACGGACTCGCGGGCCGCGTCACCGCCCACCCCGTCGAAGACGACGGTTGCCTTTGCGCCGCCGAGGAAGGCGCGGACCTTCTCCGGCCAGTCCGGGTCCTTGTAGTCGACGGCCAGGTCGGCGCCGTTCCGCTGCACTTGGGCCACCTTCTCCGGGCCGCCCGCCAGCCCGATCACGGTGGCGCCCGCGTGCCTGGCGTACTGCACGAGGAGGGTGCCGATACCGCCCGCTGCCGCCGGGATCACGACCACGGAGTCGGGGCCGAGCTCGGTGAACTGCAGGATCCCCATCGCCGTACGCCCGGTGCCGATCATCGCGACGGCCTGCGCGAAGTCCAGGTTCGCGGGGATCTCGTGGAGGCGGTCGACGTCGACGACCGCCAGCTCGGCGTAGCCGCCGGGGGCGAAGCCCAGGTGCGCCACGACGCGCTTGCCGAGCCAGAGGTCGGCCACGCCCTCGCCGAGGGACTCGACGGTGCCGGCGATCTCGCGGCCGGGGATCGTGGGCAGGGCGGGCAGCTCCGGGAGCGGGCCGCGGATGCCCGCCCGGATCGCGGTGTCGAGAAGGTGAACACCCGCCGCGGCGACGGCGATACGGACCTGGCCGGGCCCCGGCTCGGGGTCCTCGGTCCGCTCGTACGAGAGGTTCTCGGCAGAGCCGAAGGCGTGCTGGCGGATGGCGTGCATGGTGGGCTCCGTCGTCTATTGGCCGTCATCCATTGGCCGTTGTCGATTGGCCGTCGTCGATTGGCCGTCGTCTGTTGGCCGTTGTCTGTTGGCCGTCGTTGTCGTCTGTCGTCCATTCGTTGCGGGCTCAGCTTCTGACCTCAAGCTTGCTTGAGGTCAAGTCGTTGCCGGACCTTGAGTGCCAGGGTCACGGCTTCGAGCGCGCTGTTGAAGGAGACCTCCGAGAGCACTCCCGGGGCGGCGACCTGGTCGCCCACGAGGTAGACGCCGTCGCCGCGGTCGATGCCGGGGCGGTCGCGCCAGCTGGTGCCGGGCAGGTCGACCGCGCCGGTACGGCCGTTCGCGGTGGCCTCGCGCCGCCAGGTCACGCGCTCGCGCCAGCCGTCGAAGGCGAGGTCGAGCAGGTGCTCGGCGCGGGCGACGCCGTCGGCCCGGGACTCGTGCGGGGCGATCGGAATCTGCCCCTGGACGAGCTGCTCGCCGGCCGGGGCGAGGCCGCGGTCCTGCGCGGTGAACCTCTCGATCCAGCCGGGTGAGTCCAGGTCGGAGACGGCGAACGCGTCGCCGCGCCGGGTGCGGACGGCCAGATCGACGAGGGCGGTACGGCCGCTCGCCCAGGTCAGTGAGGCGTCCTTGAGGAGGCGGCGGGCGGAGTCGAGGGAGGTGGCGACGATGACGGGACCGTCCTGGGGAAGCGCGTCGACCCTCGCCAGGGTCTCCATCCGGACGCCGAGATTCCAGGCGCGGGCCGCCATCCGGTCGATGACGGACGCCCAGCCGCCCCTCGGGTAGTGCGCCTCCGGAGGCAACCTCGTGGCGCGGCGCAGGCGTTCCTGCACGAAGGCGGCGGAGAGGGAGCCGGGGTCGTGGTGGAAGAGGGCGACGGCGGAGTAGTGCGCCGCAGCCCGGGCGCCCTCCTCGCCGGCCTGTTCCGTGGCCCAGGTCATGAAGTCGACGTCCACGGGCGCCTGTCGGGACGAACGGCGCAGCAGCTTGAGCATCGCGAAGGGCGGGGTCCGGCGGAGGGCGCCCTTGTGGTGGAGCCTGAGGCGGGCCGCTTCCAGAGCCGGGATCGGGGCGAGCGGACCGAGCAGGTTGCGTTGCCTGAGCCAGGTCCAGTGCGGGCCGCCGCTGTAGAGGGCGTGCGGCCCTTCGTTGGTCTTGTAGCGGCCCTCGGCGGTGCGGGCCCGGCCGCCGAGCGTGTGGTGGGCCTCGTACACGGTGACCTTGGCACCGGTCTCGGCGGCGGTGACAGCGGCGGTGAGTCCGGCGAAGCCGCCGCCGATGACGGTGATGTGGGGCATGGCTGGGGTCTCCCTCTGCTCCGGGGGCGTTGCCTTCTGCCGTGACGACTGATCGAGGGGGCCGGAATGTGACATGGGGAGGGGAAAACGCAGGTCGGGGCCGTTGTCAGTGGTGAGGTGCACGATGGGGGCATGGTGCGGAAAGCGGCGGGCGGGGCGAAGAGGCTGGTCAAGGGTGCGCGGCGGCCGGAGGTGCGGTTGCCGCTCCTGGAGCCGTACGGCGGTGCGGGGCTGGAGCCCGACGGGGATTACGACGGCCTCGACTTCCGGGACGTGGACTTCGTCGGGCAGGACGGCGGGGGCGCGCGGTTCATGGACTGCGCGCTGACCGGGTGCGCGCTGGACGAGACGCGGCTGCATCACGCACGCGTCCTCGACTCGGTCCTGACCGGCATACGGGGCGTGGGCACCGACCTCGCCGAGTCGACGTTGCGCGATGTCGAGCTGGTCGACGCCCGGCTGGGCGGGGTGCAGTTGCACGGTTCCGTACTGGAGCGCGTCCTGGTGCGCGGCGGCAAGATCGACTACCTGAACCTGCGCAGGGCCCGCCTCAAGGACGTCGTCTTCCAGGGGTGCGTCCTGGTGGAGCCGGACTTCGGCGCTGCCCGGCTCGAGCGGGTGGAGTTCGTGGACTGTGTGATCAAGGAAGCGGATCTCACGGGGGCGACGCTGACGGACGTGGACCTGCGGGGGGCCGCCGAGTTCAGCATCGCGCGGGGGGTGGACCGGCTGGCGGGGGCGGTGATCAGCCCGGCTCAACTGGTGGATCTGGCGGGGGTGTTGGCGGCGGCGATGGGGGTGCGGGTGGAGTAGGGAGGCAGCGTGAGCTTTGGCTGAGTCGGAGATTTTCAGCCCGTCCGGCGTTTGAGGACGAGCGCGTTCAGCGCGATACGGGGGTCTGGGGGCGGAGCCCCCAGGTACGGGACGGGTAGGGGCGGAGGGGGCGAAAAACTCAACCCGCGGCCAACTCACCCGCGGCCAACTCAACCCGCGGCCAACTCAACCCGCGGCCAACTCAATCCGCCGCCAACTCAACGCAGCCGGGAAAGCTCACGCCAACCGAGGAAAGCGAGCCTCCAGCGTCCACACCGCCGGATTGTCGCGAAGCCCCTCGTGGAGATCGACAAGGTCGGCGATCAGGTCGTGCAGAAAGTCCCGCGCCTCACGCCGAAGTTCGGCGTGGGAAAAGCTCAACGGCGCCTCCTCCACCCGCATCCAGTCCGCCTCGACATCCACCCACCCGAACCGCCGCTCGAAGAGCATCCGGTCGGTCGACTCCGTGAAGTCGAGCTCCGCGCGCTGCGGCCGCGAGGCCCGGCTCCCGCGAGGATCCCGGTCGAGCTGCTCCACGATGTCGCACAGCGCCCATGCGAAGTCGAGCACCGGCACCCATCCCCAGGCTGTGGACAGCTCCCGGTCCGCCTTGGTGTCGGCGAGATAGACGTCCCCGCAGAACAGGTCGTGACGCAGCGCGTGGACGTCCGCGCGGCGGTAGTCGGTCTGCGGGGGGTCGGGGAAGCGGTTGGAGAGGGCGTAGCCGATGTCGAGCATGTAGGTGATGGTGTCACCACCCTCGTAGGATCGCGGACGTGCCCCGATCCTCCGCCGCCCTGGCCTCCGCACGGCCCTCCGCGGTGCCCTTTGCCCTGGCCATCGCCCTGGTGCTCACCGCGTGCAGCGGCGGCGTGGAGGGAAAGCCCGGCGCCTCCGGCGTACGTGATCCGTACTTCCCGAAACTGGGAAACGGCGGCTACGACGTCACCCACTACGGCCTGACCGTCGCCTACGACCCGGGGACCAAGCGCCTGACCGGGACGGCGGAGATCACGGCGGAGGCCACCCAGGATCTCAGCGCGTTCAACCTCGATCTGAAGGGCCTGGACGTCGACGAGGTCACCGTCCGGAGCGAGGGGGAGAGCGATGGCGATGGCCCGGATGCGGGCGACGCCGAGAACGCCCGGTGGAACCGCGCGGGCCATGAGCTCACCGTGCGCCCGCACGGCGACCTCGACAAGGGCGACACCTTCCGCACGACGGTCCGCTACTCCGGCACCCCCGAGACACTCACCGACCCCGACGGCTCGGAGGAGGGCTGGCTGCGCACGGCGGACGGCGCCCTCGCGCTCGGCGAACCCACCGGTTCGATGACCTGGTTCCCCGGCAACCACCACCCCTCCGACAAGGCGTCGTACGACATCACGATCACCGTCCCCGAGGGTCTGCGGGCCGTCTCCAACGGCGAGTTGAAGGACGAGGCGACGCTGAACGGCCGTACGACCGCCACCTGGCACACCGCCGAACCGATGGCGAGCTATCTGGCGACGGTGGCGATCGGCACGTACGACATCACGCGGACCACGACGAAGGACGGCCTGCCGGTGATCGTCGCCGTCGACCCGACGCAGGCGGCGGCGAGCAAGAAGGTGCTCGCGAGCATCCCCGAGGTCATGGAGTGGGAGGAGGCCAACTTCGGCCCGTACCCCTTCTCCTCGACCGGTGCGATCGTCGACCGCGAGGAGGACGCGGGTTACGCCCTGGAGACCCAGAACCGGCCGGTCTTCCCCGGCGCCCCGGACACCGAGTTCCTCGTCCACGAACTGGCGCACCAGTGGTACGGCGACTCCGTCACGCCCAGGACCTGGCGGGACATGTGGCTCAACGAGGGCTTCGCCACGTACGCGGAGTGGCTGTGGCAGGAGGACCACGACGGCGACACCGCCGACGAGATCTTCAACTCCCTCTACCAGGGCGACTACTACGACGACCCGGAGCTCGACGAGGCCGTCTGGGCATTCCCGCCCGCCAAGCCCTCCAGCGCCGCGCACCTCTCCGACAGCCCCGTCTACGAACGCGGCGCGATGGTCCTGCACAAGATCCGGCAGACCGTCGGCGACGACACCTTCCACGACATCGTCCAGGGCTGGGCCGCCGCCCACCGCCACGGCAACGCGGACACCGCCGACTTCACGGCGTACGTGGAGAAGTCCGCGCCGGACGCCGACTTCGGCACGATCTGGAAGGACTGGCTGTACGGGGAGGGGAAGCCGGCGACGCCGTGAACGCCGTCTCAGTCGGACGTCGTGGCATCGTCCAACTCGGCAAGCAGTGAGGGTAGTCGGGGCGGCCAGATGGGCTCGGGCGAGGCGGCCAGCTCTTGCGGAGTCCACCAGCGCCAGCCGAGGATCCCCTCCTCGGTGTGCGAGACGCCGAGATGGTCGCCGACGGGCTCGCGACGCGGGCCGCGTGCCAGGTAGATGTGATCGTGCTGGCGCACGGGAACTCCGGCCCGGGTGAAGTCGTGCTCCCAGGCGCACAGCAGGGCCCCCGGCTCCAGGTCGGTCCACCCGGTCTCCTCGCGGAGCTCCCGCAGGGCGCCCTCCCGCGGGCTCTCCCCGGGTTCCAGCCCTCCGCCGGGCGTGGCCCAGTGGATGCCCACCTCGTCGTTGTCGTACCGGAAGAGGAAGACCGAGCCGCCGGGATCCAGGACGGCGACGCGTGCCGCCGGGCGCGGGGTGCGCAGCGTCTTGCGCAACACCGTGCAGGGGCGCCGGAGTTGCCGGTCCTCGCGCCGCCCGATGACCTCGTACCCGAGGGCGGTCCAGAAGGCGAGGCCACCGAGGTTGCTGTCAAGAACGGCAAGCCGCACGGCACCCCGCCCCGCACCCCGGAACCGGTCCTCGACAAGCCCCGCCAACTCCCGCCCGTACCCCCGGCGTTGCTTGCCCCCATCCACGAGAAGCAGCCTTATCCACGGATCGGGATCGCCCGGATCGGGATGCCGCGCAAGGGTGATCACCACCCCGCCGAGCCGCCCCCCGGCGCCGTCCCGGGCCAGCAGAACCTCCCCGTCCGGGTTCGCCAACTCCTCGGCAAGCGAGGCCGCGACCTGCTCCGCGCGGATGTTCTCCGGGTCGGGAAAGTCACCACTGAGGGCGTGGAAGTCGCGGTTGGAGGCGTAGAGGGCGGTGAGTTCGGTGAGGAGAGCGCCGTCCGCCAGGGTCAGGGGTTCGAGGATCACGTGGGGCAGGTTATGGCCAGGGCCTGACGGCGGCCCTGGCAGCGGTCCTGACAGCGGGCCCTGACCGCGCTGCTGACCGGGACCACACTGCCGGCGCGTCGAGCCGGCGGAGAAGGTGTGCAAGCGGCACGGCCGCCCGGCCGGGGAACTCCCCCCGGACAGGCGGCCGTTGATCACGCTGGTGTGCCGCAGGCGAACGTCAGACGTTCACGCCGAAGTCCTGGGCGATGCCCGTCAGGCCCGATGCGTAGCCCTGGCCGACGGCGCGGAACTTCCACTCGGCGCCGTTGCGGTAGAGCTCGCCGAAGACCATGGCGGTCTCGGTGGCGGCGTCTTCCGAGAGGTCGTAGCGGGCGATCTCGGCGCCGCCGGCCTGGTTGACGATGCGGATGTAGGCGTTGCGGACCTGGCCGAAGTTCTGCGAGCGGGTCTCCGCGTCGTAGATGGAGACCGGGAAGACGATCTTGTCGACGTCGGCGGGGAGGCCCGCCAGGTTGACGTTGATCGCCTCGTCGTCGCCCGCGCCCTCGCCCGTGCGGTTGTCGCCGGTGTGGACGATCGTCTGGTCCGGGGTCTGCTTGTTGTTGAAGAAGATGAAGTGGTTGTCCGAGTAGACCTTGCCCTCGGGGTTCACCGCGATCGCGGAGGCGTCGAGGTCGAAGTCGGTGCCCGTGGTGGAGCGGACGTCCCAGCCGAGGCCCACGGTGACGGCGGTCAGGCCCGGAGCCTCCTTGGTGAGCGAGACGTTGCCACCCTTGGACAGGCTTACAGCCATTGTTGGGAGTCCCTTCCCTCGTTGCGTACGTGCACCGTGCTCGTACGTTTGGGCTTCGTACGGGCACGAAGCTACAGCTACCCGTAAGAACGCCACGAGGGGTACCGAAGGTTCCTGCCGCTTTACTTTCTTTACCTAGGAGTGTGCGTGCCGCTGAAAACATGGTGACGTGGACCGGACATCCGCGCGACCATGTACCTCATGTCCGGTCCATACGTCATTCGCGGCTCCGTCTCCCTCCCCGAGGCCGAGCTCATGTGGCGTTTCTCGCGCTCCGGCGGGCCCGGCGGACAGCACGTCAACACGAGCGACACGCAGGTGGAGCTCGGGTTCGATCTCGCGAAGACCAACGCGCTGCCGCCCGTCTGGAAGGAACGCGCCCTCGACAGGCTCGCCGGGCGGCTCGTCGACGGGGTCATCACCGTCCGCGCCTCCGAGCACCGCTCGCAGTGGCGCAACCGGGAGACCGCCGCCGTACGGCTGGCCTCCCTCCTCGCCGAGGCCTCCGCGCCCCCGCCCAAGCCCCGCCGGGCGACCCGTATCCCCCGCGGGATCAACGAGCGGCGGCTGCGCGAGAAGAAGCAGCGCTCCGACACCAAGCGCGGACGCAACGGGCGCGACTGGGGGTAGGGCCACCAACCCGGGCTCAGCCCAACTGCCGGTACCTGCCCTTGAAGTACGTCAGCGGGCCGCCGTCCGCGCTCGGCACCCCCGCCGTCAGTACGCGGCCGATGACGAGGGTGTGGTCCCCGGCGGGCACCCGCTGCTCGGTCCGGACCTCCAGGGTGGCCAGGGAGCCGCCCACCAGGAGTGCGCCGGACGCCTTTCCGCGGACGTACGGGATGTCCTCGAAGAGGAGCCGGTCGCTGATGCGGCCCTTCATGGCGAAGCGGCCCGCGATGTGACGCTGGCTCTCGGAGAGCACGGAGACGGCCCACAGGGGCTGTTCGGCGAGCAGGTCGTCCATACGGGAGCCGTCGCGCAGGCTGGCCATGACCAGGGGCGGGTCCAGGGAGACGGACATGAAGGCAGTCGCCGTCATGCCGATGTCCTCGCCGCCCGGTCCTTCCGGGTCCAGTGCGGGCTCGTGCGCGGTCACCAGGACCACGCCCGCGGCCAGCCGGGACATGGCGGCGCGGAACTCGTCGTTGCTCACCCCCTCAGCATGCACGGGAGCAGTGGGGGAAGCGGCGGCGGGAGCGACAGGGGGAGCCGCGGGGGGAGTGTTCGGCACGCCGAAACGCTAGTCTCCGACCCCGGGGCCGCACATCGGTCCCCGGCCCGAGCCTGGTCCTAGGACCATCGACGGACGACGACCGACCGGCGGACGGCCGATGGACGACCTGCGACCGACCTGCGACCGACCGACGGACGACCGATGGACGACCGGCGACCGACCGACCGGCGGACGACCGGCGGACGACCGATGGACGACCGGCGACCGACCGACGGACGGCCGACGGACGGCCGACCGATGGACGACCTTCGGACCACCGGCGGGAAAACCCGCTGACGGACCGCCGGTGGACCCCCGACGGAAAACCGGCCCCACGCACCCGCCGCAACACCCCAGCGGCACGCAACAGACACAATCGCGCACAGCACGTGCACAGCTCTCCAATATGCGCTCAATAGGTGCACGGAGAAAATGCAGAAACCCCACTCAATTGTTCACGTTACGCTGTGACTTGAGTCACAGGAGCCATATTTTGTTGACCCTGTGTACCGAGTGAGCAGCGCGCTGTGATTCAGTGACTGGGACGCTAGGTGAGAAGCTACCAAGCGGTAGGCCGAAGAAAACCAGGTGCGCCGAAGAGAACCCTGGAGTTGCTGCGAGGTCTCGAGGGGAGGGCGAATGGAGACCGAGTCGGAGCCCTACGTCCGTCTTGCGACCCTGCGGCAACTGCACACGGTGATGGCGGACATGAACACCGCCCGCAGCCTTGCGGACACGCTGCAGACCGTCGCCGACGGAGTGGTGACCGGCCTCGGGTACGAGCTGGCGTGTGTCAACCTCGTACGCCCGGACGGTGACCTCGTGGTCGCCGCGTTCGCCGGCAACTCCGCCGCCGAGGCACTCATCACCGGCCGCGTCGGCCCCCGCGCCTCCTGGGACCGTCGGCTGACCATGGGCGAGGCCTGGGGCGACCTGCGGTTCATACCCCACTCCGAGGGCTGGGTCCTCGACGAGGACGACGTACCGCAGTGGTTCACCGACGGTCCCGCGCCCCGCTTCGAGGACGAGTGGCACCCCGCCGACCGCCTCTTCGCGCCGATGTACAGCCCCGGTGTCTCCGGCAGCGGCTGCGGCGAGCTGATCGGCGTCCTGTCCGTGGACAAGCCGCGCAACGGGCGGCGGCCCGGCGCGTGGGGGCGTGAGGCGCTCCAGATGTACGCGTTCCAGGGCGCCATCGCCATCAGCAACGCGCGTCTACGAGCGAATATGCAGCGCGCACTTGTCCGCCTTGAGCGGGAGCAGCAGGCGCTGCGGGCCAGCGAGGAGAGCTTCCGGCAGGCCTTCGAGTACGCGCCGAGCGGCATGGCCATCGCGGAGATGGGCGGCGACCAGCACGGCCGGATCCTGCGGACCAACGACGCGCTCTGCCGCCTGCTCGGCCGCCCCGCCTCCGCGATGCGCCGCTACTCCTTCTCCGACCTCGTCCACCCCGAGGACATCGGCACGCTGCTGCGGACCTCGGCGGAGGGCGGCCGCGCCGAGCTGAGACTCTGCCGCCGCGACAACACCTACGTCTGGGTGTCGCTGCGCAACTCGGTCGTCGCGGACGCCGCCGACGGCCCCCGGTTTCTGCTCACCCACGTCGAGGACATCGAGGACCGCAAGCGCCGCGAGCTCCAGCTCGCCCACCGCGCCTCCCACGACTCCCTCACCGGCCTGCCGAACTCGGCCGAGCTGCGCTCCCGGCTCAGCTCCCGCCTCTGCAAGCGCCCGGCGGCGCTGCCCCCCGGCGCGATCGAGTCCCTCGACGCGGCGTACACGCACGGGCAGCAGCAGGCCGCCATGGGGGCGCTCCCGAGCGGCGAGCACGGCCCGTACGAGGGGAACGGCAACGGGGAGCTCGCGTACAGCGGCAACGGGAACGGGCACGCCTTCGACCCGTGGCCCAGCTCCGAGGCGTACGACGCCTTTGACCACCACGTGCACACCATCGCGCCCGAGGGCGAGACGGACGACGGCGCCAAGGGGCTGGCCGTCCTCTTCTGTGACCTGGACGGCTTCAAGTCGATCAACGACCGGTTCGGGCACAACGCGGGTGACGCGGTTCTCATCGAGGTCGCGCGCCGGCTGACCCATGTCGTCCGGGACGGCGACACGGTCGCCCGGCTCGGCGGCGACGAGTTCGTGGTGCTCGCCGACGGGCTCGGCCGGGCCGACGCGCAGGATCTCGCCGTACGGCTGCGGAACGCGATCATCCCGCCCATCAGGGTCGACGGCCGGGCCGTCCGGGTGGGTGCCAGCTTCGGGATCGGGTGGGCGCACTGCGGGATGACGGCGGACGAGGTGCTGAAGTCCGCGGACGAGCGGATGTACATCGAGAAACGGTCTCGTCCCAAAGCGCATCGGCGGGCCGGATAAGTCGCAGGTCACTGGGGTGAAGCGGTGAGGGCACCCGTTTGGCCCAGCGAGACCGGGTAGGCTCGCCATTCATCCATGCAGTGAATCTGCACCGTCCGCATCTGTACCGCACCCGCTAGGAGACCAAGGGATGACGCCCGGCAACAACGGCGCGAGCACGCCCGAGGACGATGACCCGTTCGGCTATCTGTACGAGGACGGCCAGGCCAACGGAGCCACCCCACCCGGTGGAGGCGGCGGCTACGGCTACCCCGGCTCGGTGAACCGGGTGCGTGCGGTCGGCGAGCGCCGTAACGGACCTCCGCAGGGTGGGCAGGCCGCGTACGGTCAGCAGGCCCCGACCGCGCAGTACGGCCAGCCGCAGGCGTACGGTCAGCCGCCGGCATACGGCCAGCAGGTCCCGCAGCAGCCGCAGGCCTACGGCCGGCAGAACGCGAACTACGCGGCGCCCGAGACGGTTCCCGGCGGCGCGCCCACGACCCGGCACGCGCCGGTCGGCGACGGTGGCGGGCGTGGCCGCGGATCGAACGGGCCGAACACCAAGGGCCTCCTCATCGGCGCGATCGCCGTGGTCGCGGCCGTCGTCATCGGCATCAGCGTCGCCATGCTCAGCAGCGACTCGGGCAACGACGACAAGGCCGCCGCCGACGCGGGGAGCCCGACGCAGTCGACCTCGCAGAGCGCGTCGCCGAGCGAGTCGGCCGGCGACCAGCCCGCGACCGAACTGCCGAAGGCCGACGCGAAGGTCCTGAACCTCGGCACCGGCGTGACGACGGCGTCCGATGTCGAGGGCGCCCAGTCCGACGGCGGTGTCTATGTCACCGGCCTCAACCAGGTCGGCGCCCAGGTCACCTGGACCGTCAACGGCATTCCCGAGGACGGCGCCTACACCCTCTTCACCCGCTACAGCGTGCCCGGCTCCGACGAGGAGATGACGCTCACCGTCAACGGCAAGGAGTTCGGCAGCAAGCTGAACCTGGGCAACTTCGCGCACGCCGACGGCGGTGACTTCGCCAAGGGTTGGACGCAGACCTACTCGTGGCCCACCCTCACCAAGGGCACCAACACGATCGCCATCTCCTGCAAGGACGGCGACAGCTGCAATGCCCTCCTCGACCAGCTGTGGCTGAAGAAAGGCCAGGTCAAGGAGTAACGGCGGCTATGGCGCGCTCGCGTCCCGCGTGAGCGCGACCCGGCGGCAGTTCCTCGTGTACGTCCTACGGTCGAACTCGCCCGTCGGCGGCCCTCCGCGTTCACCGCGAGCAGGCCCTGCGCACCCAGTGAGGCCACGTTGGGCGTACGCGCCCGCCGGCACCCCCGGTGGGGGGCTGCCGCAGAGGGCCACCGCCGAGGCGGAGCGCAGCAGTTCCTCGTACGCCTCCCTGGAAGGCCGACCACTGGGTGGGCGTGATCGTCGCTCCCAATTCGTTGAGCTGGGTCGTGTCACCCGTCCTCGCGTCAACCACGGCTGTCGTACGGCGTGTTGAGCCTGCGACGGAACCAGCGCGTCCACCACCCCCGACGTCAGGGCGAGTTGGCCCCGCACCGCGCGGCCCGTCGCGCCGCCGTGAAGCCCGTGGTCGTCACCTCGTGGCCGAGGGCGGCGAGCACCCGGGCCACGTTCAGGCCCTTGCCGCCCGGGCGTTCGGACACCTCGGTGACCCGGTGTGAGGTGTGAGGCGTGCGGGCGCAGGGACCGAACCCGTTAGGCGTGGTCCAGGGCCGTGTTCAGCGTGGCGGTGAGGATCACGCCCGCCCCCCGGTGCCGACCGGCGTCCCCCTCAGCCCAGTTGGGGATCCACCACCCATTCGCCCCTGCGCAGCACGCCCTTGAGCTCGAAGGCGGAGTCGAGGATCACCAGGTCGGCGTCCTTGCCGGGCTCCAGGGAGCCCACCTTGTCGTACAGGCCGAGGAGTCGGGCGGGGTTGGCGGAGAGGGCCGCCACGACGTCCTCGACCGGCAGCCTGTCGACGGTGACCGCCCGCTTGAAGGCGCGGTCCAGCGTGAGTGTGGAGCCCGCGATGGAGCCGCCCTCCACCAGGCGCGCGACGCCTTCCGTGACCTCGACCTCCAGCGGGCCGAGCATGTAGCGGCCGTCGCCGAAGCCGGCCGCGTCCATGGCGTCGGTGATGAACGCGACCCGGCCAGGGCCCGCGTGATGGAACGCCAGCTCCAGGGAGGCGGGGTGCAGGTGCGTGCCGTCGTTGATCAGCTCGACCGTGATCCGGTCGTCCTCAAGGAGGGCAGCGATCGGGCCCGGCGTGCGGTGGCCGAGCGCCGGCATCGCGTTGAACAGGTGCGTCGCCACGGTCGCGCCCGCCTCGATGGCCTCGACCGTCTGCTCGTACGTCGCGTCCGTGTGGCCGATCGCCGCGATCACCCCGTGCTCGGCCAGCAGGCGTACGGAGTCGATGCCGCCCGGCAGTTCGGTGGCGAGGGTGACCATCTGGGCGTGGCCGCGCGCCGCGTCGATCAGCTTGCGGACCTCCGCAGGGTCCGGGTCGCGCAGCAGCTTCTCGGAGTGCGCGCCCTTGCGGCACGGCGAGATGAACGGGCCCTCGAAGTGGATGCCCGCGAGGTCGCCCTGCTCCGCCAGCTCGGAGAGCAGCCCGGCGCGCTGGGCGAGGCCGTCCATGTCGCCGGTGACCGTGGAGGCGACGGTCGTGGTGGTGCCGTGCAGGCGGTGGGTGTGGATGCCCTTGAGGACGTCCTCGACCGTGCCCGAGGTGAAGGACGCGCCGCCGCCGCCGTGGTTGTGGAGGTCGACGAAGCCCGGGACGAGCCAGTGCCCGGACAGATCGACCGTCTCGGCGTCCGCGGGAGCGCTCCCGACGATCCGCGCGCCGTCGACGATCACGCGGCCGCCGTCCACGATCCCGGTGGGCAGTACCACCTGTGCACCGGCGAAAACCTTGCTAGTGGCCATCAGGTGGTTACCTCCGAGAGGTCAGTGGGGTCAATGGGGTCAGTGGCGTCAACAGGGGCAGTGGTGGTCAGCAGGTCCCAGGCCAGCAGTCCGGCGCCCAGGCAACCGGCCGTGTCCCCGAGGGCCGCGGGGACGATGGACGGCAGCTTCTGGAAGGTCACGCGCCGCTCGACCGCGGCCCGCAGTGGTGTGAACAAGGTTTCCCCGGCCTCGGCGAGACCGCCACCGATGATCAGCGTGCGAGGGTCCAGCAGGGTGAGTGCGGTGACGAGCCCGTCGGCGAGCGCGTCGATGGCGTCGAGCCAGACCCGTACGGCCCGCTCGTCACCGGACTCGACGGCCTTCGCGCAGTCCGCCGCCTCCGCCCCCGGGTCCCCGGAGGCCGCCGCCCAGGCCTGGCTGACGGCCGCGGCGGACGCGTACCGCTCCAGACAGCCGTGCTGGCCGCACGGACACGAGGTTCCCCCCGGCCGTACGACGATGTGGCCGATCTCGCCCGCGAAGCCGTGTGCGCCCGCCTCCACGCTGCCGCCGATGCCGATCGCGCCCGCGATGCCGGTGCCAAGCGGCACGAAGAGGAAACGGTCCGCTCCCCGCCCCGCGCCGATCCGGCCCTCCGCGAGCCCGCCGGTGCGCACGTCGTGCCCGAGGGCCACCGGTACGCCGCCGAGCCGGGTGCCGAGCAGTTCGCGCATGGGTACGTCGCGCCAGCCGAGGTTCGCCGAGTACACGGCGATGCCGCGGTCGGCGTCGACGATGCCGGGGACGGCGACACCGGCGGCGGCGGCTCCCTCGCCGAGGTGCTGCTCGCCGTACGCGTGCAGTTCGGCCGCGAAACCGAGGATGCCCTCGACGACGGCGTCGGGCCCGCGTTCGCGGCCGGTTGCCCGGCGCGCCTGATGGAGAAGCCCGCCGTCGGCGCCGACGAGGGCGGCCTTCATCCCGGTGCCGCCCACATCGAGGGCGATGACATGTCTCACGAGGGACAGTGTGGCCCGTCAACCCGGAAGAGGTCTAGTCCACTTACGTGGTGTAGACCTTATGCCGGAATATCGAACGGCGAATCGACACAGGGTTGGGGCAAAAGCGGTGCGGCGGCGTAGGACAGGAATGATCGCGGCGGTGTCCGCACTGGGCATGACAGCCACCCTCGGAGGCTGCGGAAGCTCCGGCGGCTCGGGAGACGTGACCCTGAGGCTGGTGGCCGCCGACTACGGCGACTCCGACGCCAACAGCTCCCAGAAGTACTGGGACGGACTGGTCAAGGAGTACGAGGCCGACCACCCGGGAGTGAAGGTCGAGGTCAGCGTCTACTCCTGGACCGACGTCGACCGCAAGGTCAGCGAGATGGTCGCGGCCGGGGAGGCGCCCGACATGGCGCAGATCGGCGCCTACGCCGACTACGCCGCCAAGGGTCAGCTCTACACGGCCGACGAACTGCTCTCCATACCCGTCCAGGCCAACTTCGCCCTCCAGCTCACCGACGCGGGCGAGCAGGAACGAGCGCAGTACGGCCTGCCGTTCGCCTCCTCCACCCGGCTGCTCTTCTACAACAAGACCCTTTTCACCCAGTCCGGGCTCACCCCGCCGAAGACCTGGGACCAGCTGGCTTCCGACGCCGAGGTGCTCAAGGCCGCGGGCGTGAAGTACCCGTACGCGCTGCCGCTGGGGCCCGAGGAGGCGCAGGCCGAGACCTTGCAGTGGATGCTGAGCGGCGACGGCGGCTACACCAACAACGTCGGTACGTACTCCATCGACTCCGCCGAGAACGTCAAGACCTTCACCTGGCTCAAGGACGAACTCGTCGGCAAGGGGCTCACCGGGCCCACCGCGCCCGACAAGCTCAATCGGGCGGACGCGTTCTCCATGTTCACGAAGGGCGAGGTCGGGATGCTCAGCGGGCACCCCACGCTGATGAAGATGGCCGCCGCGAAGGGTGTGGACTTCGGCATGGTGCCGATGCCCGGGGCCGATGGTCAGAGCAAGTCCACGCTGGGTGTCGCCGACTGGATGATGGCCTTCAGGCAGAACGGCCATGCCGAGCAGGTCGGTGACTTCCTCGACTTCGTCTACAGCGACAAGAACGTGCTCGCCTTCTCCCGTGAGTACGACCTGCTGCCGGTCACCACGTCTGCGTCCGAGGCCATGGCCGCCGACAGCGACGACCAGGATCTCGCCCCGTTCCTCAGCGAACTCGCCACCGCCGAGCTGTACCCCGTCAACAAGACCTCCTGGGCCGGTGTCAACGCCGACATCAAGGCGCAGATCGGGAAGGCCGTGGGGGCGGACGGGAGTCCGGCCAAAGTGCTGGGGTCGCTGCAGGCGGAGGCCGATGCGGCGGACAACGCGGCGTAGCGGTGTCGGTGGGCGGGGCTACGGTTCTGTCCATGGAATCCAGGGAATCCAGCGAGGAGCTCGGTCCGCGGGAGCGGGGGATTCTCGCCATGGAGCGGCGTGGGTTCGGGGGGCAGGGGGCGAAGGAGCGGGCGATACGGGAGCAGCTGGGGTTGGCGCCCGTGCGGTATTACCAACTCCTCAACGCCCTGATCGACGATCCGCGGGCGCTGGCTCATGATCCGGTGACGGTGAACCGGCTGCGGAGGGTCCGGGAGTCGCGGCGGGGGGAGCGGTGACCGGGGGTGGGGGGTGTTTTCTCGCCCCCTCCGCCCCTGCCCGTCCCTTTTTCCTGGGGGCTGCCGCCCCAGACCC
>NZ_JBHXMF010000045.1:0-80448 GCF_042721055.1 Streptomyces sp. NPDC058470
TCTGGGGCGGAGCCCCAGGAACAAGGGACGGGTAGGGGCGGAGGGGGCGAAAAACACCGCATCCAACCCCAACGTCACCCAAGCCGAAGTGCCCCGAACCATATGGTTCGGGGCACTTCGGTCACGTACAAGCGCGAACTACGGCAGCTGGGCCGCGCGTGCCTCACGCCGGTTGTCCCGGAAGTTGTTCACCCGGCGGGCCGTGGCGAAGAGCGGGATCACCGCGCCGGTCACCAGCTGCAGCGCACAGCCGGTCTGGAGCAGCAGCTGACCTCCGGGGGCGTCGAAGGCCCAGGCGGCGAGCAGGCCCATGGAGACCACGATCCAGGAGAGCATCGCCACCGCGAGGGGCCCCCGCGGCTTCGGGTACTCGACCCGGCTCACCATCAGCCAGGCGATGCCGAGGATCGCCATGAGCGTGGCGACGAACGGCAGCTCCAACAGGACGATGGAGACCACGGTGAGCGCCCCGAAGGGCGACGGCATGCCCTGGAACGTGCCGTCCTTGACCGTGACGCAGGAGAAGCGCGCGAGTCTCAGTACGACCGCGAGGAGGACCACGATGGCCCCCACCGCCGCCACCCGCTGGTGCGCGTCGTCCGCGACCATGCCGTAGACCAGCACGAAGTACGCCGGAGCGAGTCCGAAGCTGATCAGGTCGGACAGGTTGTCCAGCTCCGCGCCCATGGGGGAGGAGCGCAGCTTGCGGGCCACCAGGCCGTCGAAGAGGTCGAAGACCGCCGCGCACAGCATGAGGATGACGGCAGTGGCGGCACTGTGCCGCGCCATGCCGGTCTCCTGGCTGCCCGTGAGGTGCGGGATCAGGATGCCGGTGGTGGTGAAGTACACCGCCATGAAGCCGCAGGTCGCGTTGCCCAGGGTGAGGGTGTCCGCTATTGAGAGGCGGAGGGAGAGGGGCATCTCCTCCTCGTCGTCCGCCTCGTCGGCCTCCGGCACCCAGCCGCTGCGGGCCTGCGTCTCGGGATCAATCACGGTCAATTCGAGTCACCCCAGCCACGGTCTTCTGACCGACCTCCACGTCCACCTCGACACCCTCGGGGAGGTAGATGTCGACGCGCGAGCCGAACCGGATCAGACCGATCCGCTCGCCCTGCTCGACCTTCGTACCCTGAGGGATGTAGGGAACGATACGGCGGGCGACCGCGCCGGCGATCTGGATCATCTCGATGTCACCGAGCTCGGTGTCGAAGTGCCAGACGACGCGCTCGTTGTTCTCGCTCTCCTTGTTGAACGCCGGAACGAACCCACCGGGGATGTGCTCGACCGACGTCACCGTGCCGGAGAGGGGCGCGCGGTTGACGTGGACGTTCAGCGGGCTCATGAAGATCGCGACGCGGGTGCGTCCGTCCTTCCAGGGCATGATGCTCTGCACCACACCGTCGGCGGGCGAGATGACCCGGCCCTGGGTGATCTCGCGCTCGGGGTCCCGGAAGAACCACAGCATGCCCGCCGCGAGCGCGGTGGCGGGCACGGCCACGGCCTTGGCGGCGCCGGAGCGGCGCGCGCGTACCAGGCTGAGTGCTGCGGTGGCGACGGTCGGGAGAAGCCACGGCGATGCTCCGCGCGCGAGGCGTACGCCTGCCAGGCTGTCGCGAGGTGCAGAGGTTTGGCTGTGGGGCATGGATGACCTTCGTAGCGGATGATGCCGCGCTCTGAAAACGGGGGACGGCGGCTTTCCCGGGATCGTACCGGTCGCGGGCCACAACTGAGCAAGCCAGGAAGCCGAGTCGGCGGCTGAAGAGTGCTGACGGGGTGTGATGTTCTTCTCGAAGGAAACACCCCTAACCGGGACATCTATCCCTGCAGTCGGTACTCTTCGAGCAGCCTGCGCCCGATGATCATTTTCTGGATCTCGGCGGTACCTTCACCGATCAGCAGCATCGGTGCCTCGCGGTAGAGGCGCTCGATCTCGTACTCCTTGGAGAAGCCGTAACCGCCGTGGATCCGGAAGGCGTCCTCTACTACTTCCTTGCAGTACTCGGAGGCGAGGTACTTCGCCATCCCTGCTTCGAGGTCGTTTCGTTCGCCCGAGTCCTTTTTGCGTGCTGCGTTCACCATCATCGCATGGGCGGCCTCGACCTTGGTAGCCATCTCGGCCAGCTTGAACTGGATCGCCTGGTGCTGGGCGATCGGCTTGCCGAAAGTGTGACGCTGCTGTGCATAGGAGACACCCAGCTCGAACGCACGTTGTGCGACGCCACAGCCACGCGCTGCCACGTTGACGCGCCCCACCTCGACGCCGTCCATCATTTGGTAAAACCCTCGGCCGGTGGTCCCCCCGAGCACGCGATTGGCCGGAATGCGCAGTCCGTCCATGATGAGCTCAGTGGTGTCGACACCCTTGTAACCCATCTTGTCGATCTTCCCGGGGATGGTGAGGCCGGGGCGGACCTCTCCGAAGCCGGGCTCCTTCTCCACCAGGAAGGTCGTCATCGACTTGTGGGCCGGAGTGCCCTCAGGGTGTCCTTCGTCACTCTTCACGAGGACGGCCACCAGGTTCGAGGTGCCGCCGTTCGTCAGCCACATCTTCTGACCGTTCAGGACGTACTCGTCGCCGTCCTTGACCGCTTTCGACGTGATCGCCGACACGTCCGAGCCAAGCGCCGGCTCGGACATGGAGAACGCGCCGCGCACCTCGCCGAGCGCCATGCGCGGCAGGAAGTGGTCCTTCTGCTCCTGCGTGCCGTGCTGCTTGAGCATGTAGGCCACGATGAAGTGGGTGTTGATGATGCCGGAGACCGACATCCAGCCGCGGGCGATCTCCTCGACGCACAGTGCGTACGTCAGGAGGGACTCGCCCAGACCTCCGTACTCCTCGGGGATCATCAGCCCGAAGAGGCCCAACTCCTTGAGGCCGTCGACGATCTGCTGCGGGTACTCGTCGCGGTGCTCCAGCTCGGTCGCGACCGGGATGATCTCCTTGTCCACGAAGTCCCGGACGGTGGAGAGGATTTCCTGCTGGATGTCGGTGAGACCGGCGGTCTGGGCGAGTCGCGCCATGGCTACTTCTCCTGCTCCTTGAGCTGGGGGCGGCCGGGCTGCTCGCCGCCGCGCTCCTTGATGTACGTCTCGGTGGGGACCATCACCTTGCGGCGGAACACACAGACCAGCGTGCCGTCCTGCTTGTAGCCCTTGGTCTCGACGTGGACGATTCCGCGGTCGTTCTTCGACTTCGAGGGCGTCTTGTCCAGGACCGTCGTCTCGCCGTAGATCGTGTCGCCGTGGAAGGTCGGCGCCACGTGCTTCAGCGACTCGACCTCCAGGTTGGCGATCGCCTTGCCGGACACGTCCGGCACCGACATGCCGAGCAGGAGCGAGTAGACGTAGTTCCCGACGACGACGTTCTTCCCGAAGTCGGTCGTGTTCTCCGCGTAGTTGCTGTCCATGTGGAGCGGGTGGTGGTTCATGGTCAGCAGACAGAAGAGGTGGTCGTCGTACTCCGTGACCGTCTTTCCGGGCCAGTGCTTGTAGACCGCGCCGACCTCGAACTCCTCGTAGGTGCGTCCGAACTGCATGGCGCTCAGGCCTCCGGGGCTTCGAACTTGGACGTGCGCTGCATACCGGCTGCCCGGCCCTTGCCCGAGATGACGAGCGCCATCTTGCGGCTGGCCTCGTCGATCATCTCGTCGCCGAGCATCGCGGAGCCCTTCTTGCCGCCCGCCTCGGACGTGCAGTACTCGTAGGCGTCCAGGATCAGTTCGGCGTGGTCGAAGTCCTCCTGGGAGGGCGAGAAGATCTCGTTCGACGCCTCGACCTGGCCCGGGTGCAGCACCCACTTGCCGTCGAAGCCGAGGGCGGCGGCGCGCTGCGCGACCTCGCGGTAGCCGTCCACGTTGCGGATCTGCAGGTACGGGCCGTCGATCGCCTGGAGGTCGTACGTGCGGGCCGCCATCAGGATCTTCATCAGGATGTAGTGGTAGGCGTCCGCGCCGTAGCCTGGCGGCTGTTCGCCCACGACCAGGGTTTTCATGTTGATCGACGCCATGAAGTCGGCCGGGCCGAAGATGATGGTCTCGGTGCGCGGCGAGGCAGCCGCGATCTCGTTGACGTTGACCAGGCCCTTGGCGTTCTCGATCTGCGCCTCGATGCCGATCCTGCCGACCTCGAAGCCCATCGTCTTCTCGATCTGCGTCAGCAGGAGATCGAGCGCGACGACCTGCTGGGCGTCCTGGACCTTCGGCAGCATGATGCAGTCGAGGTTCGGCCCCGCACCCTCGACGACCGTGACGACATCGCGGTACGTCCACTCGGTCGTCCAGTCGTTGACGCGCACGACCCTCGTCTTGCCGGTCCAGTCGCCCTCGTTGAGGAACTTGACGATGGTGTGCCGCGCCTCGGGCTTGGCGAGCGGCGCGCACGCGTCCTCCAGGTCCAGGAAGACCTGGTCCGCGGGGAGGCCCTGGGCCTTCTCCAGGAAGCGGGGGTTGCTTCCCGGCACCGCGAGGCAGGAGCGTCGCGGGCGGAGCCGGTTCACGGGGGCGGGGCTGGTCATGCGGGGACCTCCAAGGGGTCGAGCTTGTTCGCTTTGCGGATCTCGTCGACGATACGGCCGATGATTCCGGTGATGTCGAAGTCCTTCGGGGTGAAGACCGCGGCCACTCCCGCGGCCCGCAGCAGTTGGGCGTCGGCGTTCGGGATGATCCCGCCGGCGATCACCGGGATGTCGCCCGCACCGGCCTCACGCAGCCGCTCCAGTACGTCGGGCACCAGCTGGGCGTGCGAGCCGGACAGGATCGACAGGCCGACGCCGTGCACGTCCTCGGCGACGGCCGCGGCCACGATCTCCTCGGGGGTGAGCCGGATGCCCTGGTAGACCACCTCGAACCCGGCGTCGCGGGCCCGTACGGCGATCTGCTCGGCGCCGTTGGAGTGCCCGTCGAGGCCCGGCTTGCCCACCAGGAAGCGGAGCTTGCCGACCCCGAGGTCGCGGGCGGTCGTCTCGACCTTGCGGCGCACCAGCGCCATCGCGGTGCCCTCCTCGGCGGTGACCGCGACGGGCGCGGACGAGACCCCGGTGGGGGCGCGGAACTCGCCGAACACCTCGCGCAGGGCCCCGGACCACTCGCCGGTCGTGACGCCGGCGCGGGCGCACTCCAGGGTGGCCTCCATGAGGTTGTCGGTGCCCTTCGCGGCAGCCTTCAGCCGCTCCAGCGCCTTGCACGGGCGCGGGTGGTTGAACGGCGGCTGATAGCGGGTGTCACGCCAGTTCTGGAGCGCGCCGACCACCCGTGCCTCGACCGCCGGGTCGACCGTATGGATCGCCCCGTCCAGATCGGCCGTGAGCGGGTTCGGCTCGGTCGTCTCGAAGATGTTGACGCCGACGATCTTGTCGGTGCCGCCCTCGATACGGGCCCGGCGCTCGGCGTGCGAGGAGACGAGCTGCGACTTCAGATAGCCCGACTCGACGGCGGCCATCGCGCCGCCCATCTCCTCGATGCGGTCCATCTCGGCGAGCGAATCCTCCACCAGGGAGGCCACCTTGGCCTCGATGACGTGCGAGCCCTCGAAGATGTCCGCGTACTCCAGCAGGTCGCTCTCGTAGGCCAGCACCTGCTGCATGCGCAGCGACCACTGCTGGTCCCAGGGCCGGGGCAGGCCCAAGGCCTCGTTCCAGGCGGGCAGTTGCACGGCACGCGCGCGTGCGTCCTTCGAGAGCGTCACGGCCAGCATCTCCAGCACGATCCGCTGGATGTTGTTCTCCGGCTGGGCCTCGGTCAGGCCGAGGGAGTTGACCTGGACGCCGTACCGGAAGCGCCGCTGCTTGGCGTCCTCGATGCCGTACCGCTCGCGGGTGATCTTGTCCCAGATCCGTCCGAACGCCCGCATCTTGCACATCTCCTCGATGAAGCGGACGCCCGCGTTCACGAAGAAGGAGATACGCGCGACGACATCGCCCTTGCGCTCCTCGGCGATCTGCCCGGACGCGAACACCGCGTCCAGTACGGCGATCGCGGTGGACATCGCGTACGCGATCTCCTGGACCGGGGTGGCACCCGCCTCCTGGAGGTGGTAGCTGCAGATGTTGATCGGGTTCCACTTGGGGATGTGGTTCACCGTGTAGGTGATCATGTCCGTCGTCAGCCGCAGCGAGGGCACCGGCGGGAAGACGTGCGTCCCCCGCGACAGGTACTCCTTCACGATGTCGTTCTGCGTCGTCCCCTGGAGCTGGGTGATGTCCGCGCCCTGCTCCTCGGCGACGACCTGGTAGAGCGCCAGCAGCCACATGGCGGTGGCGTTGATGGTCATCGAGGTGTTCATCTGCTCCAGCGGGATGTCCTGGAACAGCCGGCGCATGTCACCGAGGTGCGAGACCGGCACGCCGACCCGGCCGACCTCGCCGCGGGCGAGGATGTGGTCGGGGTCGTACCCGGTCTGCGTCGGCAGATCGAAGGCCACCGAGAGACCCGTCTGCCCCTTGGCGAGGTTGCGCCGGTACAGCTCGTTGGACGCCTCGGCGGTGGAGTGACCGGCGTACGTCCGCATGAGCCACGGCCGGTCCTTCTGGCGCTCAGTCATCTACGTGACCTCAGACGTTCCGGAAGCGGTTGATGGCGTCGATGTGCTGGGCGCGCTTGTCCTCGTCGCGGACGCCCAGGCCCTCGCGGGGTGCGAGTGCCAGGACTCCGACCTTGCCCTGATGGAGGTTGCGGTGCACGTCGTAGGCGGCCTGGCCGGTCTCCTCCAGGGAGTACACCCGGGAGAGCGTCGGGTGGATCTTGCCCTTGGCGACGAGCCGGTTGGCCTCCCAGGCCTCGCGGTAGTTGGCGAAGTGCGAGCCGACGATCTTCTTCAGGGACATCCACAGGTAGCGGTTGTCGTACTCGTGGTTGTACCCGGAGGTCGAGGCGCAGGTGACGATGGTGCCGCCCTTGCGGGTGACGTAGACGCTCGCGCCGAAGGTCTCGCGGCCGGGGTGTTCGAAGACGATGTCCACGTCCTCGCCGCCGGTCAGCTCGCGGATCCGCTTGCCGAAGCGCTTCCACTCCTTGGGGTCCTGGTGGTGCTCGTCCTTCCAGAAGCGGTAGTCCTCGGCGTTGCGGTCGATGATCGCCTCGGCGCCCATCGCCCGGCAGATGTCCGCCTTCTGGGGGCTGCTCACGACGCAGATGGGGTTGGCGCCGCCGGCGAGCGCGAACTGCGTGGCGTACGAGCCGAGTCCGCCGCTCGCGCCCCAGATCAGGACGTTGTCGCCCTGCTTCATGCCGGCGCCGTTGCGGGAGACCAGCTGGCGGTACGCGGTGGAGTTCACCAGGCCCGGGGCGGCGGCCTCCTCCCAGCTCAGGTGGTCCGGCTTCGGCATCAGCTGGTTGGACTTGACGAGCGCGATCTCGGCGAGACCGCCGAAGTTGGTCTCGAAGCCCCAGATGCGCTGCTCGGGGTCGAGCATCGTGTCGTTGTGGCCATCCGACGATTCCAGCTCGACGGACAGACAGTGTGCGACGACCTCGTCGCCGGGCCGCCAGGCGTTCACGCCGGGGCCGGTGCGCAGCACGACGCCCGCGAGGTCGGAGCCGATGATGTGGTACGGCAGGTCGTGCCGCTTGGTGAGCTCGCTGAGCCTGCCGTAGCGCTCCAGGAACCCGAAGGTCGCCATCGGTTCGAAGATCGAGGTCCACACCGAGTTGTAGTTGACGGAGGAGGCCATCACGGCCACCAGGGCCTCGCCCGGGCCGAGTTCGGGCACCGGCACATCGTCCAGGTGGATCGACTTGCGGGGATCCTTGTCGCGGGTCTCGAGACCGGCGAACATCTCCGTCTCGTCCTTGTGCACGGTGATCGCGCGGTACGAGTCAGGGAGCGGCAGAGCGGCGAAGTCGGCGGACGTGGCCGTCTGCGACTGAATCGCGTCCAGGATTTCCTTCACGGTGTTGCCTCCGGCGACTGGCGTCTCGAGGGAAGACGCTGAGGGTTACGTCGGTGCTGCTGCTGGGTGCGAGGGGTGTGCCGTCGGTTCGGCGGAGGTGGTGCGGTGGCAGCGCCGGGTGGGCGCAGGAAGTTGCCTGTGACGCAGGCGTCCGGGCGCGCTCGCCAGTGGCTTGCGGGGACAGCCGACGTACGAAAGGTCTCTGCACGCCGGCCGCCCGGACTCCTTCAACGTATGGCACGCCGTGTCACCTGACAAGGCACGGAGTGCCATAAGTTGCGCTCAGGTGAAATCTTTACGTAACACGTGAGCGATGATCGATCAGGTGAGGGTCTGGAGAGGGTACAAAAACGCCGGACGCGTCCAAATCGGACGCGTCCGGCGAATCGGTGGGTGCCTTACCTTGACCGCTCCCTGAGAGCCTGCTCGATGGTCCGCATGACCTGGTCCAGCGGGGCATCGACCCGGGCGACGGTCACCAGGACGTCCCCCTCCGTGAAGGCGGACGCCGTGGCCACCTGGGGCGCGAGGTCGCGCCCCGCGCCGATCCCGGTCCCGAAGGTCTTCCGCACGATCGAGAAGGCGTGGTCGAGCTGGGACTCGACATCGCCCTGCGCCCCCGCCCGGAGCCAGCGCCGCAGCACATGGTTGTGTGCGGTGACGACCGCGGACGCGGCGACCTCCGCGAGCAGTGGGTCGTCGTTGGCGTCGTCGTCGTGCGCGTGCTCGTCGAAGTGGCCCAGCAGATAGCGGGTGAACAGTCGCTCGTAGCGGGCCACGGACGCGATCTCGGCCTCGCGCAGCGTCGGCACCTCGCGGGTGAGCTTGTAGCGCGAGACGGAGATCTCGGGCTGGGCCGCGTACATCTTCATGACTTCCTTGATGCCGCGGCACACCGTGTCGAGTGGGTGCTCGTGCGCGGGAGCCGCGTTCAGCACGGCCTCGGCCCGGATCAGGGTGTCGTCGTGGTCGGGAAAGATCGCCTCTTCCTTGGAACGGAAGTGGCGGAAGAACGTGCGACGCGCGACCCCGGCCTGAGCCGCGATCTCGTCGACAGTGGTCGCCTCGTATCCCTTGGTCGCGAACAGCTCCATGGCCGCGGCCGCCAGCTCGCGACGCATCTTGAGCCGCTGGGCCGCCGCGCGACTGCCCGCGGCACTCTCCGGCGCGTCGGACGTGGCAGGTGTACGTGAGGACTTGGCGGGCTGGGACATGCCCCGAACGTACTGCATCGGTGCAGGAGAGTGCGCATGTCCGGGTCTCCCCCCGCCCTCCGTGGGCGGGGGGTTTCCGGTCGGGCCGAACAGGCCGCCCCAGCGGGCGCCGCCTTCGAACCGGTCGCCCGCTCGCTCAGCGCCGGGCGGCATACTCGCGGAAGCCGCGGCCCGTCTTGCGGCCGAGGCAGCCCGCGGCCACCAGATGCTCCAGGAGCGGCGCCGGGGCGAGCCCCGGGTCGCGGAACTCGAGGTGCAGGACCTTCTCGATGGCCAGCGAGACATCGAGCCCGACCACGTCCAGGAGCTCGAAGGGGCCCATGGGGTATCCCCCGCCGAGCTTCATCGCGGCGTCGATGTCGTCGAGCGTCGCGTAGTGCTCCTGGACCATCTTGATCGCGTTGTTCAGGTACGGGAACAGCAGCGCGTTCACGATGAATCCGGCCCGGTCCCCGCAGTCCACCGGATGCTTGCGGATCTTCGCGCAGACCTCGCGCACGGTGGCGTGCACGTCGTCCGCGGTCAGGACGGTGCGCACGACCTCGACGAGCTTCATCGCCGGGGCCGGGTTGAAGAAGTGCATGCCGATGACGTCCGCCGGGCGCGAGGTGGCGCGGGCGCAGGCGACGACGGGCAGCGAGGACGTGGTGGTGGCGAGGATCGCGCCGGGCTTGCAGACCTTGTCGAACGTCGCGAACAGCTGTTGCTTGATCTCCAGGTCCTCGGCGACCGCCTCCAGCGCGAGATCGACGTCCTCGAAGGCGTCGTACGAGCCCGCCGGGGTGATCCGGTCCAGCGTCTGAACCGCCGCCTCGGCCGTCAGCCGCCCCTTGTCGACGGAGCGCGAAAGCGACTTGCCGATACGGGCCTTGGCGGCCTGTGCCTTCTCCTCGCTGCGGGCAGCGAGGACGACCTCGTACCCGGCCTTCGCGAAGACCTCGGCGATGCCGGACGCCATGGTGCCGGAGCCTGCGACACCGACCGAGTGGACGGTGCGGCCGGGGGCCAGGGCGACGCCTTCGAGGGGAGTCAGGGCGTCCCGCACGACGGCCGCGCTGCCGGGAGCCTCGTACGAGTAGAAGCCGCGCCCCGACTTCCGGCCGGTCAGGCCCGCCTCGCTGAGCTGCTTGAGGAGGGGCGCGGGCGCGTGCAGCCGGTCGTGCGACTCGGCGTACATGGCCTCAAGGACCGTCCGAGCGGTGTCGACGCCGATCAGGTCGAGCAGTGCCAGTGGGCCCATCGGCAGCCCGCAGCCGAGCTTCATCGCGGCGTCGATGTCCTCGCGGGAGGCGTACTTGGCCTCGTACATCGCGGCGGCCTGGTTGAGATAGCCGAACAGCAGTCCGTCCGCGACGAACCCGGGGCGGTCGCCGACCGCGACGGGCTCCTTGCCGAGCTCGATGGCCAGGTCGGTGACCGCGGCGACGGCCGCCGGCGCGGTCAGCACCGAGGAGACGACCTCGACGAGCTTCATCGCGGGCGCCGGGTTGAAGAAGTGCAGGCCAAGGACGCGCTCTGGGTGGGCCGAGTCGGCGGCGAGGCGGGTCACGGACAGCGCGTTCGTGCCGGTGGCCAGGATCGTTCCCGGACGCACGATGCCGTCCAGCGCGCGGAACACCTGCTGCTTGATGTCGTACGACTCCGGAGTCACCTCGATGACCAGGTCGGCGTCGGCCGCGGCGGCCAGGTCGCTGGACGTGCGGAAGTGCGACAGGACGTCGTCGCGCTCCTGCTCGGTGAGCCGCTCGCGGCGCACGGCGCGTGCGGTGGAGGCTTCGAGCGCCGTGACCGCCTGGGCGGCGGCGGCCTCGCTGATGTCGATGCCGATGACGTCGCGGCCGGCGCGGGCCAGGACTTCGGCGATGCCGGTGCCCATCGTGCCGAGGCCGATGACGGCGACGGTGTTCAGCGGGGACGGAGAGGTGTCGGAAAGGGGAGTGGCCATCGCGGGACTCCAGGGAGAGGGTGACGACTGAGGACCGCACGCGGGGACGCCGACAGGCGCACACGGTGCGGGAGTTGGTGCGGGTGATGCCGGGCTGACGAGCGCACACGCCCGGTGCCGTCCCTGGGCGAAGCACATGAGCCCAGCGAGCGGTGAAGCCGACCGGCTCTGTCCCGGAGCCATGTCGCACTGAAGTACCGAACCGACTGCTTTCACGGCGGCTGCGTCACCAGGCCACCGTGAACAGAACGCGAGTGGGTAACTCGCTCGTCTGAGCTTAACCCGCCAGTAACGAGCGCGCCAGCCCCGAGTTTGTGATGTACGTCCCCGCACCTCAAGGGTTTGCCTAGGCTCGGCGTCATGGACGAAGAGTTGCGATCACTCACGGAGCGTTTACGGAGCGAGGCCGGGGCTTCGGCGACGTACGACCGCCTCGTGGCGACCGAGGACCTGGACGAGCTGGCCGCCGCGCTCACCGAGCCCGGGCAGCCGCTGTGGGCACGGGAGTTGGTCGCCTTCCGGCTCGGGGTCGCCGGGGACCGGCGGGCCTTCGAGGCGCTCGTCCTGCTGCTCAACCACCGCGAGCCGGAGCGCTGCGTCTCCGCCGCGTACGCCCTGGCCCGGCTCGGCGACCCACGCACCGCACGAGCGGCGGCCGCGCTCGCCACCAATGAGATGCGCGTCGCCTACGCCCTGCACCCCGTACGCCTGCTGGCCGAGCTCCGCGCCCCCGAGGCCGCGCCCGCGCTGATCGCCACGCTGGAACGCAGACTGCACCCGCACGACCCCTACCGCAGGGTCGCCCTCGCCTGCGTGGAGGGGCTGGGCGCACTCGGCGACATACGCGCGAGGCCGGTCCTCAACGAGGCGCTGGCGCATCCGGCGCTCGCGGAGGCGGCGGTGCGGGCGCTGGCGCGGTTGCCGAAGGCGTAGGTCAACGGCTCTCGGCATCGGTGAGTGCGCGTAGGTAGCGAACCTCGGGCACCGCGACACCATCGGCGTCGAAGGGTTCCTCGGCCCCGTCGGGGATGAACCCGGCCCGCTCGTAGAAGCGGCGGGCCGGGGTGTTCTCCTTGAGCACCCACAGCAGCATCCGCTCGTACCCGGCGGCAGCACACCGCATGGTCGACTCCCTCAGCAGCGCGCCCCCCACCCCGCCGCCGACCCGGTCGGGATGGACGTAGATCGCGTACAACTCGGCGTCCTCTGTGCGGACTTCGCCGTCCCGGTACGGCCCGTGGCAGACCCAGCCGACCACCTCGGCGTCCTGCTCCGCGACCAGGTTCACGACCTCGGTGCCGGGCCGCCCGAAGCGCTCGCGCCGCCGCGCCGCGTCATCGGCCACGCTGAGGGCGTCGAGGTAGGGCTGCGGTATCAGCCCCTTGTACGCGGTCTCCCAGCCACGGATGCGGATCTCGGAGACGCGGGGGCAGTCGGCGAGGGTCATCTCGCGGATGGTGGTGGGGTCGCTCATGGCGGGACCCTAGGCGTCGGGTGGTCGCGCGGTCTCCTCGATTACTCGGGGAGGACCGCGTACGCCTCGATCTCCATCAGGAACTCCGGGCGGACCAGCGCGGCGACCTGGACCGCCGACGCGGCCGGGAGGCGGTCCGCGGGTATGTGCGCGTCGCGGGCGGCGCGGATCGCGGACATGTGGGCCATGTCCGTGACGAAGAAGGTGAGTTTGACGACGTCGTCGAAGCCGGCACCGGCGGCGGCCAGGCAGCGGCGCAGGTTCTCGAAGACCTGGCGGGCCTGCGCATCCGGGTCGCCCTCGCCGACGAGTTTGCCGTCCTCGTCCAGGGCGAGCTGGCCCGAGACCGCCACGAAGCGGCCGGTGCCCATCACGACGTGGGTGTACGCGGCGGCGGGAGCGACCCCGTCGGGGGCGGGAATTCGTGTCAGCTCGCTCATGCGTCCATGGTGGACCATGGGTGTGACAACGCCCCCGACGGGCCGCCGCTCAGCCTCGGAAGCCGAGGAGGCCGTGCAGTGTCGAGCCGCGTGAAGTGGTGGATGCCGCCTTGGTGCCCAGCGGCTCCGGGTCGGGCAGCGTCTCACACACCGCGTCGACCTCACCGCCGCTGCGCGGCACCTTGCCGTCCGTCAGATACGCCGCCAGGTACTTGTCCAGGCAGGCGTTGCCGCTCAGCGAGATGCCGTGGTTCCCGCCGCCCTGCTCGACCACCAGGCTGGAGCCGCCCAGCAGGTTGTGGACGGTGACGCCGCCCTCGTACGGGGTGGCCGCGTCGTTCGTGGCCTGGAAGAGCAGCGCCGGCGGGATGGCGTCGTTGGCGACGTCGACCGGATAGAGCGAGTGCGTCGGCCAGAACGCGCACGGCGCGTTGTACCAGGCGTTGCTCCAGGCCATGAACGGCGCCTTCTCGTACACCGCCCAGTTGTCCTTGCGCCACTGGTTCCAGTCGCGCGGCCAGGCCGCGTCACGGCACTGCACCGAGGCGTAGACGCTGTAGCCGTTGTCACCGGCGGCGTCGATGGCGGCGAAGTCGTCGTAGGCCTCGACCAGCGGGTCCGCGTTCTTGTCGTTCACGTAGGCGGCGAACGCCTCGGCCAGGTAGGGCCAGTAGCCGTTGTAATAGCCGCCGGGGATGAAGGTGTCCTCCAGTTCGGAGGCGCCCACCTTCTTGTCCGCGGGCTTCTTGGCGAGCGCCGCGCGCATCGCGTACCACTTGGCCTCGATCTTGGCGGGGTCGGTGCCGAGCTTGTACGTGCTGTTGTACTTGGCGACCCAGGACATGAAGGCCAGATGGCGGTCGTTGAAGGCGTAGTCCTGGGTCAGGTTGTCGGCGTACCAGACACCGGTCGGGTCGACGATGGAGTCGAGGACCAGGCGTCGTACGCGGTCCGGGTAGAGCTTGGCGTAGACGGCGCCCAGGTAGGTGCCGTACGAGTACCCGAAGTAGTTGATCTGCCTGGCGCCGAGCGCGTGCCGGATCGCGTCCATGTCCTGGACCGCGCTCACCGTGTCGATGTAGGGCAGCAGCTTCGCGTACTTGGTGGCGCACGCCTTCGCGAAGGACTCGGCACGCGCGAGGTTGGCCTTTTCGAGCGCCGGGGTGCTGGGCACGGTGTCGGGGCGCACCGGGTCGAAGTACCCCGGCTTGCAGTCCAGGGCGGGCTTGCTGGCGCCGACGCCGCGCGGGTCGAAGCCGATGACGTCGTACTGCGCCGCCACCGCCTTGGGCAGCGCGGACGCGACGTACCCGGCGAGGGTGAGCCCGCTGCCGCCGGGGCCGCCGGGGTTCACCAGCAGTGGTCCCTGGTACGTCTTCGCGGTGTGCGGGACGCGCGAGAGCGCCAGGGTGATCCGCTCGCTGTACGGGTTGGAGTGGTCCAGCGGCACCTTCAAGGACGCGCATTGGAGGGTCGGATAGGCGGTCGTGCCGCACTTCTTCCAGCTGAGCTTCGCGGTCGGGGCGGTGCGCGGTGCGGTCGCGGAGCCGGAGCTCGCGTCGGCGGGGATCGACGTGATCATCCCTGCCACGACAGCGGCAGCACCGCACAGAGCGGCTGCGCGTTTGTTCATGGGGGGCCTCCCAGGACGGAGGATTCTGAGCCGTGCACGCCACGGCCTTCGCCGCATCGTCCCGGAAAGGGCGTCCGGAAGAACCCGTTCTGGCGAGACTTGACCCGATCGGGCCGCCGGATGCGCTCGGATGCGTCAGGGTCGCCCTCACAGGAGGGTGAGCTGAGTCGGCTCCGGCGTGGCCGGCTCGGGTGCGGCCGTGATCCTGCGCGGCATCCCCGCGCGCGAGGGACCGATGCCGTACTCCTGGGCCAGCTCGTGGACCTGACGGGTGATCCGCCGCTGGTACCACTTCGGAGCGTAGGAGCCCTCCGCGTACAGCCGCTCGTAACGGCGTACGAGATGCGGGTGATGCTGCTCCAGCCAGGCCATGAACCACTCGCGTGCGCCGGGCCGCAGATGCAGCACGAGCGGGGTCACGGACGTGGCGCCGGACGCGGCGATCGCCCGTACGGTGGCGCGCAGCTGCGCCGGGTCGTCGCCCAGGAAGGGGATTACCGGGGCCATCAGGACCCCGCAGCCGATGCCGTGGTCCGTCAGGGTGCGTACGACGTCCAGGCGACGCTCCGGCGCGGGCGTGCCCGGCTCGACGGTGCGCCACAGCTCGGGGTCGGTGAAGCCCACGGAGACGGAGATCCCGACGTCGGAGACTTCGGAGGCCTGCTTGAGAAGGTCGAGGTCGCGCAGGATCAGCGTGCCCTTGGTGAGGATCGAGAAGGGGTTCGCGTGGTCGCGCAGGGCGCCGATGATGCCGGGCATCAGCCGGTAGCGGCCCTCCGCCCGCTGGTAGCAGTCGACGTTGGTGCCCATCGCGATGTGCTCGCCTTGCCAGCGGCGTGAGCCGAGCTGGCGGCGCAGCAGGTCCGGCGCGTTGACCTTCACCACGATCTGGGAGTCGAAGTCGAGCCCTGAGTCGAGGTCAATATAGCTGTGGGTCTTGCGGGCGAAGCAGTACACACACGCGTGCGTGCAGCCCCGATAGGGGTTCACCGTCCATTCGAAGGGCATGCGGGAGGCCCCCGGCACCCGGTTCACGATCGACTTGGCCCGGATCTCGTGGAAGGTGATGCCCCGGAACTCCGGGGTGTCGAACGTACGGGTGGTCACCGCGTCCGCGCCGAACAGCGCGGCTTCCCTGGCGGGATTCCCTGTGGGGTCCGCTGTGAGGTTCTCCCAGCGCATGAGGCCTCCTCGGTAGCACTGACCACAGAATAGAACACATGTTCCCTTGATCGTGCGACCTGGTATGCGGCGATCCGTGCGGCGCCCTAGGGGCACCCCGATTTGGGCGGCCCGGCCGGGGGGTGGTTGGCTGGCCGCACATCCCGAGGAACCAAGTGCTGGAGGAAGTGCAATGGCGCAGGTCGAGGCGACGACGGAACGGGTCATCGCGGCGGACGCGGAGGCGGTGTTCGACGCTCTGGCCGACTACACCGGCACACGCGCGAAGCTGCTGCCCGAACACTTCAGCGAGTACGAGGTGCGCGAGGGCGGCGACGGCGAGGGCACCCTCGTCCACTGGAAGCTCCAGGCCACCAGCAAGCGCGTCCGCGACTGCCTGCTGGAGGTGAGCGAGCCCACCGACGGCGAGCTCGTCGAGAAGGACCGAAACTCCTCGATGGTCACCACCTGGCGTGTCACCCCCGCGGGCGAGGGCAAGTCGCGCGCCGTCGTCACCACCGTCTGGAACGGCGCGGGCGGCATCGGCGGCTTCTTCGAGAAGACCTTCGCGCCCAAGGGCCTCGGCCGGATCTACGAACTGGTGCTCACCAAGCTCGCCGCCGAGGTGGAGAAGTAGCCCGCAAAGGCGACTTCACGGGGTGCGCGGCCCAAGAGGCAGTTCTCCAGGGCGCGTTGTAGTCCTCACCAGTTCGAGTGGATCTCTGCGTCGCGGGGTGTTACGCCGTAACTCGTCGTGCTTGCCAGCAGTTGTCGCGTAAGCGGGAATTGTGCAGGTAGGTGCGACGAGGGGAGCGGTACGTGGGCGGGATCACTCTGGTGAAGGACGAACCGGCTGCCGCACCCCCGCAGGACCGCACGCCACCGGCCGTCGAGACCGGCCAACTGGGTCCACGCCAGATCCGGTTGGTCTTCCTCGGGCTCATGCTCGCGCTGCTGCTCGCGGCGCTGGAGCAGATGATCGTGGCCACCGCGCTCCCGAAGATCGTCGGTGAGCTGCACGGCCTGGACAAGATGTCCTGGGCGATCACCGCCTATCTGCTCACCTCCACCGTGGGACTCCCGATCTACGGCAAGCTCGGCGACCTCTTCGGCCGCAAGGGCGTCTTCCAGTTCGCGATCGTCATCTTCGTGATCGGCTCCGCGCTCGCCGGCTGGTCGCGCACCATGGACCAGCTGATCGCCTTCCGTGCACTCCAGGGCGTCGGAGCGGGCGGCCTCATGATCGGCGTGCAGGCGATCATCGCGGACATCGTGCCGCCGCGTGAACGAGGCCGCTTCATGGGCCTGATCGGCGCCGCTTTCGGCCTCGCCTCCGTGGCGGGCCCGCTCCTCGGCGGCTATTTCACCGACCACCTCTCCTGGCGGTGGTGCTTCTACATCAACGTGCCCTTCGGCCTGCTCACCCTGGCCGTCGTCACCGTCGTACTGAAACTGCCCAAACCCCGCACCAGAGCGCGCCTCGACGTGCCGGGCGCGCTGCTGCTCGCCGCCGCGTCGACCTGCCTCGTCCTGCTGACCAGCTGGGGCGGCACCGAGTACGCGTGGGACTCGCGGGTCATCCTGGGGCTCGGCGCGGGTGCGCTCGCCACGACGGTCCTCTTCCTCGTCGCCGAGCACTTCGCGGCCGAACCCCTCATCCCCCTGCGGCTGTTCAGGGACGGCGTCTTCAACATCACCGCCCTGGTGGGTCTGGTGGTCGGCGTCGCCCTGTTCGGCGCGGCGAGCTATCTGCCGACGTTCCTGCAGATGGTGGACGGGGCCTCGGCCACCGAGTCGGGGCTATTGATGCTTCCCATGATGGGCGGCATCGTCGGTGCGTCGGTCATCTCCGGGCAGCTCATCAGCAAGACCGGGCGCTACAAGGTCTATCCGATCCTCGGCGGCGCCCTCTCGGTCCTCGGCATGTGGCTGCTGTCCCGGCTCGAAGTCGACACACCCCGGCTGCACTACAGCATCTGGATGGCGGTGCTGGGCGCAGGAATCGGCATGGTGATGCCGGTGCTCGTCCTCGCCGTGCAGAACTCCGCGCGCCCGGCCGACCTCGGCACCGCGACCAGCGCCAACAACTACTTCCGGCAGATCGGCGGCAGCGTCGGCGCGGCCGTCTTCGGCACACTCTTCGCCAACCGGCTCGCCGACGAACTCGCCGACCGCCTCCCCGCGAGCGGCGGGACCGGTGTTCCGGACGCGGAGTCCCTCACCCCGCAGCTCGTCCACGCGATGCCGGCCGCCCTGCGCGACACCTACATCGGGGCGTACGCGGAAGCCATGCCGCGGATCTTCCTCTACCTGGTGCCGGTGCTCGTCCTCGGCCTGCTGATCGCCTTCTTCCTCAAGGAGAAACCGCTGGTGTCCCACAACGCCCCCGCCACCGACGCCGAGTCCGCACCGCTCACCCAGATCCCGCACGCCCGCGCCTCCTACGCCGCCGGGATCCCCGTCTGCGGCACGGTCCAGCACCCCGACGGCACCGTCGTGCCGCGCGCCGCGCTCACCCTCATCGACATCGCCGGGCAGCAGATCGGACGGGGCGCCAGCGGCGCGGACGGACGGTACGCGCTGTCCACGCCCGGATCGGGGTCGTACGTCCTGATCGCCGCGGCGGGAGGCCACCAGCCGCAGGCCGTCTCGGTGACCGTCGGCGAACGCCCCGTGGAGCTGGACGTCGTGCTCGGCGGGGCCGGACGGCTCGCCGGAAGCGTGCTGACCGCCGACGGCACCCCGGTGCGCGAGGCCATCGTCACCCTCACCAACGTCCACGGGGAGGTGGTCGCCACCACCCGCAGCGGGCGCGAAGGGGGCTATGTCATCACGGAGTTGGTGGCGGGCGAGTACACCCTCGCCGCCAGCGCGCCCGCCTTCCGCCCGGCCGCGCTCCCCGTCAGCGTGCAGGCCGCCCGCGAGACCCGCCAGGACGTCGAACTCGCGGGCGGCGCCGTGCTGCGCGGCACCGTGCGGGCCGGTGGCGGGCGCCCCGTCGAGGACGCGCGCGTGACACTCCTGGACGCCGCGGGCAACGTGGTGGACACGCTCACCACCGGCGCCGACGGAACGTTCCGGTTCGTCGATCTGTCCTCCGGCGAGTACACAGTCATCGCGGCGGGCTATCCGCCGGTGGCCACCGTGCTCCAGGTCGCCGGGGGTGGCAGGACGGAACGCGACCTGCAACTGGGGCACGAGGACTGACACATGGCGAAGCCCCCGGGGCGCCGGACCCTACTCGCGGGTTCAATTCGCGTATTGCCACACATCGCGACGGGCCATCGCCGTACGGTAGTGGGGGCGGCACAGATCTTCCGGAGCCGTGGGGAGAGAGGGCCTGGGCCATGGACCGTGGCACCGAAACGGGCGCAGCTCCCAGCCGCGGAGCTGGGGACGGCGCGGTGGAGCACGCTGCCGTCGGCCGGATCCCGCTGGCCGTGGTGGCCGTGGACCGTGACGGCCTGGTCTCGCACTGGAGCACCGGCGCCAGGCGCCTGTTCGGCGCTTCCAAGGAGGACGCGGTGGGTCGCCCCGCCGTCGATCTGCTCCCGGTCTCCGGCGCACTCCCCGAGGACGAGGAAACGGCGCCCTACGGGGCGTACGCGGCGTACGACGGACTCGGTCCCGACCTGGAGTCCTCCCTCGACGGGCGGCTCTCCTACCCGGCCGCCGGGCGCGCCCGGCTCACGGTGAGCGGCCGCGACCGGGTCGACGTGCTGTGGTGGGCGTACCCGCTGGTGGGGCCCGGACCGGAGCGACTGCTGGTGCTGGCGGCCGACGCGGGCGCGATGCGCCAAGAGGGCCACGACGACGACGGGGCGGCCGTCGAAAGCATTGCGCCCGGCTTCGCCCTGCACACCGACTTCCCCGGCGCCGAGGAGCTGGCCCGTGGGCTTCCCGAGATCCTGCCCAGCATGAGCGTAGGCGAGGGCGCCCGGATCGTCGCGCAGGTCCTCGAACTGGGCTATCCCGTCCTGGAGTTCAGCCAGAACGACCGGGTGCCCGTCACTCCGGACTGGGGCGTGCCCCGGCGTGCCGAGCGCAGGGCGCGCCGCGAGCGGGCCGCCCGGGCGGCGGCCACCGGCGAACCGCTGCCAACAGACGCCCGGGACGAGGGCGAGGACCTCGAATACGTCGCCGTACGCGAGCGCCTGGAGTTCCTCAACGAGGTCAGCGGGCGCATCGGCACCTCGCTCGACCTGGCGCGGACCATCCTCGAGGTCAGCCGTGCCGTGGTGCCGCGCTTCACCGATGTCGCGGGCACCTATCTGCGCGAACAGGTCGTCGCCGGTGAGGGCTTCCACGAAGGTGTGCCCGACACGACCACCATGTGGCACCGCGTCGCGCTGGAACACACGGACGAGCCGGGCCGCTGGGACGACGTCGTGCCGGTCGGTGAGGCCATGCCCTTCCCCGCGCACACGCCGTTCTTCCAGTGCATGACCACCGGTGAGCCCGTCCTCGTGCCGCGCATCAGCGAGCAGATGGGGCACATGATCGCCGCGCAGTTCGAGAAGCGCGACATCAGGCCGCTGATCACCCACCGCTCCATGCTGGTCGTCCCCCTGAAGGCCCGCAATGTGGTGCTCGGCTTCATGATCCTGCTGCGCCACCCGGAGCGGGTCGAGTTCAACGACATGGACCGCGTGACCGGCGCCGAACTGGCCGCCCGCGCGGGGCTCGTACTCGACAACGCGCGCATGTACACGTACCAGGAGAGCGTCGCCGACACCCTCCAGGACAGCATGCTGCCGCACATCGCGCCCCGGATGGCCGGCTGCGACATCGCCACCCGCTATCTGCCCGGCACACTCCTCGGCCGGGTCGGCGGCGACTGGTTCGACTCCGTGAAGCTGCCCGGGTCGCGGACCGCCCTGGTCGTCGGTGACGTGATGGGGCACGGTCTCAACTCCGCGGCGATGATGGGCCAGTTGCGCACCGCCGTCCAGACCATGGCCGCGCTCGACCTGCCGCCCGCCCAGCTCCTGCGCAACCTCGACGACCTCGCCCAGCGGCTCGGCGACAACTACCTCGCGACCTGCCTGTACGCCGTCTACGACCCCATCGCCGGCGAACTGCACATGGGCAACGCCGGCCACATCCCACCCGTCATCGTGCGCGCCGCGGACGGCCGCAGCGAGCTGCTCGACCTGCCGACGGGCGCGCCCATCGGAGTCGGCGGGGTGCCCTTCGAGGCGGTACGCGTGCGCGTGGAGCCCGGCGACCGGCTCGTGATGTGCACCGACGGACTGGTCGAGGTACGCGGCGAGGACATCGGCGTCGGCCTCGCCACGCTCTGCGAATCCGCCGCCCACCCGGCCGCATCCATGGACGACGCCTGTGACACCATCATCCGCGCACTCAACACCCGCGGCGGCCGCAAGGACGACGTGGCGCTGCTGATGGCCCGCCTGAACGGCATCGAACCCGCGGACGTCGCCGAATGGCGGTTCTCGCTCGACCCGGTCGAGGCGGGACGGGCACGCGCCGTGGTCCGCGAGCAGCTCCATCTGTGGGGGCTGGCCGCGCTCACCGACCCGGCCGAGCTGATGGCCGACGAGCTGGTCACCAATGCCGTACGGCATGCCCACAGCCGTCATATCGCGCTGCGCCTGGTGCGCGGCGAGACCCTGCTGTGCGAGGTGGACGACGACGACCACACGCTGCCGACCCTGCTCAGCGCCGGCCCTGACGACGAGTTCGGGCGCGGTCTGCGCGTCGTCAGCACGCTGGCCCGCGAGTGGGGGACGAGCCGTACGACCGCAGGCAAGACCGTGTGGTTCGAACTGACCCTCCCGCGACGTCGTTAGCCGCCCGGGCGGATCGGGGCGTGCGGGGCGGTCCGCAGGGCGCACGACGGCGTGCACTTGTCGAGTGAGCGTGAAGGAATGTGCCATGCGCTTGTGGCTGTAACCGGGGCGCGATAGACCGATCTGGCCCCGCCTCCTTGGCGGTCGGCGTCACAACCTGGGGAGTTGGGCATGAGTGTGACGAGTCGGTACAAAGAAGCCTGGGAGGGCTTCTGGCGCGAGGCTCCCGACGAACAGGGGGCGGTCTTCTGGGACGCGGAGCCCGTGCTGACCGCCGGCATCCATCTCGCCCGCTTCGAACCGCGCATGGTGGACTTCGAGTTGCCGCTGGTGGACCTGGGCTGTGGCAACGGCACCCAGACACGGTTCTTCGCCGAGCGGTTCACCCGGGTCGTCGGCGCCGACATCTCCTCCGCCGCGCTCGACCACGCACGCCGCGCCGATCCGGAGGGCACAGCCGAGTACCGGCTGCTCGACTCCGCAGAGAAGAGCGAGGTCGAGGAGCTCCACGCGGAACTGGGCGATGCCAACCTCTACATGAGGGGCGTGCTCCACCAGTGCGAGTCCGACGACCGGCAGAACCTGGTCGACGGCATCGCGACTCTCATCGGGGAACGCGGCCGGGCCTTCCTGGTCGAGCTGTCGGAGGCCGCGGGCCCCGTCCTGAGGGGGCTCGCCCAGAGCGTCGAGGGACCCCCGCCCAAGCTGCGGCCGGTGCTGGCGCACGGGATCGTCCCCGGCGAGGTGGCCGACGCGGCGGTGCCGGTATACCTGGGCGCGGCCGGTCTGACGGTGCTGGGGAGCGGTGAACTCCCGCTCATCACCACGGAGTACACGCCCGACGGAACGCGGATCGAACTGCCGTCGAAGTGGTACGTGGTGGGGCGTGCGGGCTGAAGGACCCACCTTCACGGGGCCGGCGTGTGCGGGCGTTGAAGGGCCCACCTTCGCCGGGCCGGCGTGTGTGGATCCTGTGGGCTCGGCGCGCCGACGTGCTCGGCCCCACCGGGCGGGAGACTCTTTGCTGTCGCCTTGCGCCGGTATCCAACCGGTTGGCTCGGGGCGACGTCCGGCCCTGATTCGGGTGGGGTAGGAACCATCCGAAAACGCCAGACTCTGCGACGTTTATTGGTACTTGGTCTCGTGGTGTGACCGCCCGGACCAGGACGGGGGTCCGACCGGTGACGAATACCGGGCGAGGAGTGCTTGAAGGCGCGTTCGCTCTGCTGAGCGCGCTCGAGGAGGCGGGTGAGGCGAGACTGACCGCGCTCGCCTCGCGCAGCGGGTTGCCGAAGAGCAGTGCCCATCGGCTACTTGACCAACTGGTCGCCCTGGGCGCGGTGGAGCGCTCATGGGGCGCCTACCGGATGGGCCCGCGGATCTTCCGGCTGGGCCGCGCCTGGCAGCCGTATCCAGGTCTGCAGGCCGCCTCGGCCGGGACCGTACGGTGGCTGGCGGAGACCACCGGCGCGACCGTGGCGATCTGTGTGCTGCACGAGGGCCGCACGATGGCGGCCGCCGGGCTGCCCGGTGAGGTCGCCGAACTGGCCCCCATGCGGCCGGGCGAGACCTGGCCGGCGATGACCGCCGCGGGCAAGGTGCTGTTGGCGGGCGCGCCGGCGGGGCTGCCACTCGACCCGTTGCCGGGCTCCTGGCGGCGGACCGCACAGGAGATCCGGGAGCGCGGCGCGGCCTTCGACCGGGAGGAGTTGGTCCCCGGGGTGGCCTGTGTGGCCGTTCCGTTGCGCGGGCAACGCGGCGAGCTGATCGCGTCGCTGGTCTCGATGGTGCCGACCGGCCGGAAGTTGGAGACGTTGGCGGAGACCCTGGCCCTGGCGTCCCGCGTGATCGAAGACGGCCTGCGTCGTGTTCCGCGTCAGGCCGCACGGCCGGTCACGCACGGGGCCGCCCTTCCTCGGGTGCGCTGAGGGGCTTTTTTGGGGCGCCGCGGACTGACCGGATGTCGGGCCGGCTCAAGGACAAGCCGGCCCGATGTCAAGGAAAAGCCGCCGCGTTGACCCCAAGGATGTACCCCCGTCCCACTGAGCGGAATGCTGTTCGGCACTCCCGACGGCCGCCGGCGATGGTTGAGTCCGGCCTCAAGGGCCAAGGGGAATCGGGGAGCCATGTCCGGAGACAACGCTGTCAGCGACCGTATGACCGAAGACACCGGGGGGTCCGGCGGCGCAGCCGCCACTCCCCGTACCCGGGACGAGCCCTCGCTTTCCCTGCCCAAAGCCGGCGGTTCCGTTCGGGGCGTGGGCGAGAAGTTCACGGCCAGTCCGGTCACCGGCACCGCGTCGGTGTCGGTGCCGGTGCCGGTCGCTCTGACGGAGGGACGTGGCGGTTTCGGGCCGAGTCTGGCGCTGTCCTACGACTCAGGGGCCGGGAACGGCCCGTTCGGGCTCGGCTGGACGGTCGAGGTGCCGTCCATCGGGCGCCGCACCGACAAGGGCGTGCCCCGCTATGTCGACGAGGCATACGGCGCGTATGGCTCGGAAGGCGACGCGGACGTCTTCCAACTGAGGCCTCCTGCGAGCGCTACGACCCGGCCACCGACGAGTGGCGCGCCGACACCGGCATGCCCTGGGGCCGCAGCTACCATCGCGCGGTGCTGCTGCCGTCCGGTGAGTGCCTGGTGGTCGCCGGCACCGACGACGCCGGTCTGGACGCCGGCTGCCAGAACGCGGTGCGCTACGACCCGGCCACCCGGTTGTGGGCCCCCACCGCCGGGATGATCAGCGGGCGTTGGGCCTTCGGCGCCATCGTGCGGGCGGACGGCCGGCTCCTCGTCGCGGGCGGTACCAATGACGTCACCCTCGACACCGGCTACCGCAACGCCGTCCTCTACGACCCGCTCACCCGAGCCTGGACCTGGTCCGCGAGCATGGCGGTACCCCGCTGGGACTTCGCCGCCACCGCTCTCCCCGACGGCCGCGTCCTCGTCGTGGGCGGCGCCGTCCGTAGCGGTGCGGCCGCCCAGGGGGCCGCCGAGGACGCTCTCACTGCGACCGCGGAGATCTTCGGCCCGCTGTCGTGAACGGCTCACGTGCCGGCCCGAGTCCCGGCCCGAGTCCCGGTCCGGGTGAGCGCGCGGAGTGCTTCCTTGCCGGGGCCGGGGGAACGAGATCCGGAAGCCCTCGGGCCGATCACCGGCTCAGGCCCACGTGATGACCTGCTCGTGTTCCAGCCGGGGGAGCCGCTGGAACCAGGGGCGCTCGCTGGGATGCCCGAGGTTGACCACCAGGGTCGACCGCAGACGTCCGTCGGGGAAGAACTCCGCGTCCAGCCCGGCGGCGTGGAAACCCTTCATCGGCCCGGCGGCCAGACCGAGTGCACGGACGGCGAGTATGAAGTAGCCCGCCTGGAGGGCGCTGTTGTAGTTGGCGACCGACTCCCGCTTTTCCGTGGCGGCCTCGAAGACCTCCCGGGCCTCGGGACGATAGGGGAGCAGCTCGGGGAGGTGCTCATGGAACCGGGTGTCGGCGGCCAGCACCGCGATGACGGGTGCCGAGGCGCTCTTGGGCCGATTGCTCTCGGCCAGGTGCTTCAGTACCCGGGCGCGGCCCTCCGGAGTGCGTAGGTACAGCACGCGCAGCGGCTGGCTGTTGGTCTCCGTGGGTGCCCACCGAGTCAGCTCCCAGATGCTGCGCAACTCCTCGTCGCCCACCGGAGTGTCGGCGAAGGAATTCGCCGTGCGTGCCTGGGTGAAGAGGGTGGCAAGCCCGGTCTCGTCGAGAGGGGAAAGGGGCTGCGGCAGGGTCTCTGCCAAGGGTGCGGACATCATCGCTCGCTTTCTTGACGGAACACCACGGTGCTGCCGTTGGATCCGTCCGGGCACGGACCAGCCACGCGGATCAACTCCCTTTCACTGAGCGGGGCTTGGTACGTCGCAGTCGTCTCGTCGCGCACAGGTCAGCCCAGCGGGCCCATGAAGGTCTGATCGGCGTAGGTGTCCGACAGGGGCGGCAGTGCTTCGGGCCAAGGGTTGGTGACAGCGCGGCGTTCGCTCTGCGGCCTGGGCCTTCCGTCCCACCCGATCTGCTCCATGTAGGAGTAGAGGCAGACCAGGTGACCGTCGGGGTCGCGCAGGTGGGCCGCGTAGTCGATGCCCAGATACAGCTCGGCCGGGACGTCGTCGACGAGGGTGTAGCCCTCCTCCACCAAATACCGTACGGCGGCGCGCAGTTGGCTGTAGCTGCCCACCTCCATGCCGATGCTCAGGCACGAGGTGTGTTCGCTCAGCCCGAGCCGGCCGCGCAGCGCCTTGTCCGCCAGGACGAAGGTGTGGTGCTCGCTCGCGCTGCGCAGGTGCACTATGCGCTTGCCGAGGTACTGCGCCTCTTCGGCGATCTGGAAGCCGAGCAGTTCGGTGTAGAACGCGAGCATCTCCTCCATCCGCTCGGTGAACATCGAGACCGGACCGAGGCGGGTGATCTTGAAGGGACGTGGGAGCAGGACGCCACCGACGTCGTACGTCTCTTTCAGGTGCGCCTCGGACGGGCTCCAGCCGGAGTCCGTGTCGATGTCGCGGTCAAGCGCCTCCTGGAGCTCGGCGGCCTCCGACATCTGGGGCAGCGAGGGCACCGTGTTGAAACCCCGGTAGTGCATCGCGGCCGGCCGGGATTTCCGTGACCAGCCGATCTGCTCCATGCCGTAGTAGAGCTCGACCGTGTTCCCGTCCGGATCGAGGAAGTAGACATGCCAGTTGCCGCCGGGCATGTCACGTCCGACGCGTCCGATCTCCACGCCGTGGGCGCGCAGGTACGCCTCGGCGTCGACGACCTCCCGCAGGCTGCCCACCTGCCAGGTGATCTGGCTGAGCGTGTTGTCCTTCGCGTGCAGGTCGTTGCCGAAGAAGGTGCCGAAGGTCCGGTGCGCCAGCAACAGGGCGTGGTGGTCGGCGGAGTTGCTGGTGAAGATGAGCCGGGGGTCGGTGACGACCTGCCGCACGGCCGCAAGCGCGTGCGGCGGCACCTCCTTGAACATGTCCACTACTACTACAAGGGCAAGCAGGAGCTGCTCGTCGCCATCCTGGATGAGGGGCTCGATACCTACTTCGAGGCTTGTGACGCCGCCTTGGCGGGCGTCGGGGACGACCCGGCGGAACGTCTGGAGGCGCTCGTCTCCGCGAGCGTACGGTTCCGTACGGACCACCCCGTCCAGAGCAGCATCGTCCTGACCGAGGGGCGCAGCCTGGAGCCCGAGCACCTCGAGCGCCACCGCAAGAACGAGGAGCGTGCATCGCAGCAGTTCAGGGAGGTCATCGACCGCGGGGCGGCCGAAGGGATCTTCCTCACGCCCTACCCTGACGACGCCCGTCGTGCCGTCATCGCCATGTGCAACGCCATCGCCCAGTGGTACCGGGCGGACGGTCCGGTGGATGTGGACGAACTCGTCGAGCGCTATGTGTCGTTGGCGCTGGTCGTCGTCGAGTACCGCCCGCGCACGGCGAGGCGACCGGCGCGGGGCTGACCGGCGTACGAAGGGCGCGTGGCTTCTACCGGTCGGCGGCCGGGTGGGCCGCCGTCAGGCCGGCGATGAGGATGTCGGCGACGGTTTCGGCGTGGCGGCGGACGGTCTCCTGGTCGGGATGTTCGGGTGCGCCGAGCAGCGTGGCCTCCACGGGGTTGGTGAAGAGCCCTCCGCCGCCCTGGCCCACCAGGTAGTGCAGCGTGCTGTAGGGGACGGGGCGGATGCGCCCTGCCTCGACGAGCCTGCCGAGCCGGCGCTCGATGCCTGGGCGCAGCGGATCGACGAAATGCTCCACGACGAACCGCACACGCGGGCTGTCGGTCGCACCCTCGTGGTTCATGATCCGTCCCACCTGCGGGCACGCGGCCGAGAACAGCACCAGTTCGACGACGGTATGCCGCAGCGCTTCCAGATCGTCCACCTCACCCGATTCGCCGATCGCGCGCAGTGTGCGCCGGGTGTTGGCCAGGGCATGCTCCATCGCCGCGAACCACAACTTCTCCTTGGAGCCGAAGCGCGCGGTGAGCAGGGCGTGGCTCACGTCGAGGCGCCGGGCGAGCTCGCGTACGGAGGTCCCGTCGTAGCCCTTCTCGGCGAAGGCCTCCAGGGCGCCCTGGAGCAGCGTGGACGGGTCGGGTTCGTCGCCGACGTGGGGGCGGCCGCGCCTCCTGGAGAGCTTCGGCTGGGTCACTACTTGCCTCGTTTGTCCGATTCGAGCGGTGGATGCATACTCGGAGAGGTAAATATCCGCCTGGTAATTTCCTCCCAGGGTGACACCCTCACCACCCAAGGATTCGGTGATCTCGTGTTCCGCCACAACTCCGCCGTACAGCCCGCCCGCCTGGCCGGCACGCCCGAGGACTACGCGCGCCTGGGCATCGAACCTCACGCGGTCAAGCCGTTCGAGGACGGTATGCGCACCGACGGCCTGCCCGGATCCTTCGAGTGGTGGTACTTCGACGCGCACCTCGCGGACGGAGCGAAACTGGTGGTGGTCTTCTTCACCAAGGACGCCGTCAACGGCCTCGGCACACAGTTGGCTCCGCAGATCCGCATCGACCTGACGCTGCCCGACGGCACCACGACGGCCAAGCTCGCCGAACTCGACCCGAAGACCTTCTCGGCGTCATCCACGTCCTGCGATGTGCGCATCGGTGAGAACCACTTCGCCGGCGACCTGCACACGTACACGATCAAGGCCCGTATCGAGGAGGTCTCGGTCGAGGTCACGCTGACCGGCGAGGTGCCCGCCTGGCGTCCGGAGACCGGGTACTGGCTCTTCGGTGCCGACGACGAGCGTTACTTCGCCTGGCTCCCCTCGGTCCCCCAGGGGCACGTCGAGGCGACCTACAGCGTCGGCGGCGACAGTCACACCACCACCGGCGTCGGCTACCACGACCACAACTGGGGCAACGCCTCCATGGTCGACCTCATGCACCACTGGTACTGGGCACGCGGCGCGGCGGGCCCCTACTCGGTGATCGCCTCGTACATCACCGCACATGAGCGCTACGGGTACGCCGAACTGCCCGTGTTCATGCTGGCCCGCGACGGGAAGCTCATCGCCGACGACGCCACCAAGGTCACCTTCGAACAACTCGGCCGCTACACCGACACCGAGACCGGCAAGCCGGTGGACAACGTCACCCGCTACACCTACACAGCCGACGACGAACGCTATGTCGTCACCTTCAGCCGCCACTTCGACATCGCCGGCGAGAAGTTCGTCGACCAGCTCAAGGGGCCGAAGAAGGCCGCCGCGAAACTGGTCGGCTTCGACGGCGCCTACCTGCGCTTCGCCGGAGAGCTCCGGATCGAGCACTTTCGGGGTGCGGAGCTCGTGGACGTGCACAGCGAGGACGCGCTGTGGGAGCTCATGTACTTCGGCAAGGCCCGCCCCTGAACCGGGTCGGTGCGGACGGCCCCGGCTCCAACGGCGTGAAACATGCGGGAAACGGGTGCTTCCTACACTCCGGCACATGCACCTGACAGTCCTTGACGCCCCCACCGAGTGGAGCCGGTTCGCCGAGGGTTCCATCGAACGCAGGATGCTGCTCGCCCTCGGCGAACGGCTCGGTACGCCGATCCGTCCGAGGCCGCTCATGCTGCCCGACGGCAACCGCGTGGAGGTCGAGGGGATCGACGCCGCGGGCCGCCTGCTGGTCCAACTGGTCGGCAATCAGGGCGCCTACAAACCCGCCTACCGCAACAAGGTCATGGCGGACATGTTCAAGCTGCTCTGGCTGCGCGACTCCGTGCCGACGGCCGAGCGTACGGTGCTGCTGGTCACCGAGCTGATCGTGCAGGCGCTCGGTGGCTGGGTGGCACTCGCGGCGGCGGATCTCGGGATCGAGATCTACGTCTTCGACGGCAGCACGGTCGCCGCTCTGCGACGTCGAACGTAAAGTCCGCGAAACACACAGCGGCAGTGAGCCGAAACAGAAGGCTCCTACGGTCGAGGGCACCAAAGCGGATTTCCGCGTGACAGTCCCCCGCACTCGCCACGCACGCTCTCCGACTTCCAGGATCGGGCCCACGTGCTCGCGACATGGATGGGAGCGTGAAGGTGTCTGGTACGCCAGCGCTTGAACTGCGGTCGGTGCACCGGGTCTACGGATTCGGGTCGTCCGCGACCAATGCCCTCGACGATGTCCAACTGTCCGTGCAGCCGGGCCGTTTCGTCAGCCTCATCGGCCCCAGCGGCTGCGGCAAGTCGACACTGCTGCGCCTCGTCGCCGGCCTTGAGCAGCCCGACCGCGGAGAGGTCCGGGTGCACGGCGTCCCGCCCGCGGATGCCTGCGCCGCCAAGATGATCGGTCTGGTGCCGCAGAGCCCGGCGTTGCTGCCCTGGCTGTCCGTGCTCCGCAATGTCACGCTGCCGCAGAAGATCAACAAAGGTGCCGCCAGACGCCGCGAACGCATCGCCGACCTCGTCGAGCGGAAGACCGCGCCGTCCGCCCCCGACATGCGGGAACTCCTGGTCAAGGCGGGGCTGGGCGAGGCCATGCACAAGCTCCCGGCACAGTTGTCCGGCGGCATGCGGCAGCGCGCCGCGATCGTACGCGCCTTCGGCCTGCGGCCCGATGTCCTCGTCATGGACGAGCCCTTCTCCGCGCTCGACGAATTCACTCGCGAGAGCCTGCAAGACCAACTCCTCAATCTCTGGGACGAGTTGAAGACGACGGTCCTGTTCGTCACGCACTCCGTCTCCGAGGCTGTCCGGCTCTCCGACACCGTGGTCGTCATGGCCCCGAGCCCCGGCCGCATCGTGGAGAGCATCGACATCGACCTGCCACGGCCGCGCGGCGAACGCCTCTTCGGGGAGCATCGCTTCCACGAGTACGAGGACCTGGTCAGAGAGCGGCTGCGCCATGCCTGGCACGCCGAAGCCGCGTGAGCGGGGGGCGAGGAGATGACCGTAGCCGAGGAACGCACCACCCCGGCCCGGGAGATGGAGCCGCGCGTCGAACCGTCGCGCTTCAGCCTCAGCCACCCGAGATCCCGGATCGCGTGGATCCGCCCGGTGGTCTGGCTGCCGCTGCCGGTGATGCTGGTGGTCCTCGCCGCTCTCTGGAAGTGGGGAGCCGAGGAACTGCCGTATCTGCTGCCGCCGTTGTCGGACATCGGCAGGTCGCTCGTCACGGAGTTCGGCTACTACGTCGACAACGTCATGGTCACCCTGGGCGAGGCGGCGGCCGGCCTCGCGATGGGGTTCGTCGCCGCGTTCGTCCTCGCGGTGCTGACCAGTGAACTCCCGCTGGTGCGCCGGGCGGTCATGCCGATCGCGGTCGTCCTCAACGTCACCCCGCTGGTGGCGATCGCTCCGGCGCTGGTCGTGGCCTTCGGTTTCGGCCCGCTGCCCAAGCTCATCATCGCCGGCCTGATCTGCTTCTTCCCGATCCTCATCAACACCGCGGCCGGTCTGCGGTCCGTACCCCAGCAGGTGCTGCAGGTGTACCAGACGATGCGCGCCGGGCGCGTCGAGCTGCTGTGGCACGTGCGCATTCCCCACGCGTTGCCGTTCCTGTTCGCGGCGCTGCGTATCGTCTTCCCGCTGTCGATCGTCGGCGCGGTGGTGGCCGAGATGTCGGCGGCGGGGGCGACCGGCGGCCTCGGCACCGCCATCAGCGTGGCCTCGTCGATGAACCAGCTGGCGGTTGTATACGCATCGATCCTCGTCCTCGCGGTCATGGGCGTGCTGCTGCTGCTCGTCGTGACGCTGGTCGAACGCCGCGTGCTCCATTGGCACGACAGCGCCCACAACTGACTCGCCCTCACATCGCCCTCGCTCGGCCCGTGACCCGCGAAGGCCGGGCGCTCGGCGACCCATGCCCTCATTCCCACCCCCTCCCCGGCGGTCAACGCCAGTTTGGAGCCACCCATGCGGCACCGCCTCATCAGATCCGGGCTCGCTTCGCTCGCCGCCGTCGCGCTGACGGCCGGTGTCGCGGGTTGCGGCGCGGACTCCGGCGACAGCACCTCGACGGGCTCGGAGGGCTCCGCCATATCGGCCGAGCGCTGCGCCGAGAACAAGGCCGCCGGCAAGATCACCTACCTGTCTGGCTACCAGTACCAGTCGTCCGCGTCCATCCTCGAATACATCGCCGCGAGCAAGCTCGGCTACTTCAAGGACCTCTGCCTCGACGTCACCCTGCAACCCGGCTCCGGTGACACGGCACAGAACACCAAGCTGCTCGCCAGTGGCAAGGCGACGGTGGGCCCGGTCTCCGAGCAGGACGTCATCCAGGCCCGGGCCAACGGGATCGACATCACGGGCATCTCCTCGTACTCGGACGCCGGCCTCGACATCCTCATGACGAACAAGGACATCACCGACCTGACCCAGCTCGACGGCAAGGTCGTCGGCCACAAGGGCTACGTTCCCGCCGCCGTCGAGGCGATGATGGTCAAGGCCGGCGTCAAGTGGAGCTCGCTCAAGCTGGTCAAGCAGGGCTACGACCCTTCCGTACTGCCGCGCAAGCAGGGCGGCCTCGAAGCGCTCACGGGATTCGTCTCGAACGAGCCCAACCAGCTCAAGGCGGCCGGTGACGACGTCACCGTGTGGAAGCCGATCGACTACGACGTGCCCAGCTCGCTCGGCGCGATGGCGGTGAACCCGGCGTTCGCCAAGGCGCACCCGAACACCGTCGAGGACATCCTGCGCGCCGCGCTGTACGCGTACGACTACTGCTCCGCCAGTGAGGCGCACATCAGCGAATGCGTCGGCTACGCGGCCCAGTTGTCCGGCCCGACGTACGACAAGAAACTGAACGCGACCATCTGGAAGACCGAGACGCAGGTGGTCAAGGACAACCCGACCCCGGGACAGCCGCTGGGCGGCGTCGACCCGGACAACGTCGCCGAACTCGTCGACATGCTGCACCAGTTCGAGATCGTGCCGAGCAGCGTGACCGCTGCCAAGGCCAAGGGGTGGTTCGACACCTCCTTCGTCAGCGCGATCTACACCGGCGACAAGCTCGTCTGGCCTGCGCCATAGAGACCTGGAGCCGTGGAAATTCCCCTGAAAGAGCCGTAGAAAGGCCCGCAACGTGCCCGCGAAAGAGTACGGAATATTCCTCCCCATCGGGAACGGCGGATGGATGCTGTCCACGACCGCACCGCATCCCGAGGCGACCTACGCGTTCAACAGGCGCGCCGCCCTGCACGCGGAGACCATCGGCCTGGACTTCATCATGTCGATGGCGAAGTGGCGCGGGTTCGGCGGCAGCACCGACCACTGGGGGCGCTCGCTCGAATCGATGACGATGATGGCGGCCCTCGCGGAGGCGACCAGCCGGGTCAAGATCTGGGCGACCCTGCACGCGAACATCCACAACCCCGCCCTCGCGGCGAAGATGTTCACCACCCTCCAGGACATCTCCGGCGGCCGCGCGGGCATGAACATCGTGAACGGCTCCTACGCCGGGGAGTTCGAGCAATTCGGGCACTGGGACCCGGAGTTGACCCACCAGGACCGCTACCGGATGACCGAGCTGTGGACGGAGGCGGTCACCCGGCTGTGGACCGAGCACTCGGTCACCATGCGCACCCCGTACTTCGACCTCGTCGACTGCGAGTCCCGCCCGCATCCGGCCACCCGGCCGACCCTCATCAGCGCGGGGCGGTCCGAGGACGCCCGCCGCTTCCAGGCCAGATTCGCCGACGGCGCCTTCCTCGCCGCCGACAGCCTCGACGAGATGCGGACGCTCTCCGCCGACGTCCACGCGCGGGCGAAGGCCAACGGCCGTGTCTGCAAGACGTATTCGATGCTCACCGTCGTGCAGGACGACACCGACGAGCTGGCCGTCAAGAAGGTGAAGGAGTGGGGCGCGGGCGTCGACCGAGAGGCCCTCGCCCATATGCGCCACACCTGGGGTGTGCCCGAGGACCAGGCCCGTGCGTGGGCCGCCGGCGCCGACGGGGAGGCGGCCTTCCAGACCCCGTACGTCGCCGGTTCGGCCCGGACGGTCACCGAGCACATCGAGTACATCGTGCGGGAGGCCGACCTGGACGGACTCATGCTGATCTTCCCGGAGTACGACGAGGACATGCTGCTGTTCGGTGAGACCGTGCTGCCCGCCCTCCGTGCCCGCGACGAGGTGGCGGCCTGATGTCCGACCTCCGCGACAGACAACTCGCCCACCTCGCCCGGACCGGCAGCAGGCCCGCGCTCGTCGTGGTCGACGTACAGCGGGACTTCGCCGATCCGGAGCGCCTGGCGGGATACGGCCTGACGGATGCCGCGCTGGCCGTACTCGAACGGGTGGTCACCCGAATCGGCGAACTCGTCGACGCCGCACGCGCGGCCCAAGTGCCCGTCGTCTGGGTCGAGTTGGGCAGCGACCCGGCGCGGCCCTGGCGGTCGAGCAATTGGCTGCGCGGGGGCGACTACGACGCGCCCACCAGCCCGGACGAGCCGTGCCTCATCGGAACGCCCGGCGCCGAGTGGTACCAAATGCAGCCGGCCGAGGGCGAGCTGCGCGTGGTCAAGCGCGGCTACAGCGGCTTCCTCGGCACCGATCTCGAGGCTGGACTACGTGCGGCAGGGTGCGACTGGCTCACCGTCGTGGGCCTGACGAGCGAGTGCTGCGTGTACGCGACCGCCCAGGACGCCGCCCAACTGGACTGGCCCGTCGTCGTACCGCAGGACACGACAGCCGCCTACGACCACCACGTCAACGCCGCCGCCCTGTTCCAGCTGGGACTCAACGTGGCCCTGCTCAGCGAGGCCGACGAGGTAGTCGAGCTCTGGAAGAAGGCCGCACTGTGACCGGCATCCACATCGGCTACGACCTCTCCTTCACCCACACCGAGGGCGCCTGGGCGCGCCAGGGCTCGTGGGTCGGGCGGGACTTCCCGGACGTACGCATGTACATGGAACTGGCGCAGACCGCTGAACGGGCGGGCGTCGGCATGCTGTTCTTCGGCGACGGCAGCGGCATACCCAGCACCTGGCGGGGGAGCATCGCGCCGGCCGTGGAGTGGGGCATCCAGTGGCCGCGCCACGACATGTCGCCGGTGATCGCGGCGATGTCCACGGTGACGGAGCGGATCGGCTTCGGACTGACGTACTCCTCGACCTTCATGCATCCCTTCTACGTCGCCCGGCTGCTGAACTCGCTCGATCATGTGACCGGCGGCCGTATCGCCTTCAACGTGGTCGCCTCGACGCGCGGCGCGGACGCGGCGAACTACGGCTTCGCCGAGCTGATGGACCACGATCTGCGCTACGAGCGGATGGAGGAGTTCGTCGCGGTCTGCCGGGCGTTGTGGGACTCCGTGGCGCCGGACGCCATCGTCCGCGACCGGAGCACGGGCAAGTTCGCCGACCCGGCGAAGGTCCACCCCATCGATCACCGCGGGCGCTTCTTCACCGTCAAGGGCCCGCTCGCGTCCGTACCCGGGCCGCAGTACCACCCGCTCATCGTCCAGGCGGGCAACTCCCCCCGGGGCATCGCCGCTTCGGCCCGGTTCGCCGACCTCGTCTTCGGATTCGGCGGCAATCTCGCCGGCCAGCAGCGCCACCGCAAGCTGCTCGACGAGGCGCTCCTCGCCGAGGGTCGGGACCCGGCGCACGTGGGCATCCTCTGGGCGACCCAGGTGATCGTCGGCCGGACGAGGGCCGAGGCGCTGGCGCACCGCGACTCGGTGCTCGACTTCTGGAGCGAGGAAGCCGTCGCCACCTACCTTTCGCACAACGCCGGTTACGACCTCTCGACGCTTCCGGAGTCCTTCCGGCTTGGCGAGTTGCGTGACGAGATCGCGGCGGCCAACGCGAGTCCCGCGGGGCTCGTCGGTTCGCTCATCGCGGAGTTCGGCGAGGAACACACCATGAGCCGCGGGGAGTTCTTCGCGCACGGCCGCAGGAGGGCGACGGGCCTTGACCACGGCGTCGTCGGCGACCCCGGCACCGTCGCCGACGCGTTGGAGGAGAACTTCGCCGAGACCGGATCTCGCGGCGGCTTCATGTTCTCCAGCCCGCTGGCCATGCCCTCCGGTTTCGCCGGGATCAGCGAACTGCTGCTGCCCGAACTGCGCCGCCGCGGTGCGCTCGCGCCGACGTACTCCGGTGCCACCACACTGCGCGAGAACCTGGCGGTGTGAGATGACGGGAGCCGACGAGCGACGCCAGTGGCTCGCCCTCGGCAGCCTGTGCGCGGGGTTCTTCATGCTGCTGCTCGACAGCACCGTCACCTCGGTCGCGCTGCCCGCGCTGATCACCGGCCTGCACACCAGCGAGACCCTCGCGATCTGGGTCAACAGCGGCTACCTCATCGCCTACGCCGTGCCCCTGATCATCGCGGGGCGGCTGGGTGACCGCTACGGCCATCGACGCGTCCACCTGCTCGGACTCGGAGTCTTCACCCTCGGGTCGCTGCTGTGCGCGCTGGCCCCCACCGTCGAGGCGCTCATCGGATGGCGGGTGGCCCAGGGCGTCGGTGCCGCACTGATGACGCCGCAGTGTCTCACCCTCATCAAGGCGCTGTTCCAGCCGCCGCGGCTCGCCGTCGCGCTCGGCACCTGGGGCGCGGTCGGCGGAGTAGCGGTGGCCGCCGGGCCACTGCTCGGCGGCCTGCTCGTCGCCGTCGGCGGCTGGCCCGCGGTGTTCTGGGTCAACATCCCGATCGGCGTCGCCGCGATGTTCGCCGTGTCCGCGTTCGTGCCCACCCTTCCCCGGCAGGAGGCCGGCATCCCGGTGTGGGCGATCTGCGCGAACGCGACCGGTGTCGGCGCACTCGTCCTCGGTATCCAGGGCACGGATGCCGCGAGCGCCAACGCGTTGGGCGTACCACGCCCACTGCTCATCCTTGCCGGCGTGCTGATCGTCGCAGCCGTCGTCCGGCTGCAGCGTCGCGACGGCCAGCGCGCGCTCGTACCGGTCGCGCTGCTGCACAGCCGCGGGTTCGTCACCGCGGCCTGGGGTGCCGCCGCCGCGGCCTTCTGCTCCGGCTCGGCCATGATCCCCCTGATGCTCTACCTCCAGCAGGAGCGCGGGCTCACTCCGGGCGCGGCGGCGCTCACCCTCGTACCCATGGGGGTGGTCTGCCTGCTCGGTGCGCCGGTCTCGGCTCGCCTGAACAACGGAATCGGGCCCCGCGCGGTCGCCGCCATCGGCTCGCTCGCGCTCGTCGTCTCCGTCGGAGCGTCGGCGGCGCTCGTCGCGACGGACGGGCCGGTCGCCGCGCTGACCGCCGTCTTCGGGCTGTACGGAGTGGCCAACTCGTTCGTCTGGTCACCGCTGTCGATCGCGGCGGTGACCGCGGTCCCCGCGGACGCCGTCGGTGCCGCGTCCGGAACCTTCAACGCGATGAAGCAACTCGGCGCCGTGCTCGGCAGCGCGGTCTGCGCCGTTCTGCTGGCGGGATTCGGCTACGCGGTCACCCTCGGCGGTCTCGCCGCCGTCGGACTACTGTGCCTCCTCGCGTCCGCGTTCCTCCGTATCGACCATCCCGGGGCAGGATCTCCCGCGGTGCCCGGCGCCGTGCCCCAACTACCCACAGGAGTCACCTGATGAAGGCTGTCGCCGTGGTCGGAAACCCCAAAACGGCCTCACGTACGCATGATGCCGCCGAACGCCTCGCCGCTGACCTCGGGTTCGACTGCGAAGTCCTCGAAGTCGCCACGCTCGGGTCCGGCTTGCTCGGTCGGGGCGACCCCGAGGTCACCGCGGTCGTCGAGCGGGTGCGGTTCGCCGACATCGTGATCGCGGCATCCCCCACCTACAAGGGCACGTACACCGGCCCGCTCAAGATCATCCTCGACCGGTTCCCCACGGCTACCGGCCTCGCGGACCAGGTGGCACTGCCCCTCATGCTCGGCGCAGCGAAGACGAGGGCCGCAGAATGACGGCAGGGGAAAGCGAAACAGGCTTCACCTCGGATCCCGGCGAGATGCAGAGGGCGTTCTCCGGGTTCCCGTCAGGGGTCGCGGCCCTCTCGGCGCGCGTCAACGGCGAACCGACCGTCATGATCGTCTCGACGTTCGCCGTCGGGGTCTCCTACAACCCGCCCATGGTCTCCTTCGCCGCACAGCACAGCTCCAGGACCTGGCCGGCGCTGTCTCGTGCGGGGGTGATCGGGGTCTCCGTCCTGGGCGAGGCGCACTCCGACAAGGCCCGGCAGCTCGCATCCCGGAGCAAGGAGGGCCGGTTCGTCGGGATAGGAACGCTGGAGGCGGCGTCCGGCGCGATCTTCCTGGAGGGCGCGCCGGTCTGGCTGGAGTGCACCGTCGAGCACAGCTATCCGGCCGGCGATCACGACATCATCGTGCTGCGCGTGCTCGCCATGATGACCGACGACGATCGCAATCCGCTTGTCTGGCACCGGCAGACGCTCAAGATGCTGACCGGCTGAGGTGACTCCGGTGCCTCGACGGTATACGAGGTGAGGGTGGTGCTTCCTGGCCGGTTTCCCCTCAGGCACGTAACGTGAGGCGGCATGAAGATCCTTATCAGCGCCGACATGGAAGGCGCCACGGGGGTGACCTGGCCCGCCGACGTGCTGCCCGGGACGCCGCAGTGGGAACGGTGCCGCTCGATGTTCACCTCGGACGTGAACGCGGCCATGCTCGGCTTCTTCGACGGCGGCGCCGACGAGGTGCTGATCAACGAGGCCCACTGGACCATGCGGAACCTGCTGCTTGAGCAGCTCGACGAGCGAGCGGAGATGCTCACCGGGCGGCACAAGTCGCTGTCCATGGTGGAGGGCGTGCAGCACGGTGACGTGGACGGGATCGCCTTCGTCGGCTATCACGCGGGCGCCGGCATGGAGGGCGTCCTCGCCCACACCTACCTCGCGAACTCCATCACCGGGGTGTGGGTGAACGACGTACGGGCCAGCGAGGGGCTGCTCAACTCCCATGTGGTCGCGGAGTACGGCGTGCCCGTCGTGCTCGTCACCGGGGACGACCTGGCCTGCGAGGACGCGCTCGGATACGCGCCCGAGGCACTGAAGGTCGCGGTCAAGGATCATGTCTCGCGGTACGCGGCCGTGTGCCGTACGCCGTCCAGGACCGCCTCCGACATCCGCGCGGCTGCGAAGGAGGCGGCGTCCCTGGCGGTCCGTCAGGAACCGCTCGTGGGCGGCCCGTTCACCGTGGCGCTGGAGTTCGACGCCGAGCATCTGTCGATGGCGGCGACCGTGGTGCCGGGCGTCGAGCGGGTCGGGGAGCGGAAGGTGGCGTACACCAGCGGCACCATGTACGAGGGAATTCGCACGTTCAAGGCGGTCACGACGATCGTGTCGGCCGCGGTGGAGGAGCAGTATGGCTGACGGGCAGGCGCTGGACGAGGTCGTACGGTTCACCTCCGACCTCATCCGCATCGACACCACCAACCGGGGCGGCGGGGACTGCCAGGAGCGCCCGGCCGCCGAGTACGCCGCCGCGCTGCTGGCCGAGGCAGGCCTGGAGCCCACCCTCCTTGAACGCACCAAGGGGCGTACGAACGTCGTCGCCCGCCTCGAAGGCACCGACCCCTCGGCCGACGCGCTGCTCGTGCACGGTCATCTGGATGTCGTGCCCGCGCAGGCGGAGGACTGGAGCGTGCACCCGTTCTCGGGGGAGATCCGCGACGGCGTCGTCTGGGGGCGCGGCGCGGTCGACATGAAGAACATGGACGCGATGATCCTGGCGGTCGTGCGGGACTGGGCGCGCAATGGCGTACGGCCCCGGCGCGACCTCGTGATCGCGTTCACCGCCGACGAGGAGGCGAGCGCCGAGGACGGCTCGGGTTTCCTCGCCGACCAGCACCCGGGCCTCTTCGAGGGGTGCACCGAAGGCGTCAGCGAGTCCGGGGCGTTCACCTTCCACGACGGGAGCGGGCGCGAGCTCTACCCGATCGCGGCGGGCGAGCGCGGCACCGGCTGGCTCAAGCTCACCGCGCGCGGCCGGGCGGGCCACGGCTCCAAGGTGAACCGGAGCAACGCGGTGACGCGGCTGGCCGAGGCGGTCGCGCGGATCGGGGCGCACGAGTGGCCGCTGCGGCTCACCCCGACCGTGCACGCGGCGCTCACCGAACTGGCCGCCGTGTACGGCATCGACCCCGACTTCGAGGATGTCGACGGCTTGCTGGCCAAGCTGGGTCCCGCCGCCACGCTCGTCGAGTCGACCGTGCGCAACAGCGCCAACCCGACGATGCTGAGCGCCGGTTACAAGATCAACGTGATCCCGGGGGAGGCCGTCGCCCATGTCGACGGCAGATATCTGTACGGCCACGAGGACGAGTTCCGCACGACCCTCGACCGGCTCACCGGACCGGACGTGGAGTGGGAGTTCCAGCATCGCGAGGTGGCGCTCCAGGCGCCGCTGCAGTCGGCGACGTACGCGAAGATGCGTGCCGCCGTCCAGGAGTTCGCCCCCGAGGGGCATGTGGTGCCGTACTGCATGTCCGGTGGCACGGACGCCAAGCAGTTCTCGCGCCTCGGCATCACCGGATACGGGTTCACGCCGCTGAAGCTCCCGGAGGGGTTCGACTACCAGGCCCTCTTCCACGGCGTCGACGAGCGCGTCCCTGTCGAGGCGCTCCACTTCGGTGTCCGCGTACTCGACCGCTTTCTGCGCACCGCCTAGAACACCGGGATGTGGGGATAGTGGGGGACATGGTGCAGACCCTGGCGTACGGATCGTGGCCCTCGCCCATCGACGCGGCACTCGCCGCCGCCCACGACGGGCACCCCGAGTCCGTCGGCTTCGTCGGCGACGAGACGTGGTGGACCGAACCCCGGCCCACCGAGGGCGGGCGGCGCACGCTCGTCAGGCGGAAGGCAGACGGCACGGAGGAGTCGGTGCTGCCCGCCCCGTGGAACGTGCGCAGCCGCGTCATCGAGTACGGCGGGCAGGCCTGGGCCGGGGAGATGCGTCCCGAGGGACCGCTGGTGGTGTTCGTCGACTTCGCCGACCAACGGCTGTACCGGTACGAAGTCGGCGGTGAACCAAGCCCGTTGACGCCCGTATCGCACGTGGGCGGCGGACTGCGCTGGGTGGACCCGCAGTTGCGTGTCGAGCGGGGCGAAGTGTGGTGCGTACTGGAGGAGTTCACGGGGGAGGGATCGACGGACGTGCGGCGGGTCGTCGTCGCCGTTCCGCTGGACGGTTCGGCGGCGCGGGACCGGGGCGCGGTACGTGAACTCACCGACGGGCGGCACCGGTTCGTCACCGGGCCCCGGCTCTCGCCCGACGGCGGGCGCGCGGCCTGGCTCGCCTGGGATCATCCGCGGATGCCCTGGGACGGCACGGAACTGATCGTCGCCGAGGTGGCCGACGACGGGACGCTCCAGGAGGCCCGCACGGTCGCCGGCGGCTCCGACGAGTCGATCGCCCAGGCCGAATGGGCCTTCGACGGCTCCCTGTTGTACGCCGGTGACCGCACCGGCTGGTGGAACCTGTACCGGGACGGTGTGCCGGTGTGCCCGCGCGAGGAGGAGTTCGGCGGGCCCCTGTGGAAGATCGGCTACCGCTGGTTCGCGCCGCTGGAGGATGGGCTGATCGCCGTCGTCCACGGCCGGGGCGCCACCGCGCTCGGCATCCTGGACCCGGAGACCGGCGAGGTCGTCGACGCGGCGGGGCCCTGGACCGAGTTCGCCCCGACGCTCGCCGCGCACGGCAGCCGCGTCCTGGGCGTCGGCGCCAGTCCGCGCAGCGCGTACGAGGTGGTCGAGCTGGACTCCCGCACCGGGCGGACCCGGGTGACCGGCGCCGCACACGTCGACCCGGTGGACCCCGCGTACTACCCGGAGCCCCAGATCCGCACCTTCGCCGGGCCCGCCGGACGCGAGATCCACGCGCACATCTACCCACCGCACCACCCCGGCCATGCCGCCCCCGACAACGAACTGCCGCCGTACGTCGTCCATGCGCACGGTGGCCCCACCAGCCGGGCCTCCCTTGTACTCGACCTGGAGATCGCCTACTTCACCTCGCGCGGCATCGGCGTCGCCGAGGTCAACTACGGGGGATCGACCGGGCACGGACGGGAGTACCGCAACCGGCTGCGCGAACAGTGGGGCGTCGTCGACGTCGAGGACTGCGCGGCCGTCGCACTCGCCCTCGCGGACGAGGGCACCGCCGACCGGCGGCGGCTCGCCATTCGCGGGGGCAGCGCGGGCGGCTGGACGACCGCCGCGTCCCTGACGAGCACCGACGTGTACGCCTGCGGCACCATCCTCTATCCGATCCTCGACCTCGCCGAATGGGCCTCGGGGGAGACCCACGACTTCGAGTCGCAGTACCTGGACACCCTGGTCGGGCCGCTCGCCGAGGTGCCGGCCAGGTACGCAGAGCGGTCGCCCTCCGAGCACGCCGACCGGATCGGCGTGCCCTTCCTGCTGCTCCAGGGCCTCGACGACGTCATCTGCCCGCCCGTGCAGTGCGAGCGGTTCCTCGCCCGGCTGGCGGAGGAGGGGCGCCGGATCCCGCATGCCTACATCGCCTTCGAAGGAGAGGGCCACGGCTTTCGGCGGGCCGAGACGACGGTGCGGGTCCTGGAGTCCGAACTCTCGCTGTACGCACAGGTCCTGGGCCTGAACCCGCCCGGTATCCCGACATTGGAGCTCGCCAAGTGAAGCCGACCGTCCCCACCACGGAGTCCGCCCAGTGAAGCCCTTGACCCGCCCCTCGCGTCTCGTACCCGGAGCCCGCGTCGCCGTCGTCGCGCCCAGCGGGCCCGTGATCGAGGAACGGCTCCAGGCCGGGCTCGACATCCTGCGGGGCTGGGACCTCGACCCCTTCGTGGCACCCCATGTCCTTGACCGGCACGCGGAGTTCGACTATCTCGCGGGTACGGACACCGACCGGGCCGCCGACTTCGAGGCCGCCTGGTGCGACCCCGACGTGGCCGCGGTGCTGTGTGCGCGCGGCGGATACGGGACGCAGCGCATGGTCGACCTGCTCGACTGGGACGCGCTGCGGGCCGCGGGCCCCAAGGTGCTCCTCGGCTTCAGCGACATCACCGCCCTGCACGAGGCGTTCGCGAACCGCCTGGGGCTGGTCACGCTGCACGGGCCGATGGCGTCCGCCGTCGACTTCCTCAAGAACGCGCAGGCACAGCAGCATCTGCGGGCGACGCTCTTCGAACCGGAGTCGGTGCGGACCATCGAGTCCGCCGGGCGCGGCGTACTGGTGCCGGGGCGCGCCCGGGGAGTGACCCTCGGTGGCTGCGTGAGCCTGCTGGCCGCCGACCTGGGTACCCCGCACGCCCGGACCGGCGCCGCGGGCGGACTGCTGCTGATCGAGGACATCGGCGAGGAGGCGTACCGGCTGGACCGGATCCTCACCCACCTCCTGCGGGCCGGCTGGCTCGACTCCGTCGCCGGGATCGCCCTCGGCTCCTGGAAGGACTGCGGTCCGTACGAGGGTCTGCGCGCCGTGTTCGCCGACCGGCTGGGCGGGCTCGGCGTCCCCGTCGCCGAGGACTTCGGCTTCGGACACTGCGAGGGAGCGCTCACGATTCCCTTCGGGGTCGGGGCCGAACTCGACACCGACGCGGGGACGCTGACGCTGGATGAACCGGCGCTTGCTTAGGGGCGGGGCTTGCGCCTGCTCGGCGGCAGGGCTCGTCCTGCTGGGCGGCGGGGGTAGGCCTTGCCTTGGCCTGACGGCGGGGGTTCGTCTGCTTGGTGGCGGGCCTTGTCCCGCTTGGGGACGTGCCTTGTGCTGGCTTGGGGTGGCCGTTGCCTTCGTCGGGCGGCGGGGGCTCGTCCGTTTGGCGGCCTCGCCTTGTCCCGCTTTGGCGGCGGGCCCTGTGCTCGCCTGCTGGCCGGCCCTTGCCTCGCTTGGGGACGGGCGTTGCCTTCGCCTGGCGGGCGGGGCTCGTCCGTGTGGCGGCCGGCCTCGTCCCGCTGGGGGACGGGCCTTGCCCTCAACCGGTGGCGGGCTTCGTCCGTGTGGCGGCCGGCACCTCGCCCGATGGCGGGCCTCGTCGGTGTGGCGGCCGGCATCTGCTCGTCCGGTGGCGGGCGTCGTCTCGCCCTGGCGCTGACCCTCGCTGAATATCCGTCAGGAAACACCCGACACGGTGGTTGACCCCGTCCGATGGGCGTTCCAACATGATTACCGGTCGGTAAGTACTTGCTGTCGTAGTCGGGTTGTCCTCAGCGTGGAGGTCCTCGTGTCCCGTCGTTCTCGTGTGTCCGGATCCCGTGCGGCGCTGGCGCTGGCTGTCGGCGCGGCGCTCACGGCGCCGCTCGCGTTCACCGCGCCCGTCGCCGCGGCCACCGGTCAGTACACCGTCACCGCCCTGAAGTTCACCGTCCGGGCCGGTGACCGCACCTGCACGATCGACGCCGACCTGTACCGGCCCGCGGGCGTGGACCGCCGGAACACCGCTCCCGCGGTACTCGCCACGAACGGTTTCGGCGGGAGCAAGTCGGACGGTTCCACGGACGCCATCGGCAAGGCGTTCGCGGCCCGCGGATACGTCGGGCTCGTCTACTCGGGGCTCGGCTTCGGCGGGTCGGGCTGTCTGATCTCCCTCGACGACCCGCGCGTCGACGGGGCGGCCGCGTCCCGTCTCGTCGACTTCCTGGCCGGCACCCGCGCCGCCGACGACGGAACGAAGGCCGACTACGTCACCCGCGACGGCAGGGGCGACCCCCGCGTCGGCATGATCGGCGGCTCGTACGGGGGTGCCATCCAGCTGGCCACGGCCGCCGTGGACCACCGGGTCGACGCGCTCGTCCCGCTGATCACCTGGAACGACCTGTCGTACTCGCTGGACCCCAACAACGCCGCCGGCGCCCATGACGTGCCCGGCGCCTTCAAGTGGCAGTGGACCAACGCCTTCTACCTGATCGGCGAACACCAGCCGGTGACCGCGCCCAACCTGGACCCCTCCCACATCAACTCCCTCGCCTGCCTGCACTTCGTGAGCAACGCCTGCGCCACCATGCGGACGCTGAACACGGGGAGCTACCCGGCGGACAAGATGGGACCACTGCGCAGCTACGCGGACAGCGTGTCGCCCCTCTCCTACCTCGGCAAGGTGGAGGCGCCCACCCTCCTGGTGCAGGGGCAGGCCGACAGCCTCTTCAACCTCAACGAGGCGACAGCGACGTACAAGACCCTCAAGGAGCAGGGCACTCCGACGAAGATGATCTGGCAGTCGTGGGGGCACAGCGGCGGCCGTACCGATCCGGCGAGCGGTGAACTCAACCTGAGTCAGGGCAACTTGGAGACGAGTTACGTCGGCAGACGGATCCTCGCCTGGTTCGATCGGTACCTCCAGCACCGCAAGGGCGTCGACACGGGCCCCTCCTTGGCCTACTACCGCGACTGGATCGCCGACCCGAACAGCACCTACGCCACGGCCTCGCGCGTGCCCGCGCTCAGCCGCAAGCTCTACCTCTCCGGCGACGGCAAGCTCGTCGACAACCGTAGGAAGGTCGTGCCCGGCAGCCGCGAGTACCGCAACGCGCTGGTCCCCACCAGCCACTCCGAGAGCCCCCTCGCCGGGGCGGTCGGGCTGCCCGATCCGGCGCCGTACGACACCGAGGGCACCTACCTCGGCTGGACGAGCGCGCCCCTGACCCGCTCGGTCGATGTCGTCGGTGCACCCAAGGTGACGCTGAAGGTGACCTCGCCGGAGACCGAGCTGGTGCAGAACTCCGGCGACGCCGCCGACAAGCTGGTCCTCTTCGCCAAGCTGTACGACATCGCACCCGACGGCACGAAGACGCTGGTGCACCGGCTGGTGGCGCCGGTGCGGGTGCCGGACGTGACCAAGGCCTTCACCCTCTCGCTGCCGGGGATCGTGCACCGGTACGAGGCGGGGCACCGGTTTCAGTTCGTCGTCGCGGCGAGCGATGACGCGTACTTCGGGAACAAGGGGGTGAAGCCGGTGACGATCACCAGTGCGCCCGGGCACACCGGGGTGCTGGAGTTGCCGGTGATCGGGGACTGAGGCGCCGGCGTCGAACGAAGTGAGGGGCGGACAGGGGTTCGCGTAGGCTGGCGGGATGCCTGAGAACGCCTCCGACCATCTCGCCACAGGTCCTCGCGTGGGCATACGGCCCTTCACCTATGAGGACGGCGCGGAGTTCACCGCCCGGGCACGGGAGAGCAAGCACCTGCACCAGCCGTGGCTGTTTCCGCCCGTCGGCGCCGATGCCTACGCCGTGTACGCGAGGCGGCTGATCGAGGATCCGACGAAGGCCGGGTTCCTGGTGTGCGAACTCGGGGAGGGCCCCAAAGGTGTGGCAGGCGCCCCCGGCGGCGGGGCGATCGCCGGGTTCATCAACATCAACAACATCGTCGAGGGCGGCTTCCTGTGCGGGGCGCTGGGGTACGGCGCCTTCGCGCACGCGGCCGGGCGGGGGCTGATGAGCGAGGGTCTCGGGCTCGTGGTGCGGCACGCCTTCGGGAAGATGGGGCTGCACCGGCTGGAGATCAATGTGCAGCCCGGCAACGCCGCCTCGATCGCGCTCGCCCGGCACTGCGGGTTCCGGCTGGAGGGGTTCTCGCCTGACTTCATCTACATGGACGGGGCCTGGCGGGATCACGAGCGGTGGGCGATCACCGCGGAGATGATCCGGTCCCGCTGACGTCACCGGACTTCCCCGGCGAGGATGTGCACCCTGCGCAAGCTCGTCCTGGACGCCCTTTCCCACCTCGGGCTGCGCCCGCCCGCACCCGGCGGCCCCCAGGCACGGGACGGGTAGGGGAGTAGGGGGGCGAGGAACCCCCCCTACTCCCCGGCCCGCCGGTCCACGTACTCGTACACCGACCCGTCAGGGTGCAGCGCGATCAGGTTGCGGCCGACCGGGGTCGTCACCGGGCCCACCAGGATGCGGGCGCCCGAGTCGGTGAGGACGCGGTGGGCCTCCTCGACGTCTTTGACGGCGATGGTGGCGGCGACCTTGCGGAGGACGTCCAGTTCGGCCGGCGGTCCGCTCATGAGCAGGAAGCAGCCGACCGCGGCAACGGATACACTGCCGCGCTCGAAACGCAGGGCCTGCCCGCCCGCGAGCCTCTCGTAGAACGGGACCGAAGCCTCCAGGTCGTCGACGCAGATACGCAGCGTGGCTCCCAGAATCTCCATGCCCACGAGCCTAGTTGGGACCGGCCGGAAACGAGATCGCTTCGGAGGGATCGGACGGGGCTCAAACGCTCGGCGCCCAGGCGTTTGGATGCCCTGACCAGGGGGACGCGGAAAGTCCCGTACCAGCGACAACCCCAAGGCGCCGGAGAGCAGGCGTCCGGAAGGAAAGTCATGGACACCCGTGAGCTCATCGATCTCGCGCAGCAGCTGCGCGTGGACAGCATCCGCGCCTCGGACGCCGCGGGCTCAGGCCACCCCACGTCCTCGATGTCCGCCGCGGACCTGATGGCGGTCCTGCTGGCCAACCATCTGCGCTACGACTTCGAACGCCCTCGGCATCCCGGCAACGACCGTTTCATCCTCTCCAAGGGGCACGCCTCACCCCTGCTGTACGCGGCCTACAAGGCGGCCGGGGCCGTGGGAGACGGCGAGCTGCTCACCTTCCGCAAGCTGGGCAGCCGGCTCGAAGGACACCCGACGCCGCAGCGGCTGCCCTGGGTGGAGACCGCCACCGGCTCGCTAGGGCAGGGACTGCCCGTCGGGGTCGGCATCGCGCTCGCCGGGAAGCGGCTGGACCGTGCGGGATACCGAGTCTGGGTCCTGTGCGGGGACAGCGAACTCGCCGAGGGATCGGTGTGGGAGGCCGCCGAGCACGCCGGATACGAGCACCTCGACAACCTCACCGTGATCGTCGACGTGAACCGCCTGGGCCAGCGCGGACCCACCCGGCACGGGCACGACCTGGACGCCTACGCGCACCGCTTCCAGGCCTTCGGCTGGCACACCGTGGAGATCGACGGGCACGACGTCGACGCCGTCGACCGCGCGTACGCCGAGGCCGGGTCCACCGGGGGACAGCCGACCGCGATCCTCGCCCGCACCCTCAAGGGCAAGGGTGTCGCGTCCGTCGAGGACCGCGAGGGCCTGCACGGCAAGCCGCTGCCGGACGCCGACGAGGCGATCGCGGAACTCGGCGGAGTCCGCGACCTGCGCGTGCAGGTCCAACAGCCGCCCGCCGCAAGGGTGTTGCACGCCGTCCGGGCGGGCCATATCGACCTGCCGCGCTACGAGACCGGCGACAAGGCCGCCACCCGCGACGCCTACGGACAGGCGCTCGCCGCGCTCGGCACCTCCCGCGGCGACATCGTCGCGCTGGACGGCGAGGTGAGCGACTCCACGCGCGCCGAGTACTTCGCCAAGGAACACCCCGAGCGGTTCTTCGAGTGCTACATCGCCGAGCAGCAGCTCGTCGCGACGGCGGTAGGGATGGCGGCGCGCGGCTGGGTGCCGTACGCGTCCACGTTCGCCGCGTTCCTCACCCGGGCGTACGACTTCGTGCGGATGGCCGCGGTCAGCGGTGCCGGCATCAATCTCGTCGGCTCGCACGCGGGTGTCTCCATCGGCCGGGACGGGCCCTCCCAGATGGGCCTGGAGGACCTGGCGATGTTCCGGACGGTGCACGGCTCGACCGTGCTGTACCCGTGCGACGCCAACCAGACGGCGCAGCTCGTCGCCACCATGGCCGACCTGGACGGCGTCCGCTATTTGCGCACCTCACGCGGAGAGGCGCCCGTCATCTACGGCCCGGAGGAGGAGTTCCCGGTCGGCGGAAGCAAGGTCCTGCGCCGCTCCGACGAGGACCGGCTGACGCTCGTCGCGGCGGGCGTCACCGTCCACGAGGCGCTGGCCGCCGCCGAGTCGCTCGAGGGTGAGGGCATCCGGGTGCGGGTGATCGACCTCTACTCGGTCAAGCCCGTCGACCGCCGCACCCTGCGCGAGGCCGCCGAAGAGACCGGCTGCCTCCTCACCGTCGAGGACCACCACGAGGAGGGCGGCCTCGGCGACGCGGTCCTCGACGCCTTCGTCGACGGCCGTCCGGTGCCGCGTCTGGTGCGCCTCGCCGTCCGTACGATGCCGGGCTCGGCGTCTCCGGCCGAGCAGCTGCACGCCGCGGGCATCGACGCCGAGTCGATCGCGGCGGCGGCCCGGCTGCTGGTGGAGACGGCTGTCGTGCGCTGAGCGCATGGCGCACAGGCAGCGGCCCGAGGTCCTGAATCAGGACCTCGGGCCTATTTCCGCTTCCGGACCTTCCGGATGCTTCTATCTCCCCGGCAATTTCCCAGGGAATTGGCTTACGGGAATGGGGTCACCACCGATACCAGCGACCCCGGGATCCGGTGGCGCCTGTGCCGCGTACCAGGAAGCCCAGTAGCCACACAGCCAGAACGATCAGAGCGATCCACCAGAGAATCTTCACCGCGAATCCGGCACCGAAGAGAATCAGGGCCAGAAGCAGTACCAGCAGGATGGGAACCATAGTTTTCGACCTCCTGCGTTCCCGGGTTTCCCGAAGACGATGGATTAGACGTCCTTGCGGCAGAGAATTTCTCCGTGCAGTACGGAGAACCAGCCGTCCTCCCGCCGCGCCCACTCGCGCCAGGCATCCGACACGGCCCGCAGCTGCTCCGTGGTCGCATGACCACCCTCCGTGGCGCGCTCCGCGTACGCCGAGGCCAGCGTGCGGTCCGCCCAGAGGCCGCCCCACCAGTCCCGCTCGTCCTCGGTGGCGAAGGTCCAGGTGCTCGACGTGGCCGCGATGTCCCGGATGCCGGCCGCCAGCGCCCAGGATTTGAGACGCCGTCCCGCAGCCGGCTCACCCCCGTTGGCGCGGGCGACGTGCAGATACAGGTCCTGCCACTCGGTCATGCCGGGCACCTCGGGGTACCAGGTCATCGCCTCGTAGTCCCCGTCGCGCACGGCGATGAACCCGCCCGGCCGGGTCACCCGGTACATCTCGCGCAGCGCCTGGACCGGGTCACCCACGTGCTGGAGCACCTGGTGGGCGTGGACCACACAGAACGTGTCGTCCGGATAGTCCAGCGCGTGCACGTCCGCGACCGCGAACTCGACGTTCCCCAGGCCGCGTTCGGCAGCCGTGGCACGGGCCGTGTCCAGGATTCCCGGCGCGTGGTCGACGGCCGTGACCTGCCCGTCGGGGACCAGTTCCGCCAGGTCGGCGGTGATCGTCCCCGGACCGCAGCCGATGTCCAGGATCTTCATGTGGGGCTTCAGCGAGTCGAGGAGGTACGCCGCCGAGTTGGCGGCGGTGCGCCAGACGTGCGAGCGCAACACGGACTCGTGGTGGCCGTGCGTGTAGACGGCGGTCTCCTGCGACTTCGACATGACCGGTCCCCTTCTCGTCTTCTCGTCGGGCACCGATCACGGTACGCGCCCATGTCGAATGATGAGACCTGCATCTTGGAATATGGACATGGGGATAGGGGCAATCCGTGTCAGGGGTACGGACGGTAGACGGTCAGGGCCTCGGGGATCTTCTGCAGGGTCACCTCGCCCGCCACCTCCGTGACCTCGCCGTCGTACGCGAGGAGGGTGCCGGCCGCGACGCCGTCCACCCGGAGGCGGCGCACGCGTACGGCCGCGTGGGCGGGGGAGCGCGTCAGCGGGCCCGCGAGGGCGGCGGCCAGCAGCCGGACGGCGGGGCGGCGGCCGCCGTGCACGACCCGCACGTCCAGGCGTCCGTCCGCGAGGTCGAAGCGGCGTGCGGGGGCCAGACCCATCCGGTGATAGGTGCCGTTGCCGGCGAACAGCAGCCACAACGGGTGGCTGCGGCCGCCGAGTTCGGCCCGCAGCGGATGGCCGTCCGTGCGCAGGACGCGCAGAGCGCCGAGCACCCCGGCCGGCCATCCGCCGATCCGCCGGGACCAGCGCTCCCGCTCCCGCACCAGTTCCGGGTACACGCCCAGGCTGCAGGTGTTGAGGAAGATGCCCTCCGTGCTGCCCGACGAGAACCGGCCCACGTCCACGCGTACGGCGTTGCCCTCCTGAAGGGCGCGGATCAGGTCGCGCGGGCCCTCCACGCCGAGGTCGTGGGCGAAGTGGTTCAGGGTGCCGCCCGGCAGGACCGCGAGAGGGAGGCCGTGGCGCAGGGCGATCCGGGCGGCGGCGTTCACGGTGCCGTCGCCGCCGCACACGCCGAGCACCACGGCGCGGGCCGCCGCCTTCTCCAACTCGGCCTCGACATCGGCCGGTTCGCTCTCCACGGTCTCCGCGAGCGGCAGGGCGTCACGCAGGGCGTGTATCAGGTCCGGAGTACCCGAGCCCTTGTTGGCCACCATCACCAGGCCCTCCCCGTCGGCCAGCGCGGGCGCGCCCGCACTCGGCCGGTCGGGCCGGGGGAGCTGGTCGCGGGTCGGCACCAGGGCGCGCACGGCATACGAGGCGCCCACCCCCAGCGCCGCGCCCGCCAGGACGTCACTCGGGAAGTGGACGCCCGTGTAGACGCGGGACACGACGACCGCGGTGGCCAGCGGCGCCACGACAGCCCCCCAGCCCCGGGACTCCAGGGCCACGCCCGCCGCGAAGGCCGCGGCCGAGGCGGCGTGGCCCGACGGGAACGACGTGGTGATCGGCTGCCGCTTGAGCTGCCGGATCAGCGGAACAGGGTCCAGGACCGGCCGGGTGCGGCGTACCGAACGCTTGCCGACGGTGTTGATCGTGGCCGAGGCGACGGCGAGTGAGGCGAGGCCGCGGGCGGCGGCGGCGCGGGACCTGGGGGTGCGGGCCGCCGCGATCGCCGCGGCGGCGGCGAACCACAGGACGCCGTGGTTCGCGGTGCGGGTCAACCTCGGCAGGATGTGGTCGGCGCCCGGCCAGTGGCGGGACGCGACCGCCTCGAACAGGCGGTAGTCGGCGTCGAGGAGCCGGTCCCGGAGGATGCGGGGGCCCGGGGGGCGGAGGGTGAGGTCCACGTCTGGGATCGGGGTCATGGGGCTCCGTCTACCCCGGGTCTGGATTTTCGCCCCCCTCCTTACCCGACCCTTGCTTCTTGGGGGCTGCCGCCCCCCAGACCCCCGCATCGCCCCGAACGCGCTCGTCCTCAAATGCCGGACGGGCCGAAAAATCTCCAGCCTCGGCCGGGGCAACGAAACGCGTTTGCCCAGCACGGCCCACCCCCCGGACAATGCACCCCCATGGGACACCTCGAAGCCGCACACCTTGAGTACTACCTTCCCGACGGGAGGGCGCTGCTCGGCGATGTGTCGTTTCGGGTGGGCGAAGGGGCCGTCGTCGCCCTGGTGGGGCCCAACGGTGCCGGGAAGACGACACTGCTGCGGCTGATCTCGGGGGAGCTGAAACCGCACGGGGGGACCGTCACCGTAGGGGGCGGCCTGGGAGTGATGCGCCAGTTCGTGGGATCCGTACGCGACGAGACGACTGTACGAGAACTGCTCGTGTCGGTGGCGCCACCGCGGATCCAGCAGGCCGCCAAGGCCGTCGACGCGGCCGAACACGCGATGATGACCGTCGACGACGAGGCCTCGCAGCTCGGGTACGCGCAGGCGCTGTCCGACTGGGCCGAGGTGCAGGGATACGAGTCGGAGACCCTCTGGGACATGTGCACGGTGGCCGCGCTCGGCATCCCGTACGAGAAGGCGCAGTGGCGGCAGGTGCGGACGCTCTCCGGCGGTGAGCAGAAGCGGCTCGTGCTCGAAGCCCTGCTGCGCGGCGGCGACGAGGTGCTGCTCCTGGACGAGCCGGACAATTACCTCGACGTCCCCGGCAAACGCTGGCTGGAGGAGCGGCTCAAGGAGACACGTAAGACCGTCCTGTTCGTCTCGCACGACCGCGAACTGCTGGCCCGCGCCGCCGAGAAGATCGTCAGCGTCGAGCCCAGCCCCGCCGGAGCGGACGCCTGGGTGCACGGCGGCGGTTTCGCGACGTACCACGAGGCGCGGCGCGAGCGGTTCGCCCGCTTCGAGGAGCTGCGCAGGCGCTGGGACGAGAAGCATGCCCAGTTGAAGAAGCTGGTGCTGAACCTGCGTCAGGCGGCCTCCATCAGCCATGAGTTGGCGTCCCGCTACCAGGCCGCGCAGACCAGGCTGCGGAAGTTCGAGGAGGCCGGGCCGCCCCCGGAGCCGCCGCGTGAGCAGGACATCAAGATGCGGCTGCACGGCGGCCGCACCGGCGTACGGGCCATCACCTGCAAGGGACTTGAACTCACCGGCCTGATGAACCCCTTCGACCTGGAGGTCTTCTACGGCGAGCGGGTCGCCGTCCTCGGCTCCAACGGCTCGGGCAAGTCGCACTTCCTGCGGCTGCTCGCGGGCGACACCGTCGCGCACACCGGGGAGTGGAAGCTCGGCGCCCGTGTCGTGGCGGGGCACTTCGCGCAGACGCACGCCCACCCGGAACTGGAGGGCCGGGCGCTGCTCGACATCCTGTGGTCCGAGCACGCCCAGGACCGCGGCGCCGCCATGTCCCGGCTGCGCCGCTACGAACTGACCGCGCAGGCCGAGCAGCGCTTCGACAGGCTCTCCGGAGGCCAGCAGGCCCGTTTCCAGATCCTCCTGCTCGAACTGGCGGGCTCCACCGCGCTGCTTCTCGACGAGCCGACCGACAACCTCGACCTGGACTCCGCGGAGGCCCTCCAGGAGGGGCTGGAGGCGTACGAGGGGACGGTCCTCGCGGTCACCCACGACCGCTGGTTCGCCCGCTCCTTCGACCGCTACCTGGTCTTCGGCTCCGACGGCCGGGTACGGGAGACGCAGGAGCCGGTCTGGGACGAGCGGCGCGTGGAGCGGGCCAGGTAACACGTGGAATCAGGGGCCCGGTCCCGGAGGACCCGGGCCCCGGATGTTCGTAGAGTGGAGGGAGACGGCGGGATCCATGGCTCCCTCCCGGAGGCCGCTCGGGCCGGCTCGCCGGGCGGGTCTCCGGACCGCGCCGAAGGCCACGACGAGCGGGGTACCACCATGACCGGAGTCGACCCGGGCCGGCTGGACGACCAGCAGCTGATGAAAGAGCTGGAGACGATCCACCGCACGCGCCACGACACGCTGCTGCACGGCTCGAACGACGCGCTGCGGACCCACAACGACCGCATGGCGCAACTGGAGGGCGAGTACCTGCGCCGCCACCCGCGCCGCCCGGTCGCCGCGGGGCGGACCCGTGAGGGAGCCCGCGAGCGGGGCCCTGCCGGGGAATGACCGGAGCAGGGCAACCAGGTTTCCGAGGCCCAGCGTCCCCCCTCTTCCTACCGTCTCCACTGTTCCCACCGTCCGCTCTCCCTTTTCACCGGTGAATGGGCCGAGCCGACCTGAGCGGATCCCTTGTGGGACAATGGCCGGGTGTTTGTCCCGCGAGTGCGGGGGCAGGCGCAACCTCAGTGCTTCGGACAGGAGGCACGTCCGTGGGAGTGGTCTACCACTCGCCCCGGGTGTGCCCGTCCGGCGTATGGATGTGCTCCCACGGTGACTGTCCAAATCAGGCACCTGTAAAGGGAGTTGCGAGGCCATCATGCGAACTCGAGTGAGCGCGAAGCGCCATCCGCACGACGACGCCCCCGACACCGCGGAGTCGTTCCGCATGCTCGCCGCCCTTCCTGCGGGCCGCCGGCGTGACGCGCTCCGCGAGGAGATCGTCGAAGCCTGGCTGCCGATGGCCGAACGGCTCGCGGGGCGGTTCCGCAACCGTGGCGAGAGCTCCGACGACCTGCGTCAGGTCGCGGCGCTCGGCCTGGTCAAGGCCGTCGACCGCTACGACCCCGATCTCGGCAACGCCTTCGAGAGCTATGCCGTGCCGACCATCACCGGCGAGATCAAACGGCACTTCCGCGACCACATGTGGACCCTGCACGTACCGCGCCGCGTCCAGGATCTGCGCAATCGCGTGCGATTCGCGAGCCAGGACCTCTCCGGGTCCATGACGGGCCGCAGGCCCACCGTCGCCGAGATCGCCGAGCGCGCCCAGATGAGCGAGGAGGACGTCCGGACCGGCCTGGAGGCCCTGGAGAGCTTCACCGCGCTCTCTCTCGACGCCGAACTCCCCGGCAGCGAGGACGGCTACTCGCTCAGCGACGCCCTCGGATCGGCCGATCCGGCCCTGGACACCGTCATCGACCGCGAGGCCGTCAAGCCCGGTCTGCAGGCCCTGCCCGAGCGGGAACGCACCATCCTCTACATGCGGTTCTTCAGCGACATGACCCAGAGCAGCATCGCCGAGGAACTCGGCATCTCCCAGATGCACGTCTCCCGGCTGATCAGCCGCTGCTGCGACCGACTGCGCGAAGAGGTCATGCACGACGCTGTGTAGGTGACCGGGTCCAGGGGATTGAAGGGATTAAAGGGACCAGGAGGACTGGGGAACCGGGGGAGGACTGGGGGACTAGTTCAACCGGCCATCGCCAGCGCGATGTGACGGGACATCATGTCCATCGCCCGCGCCTCGGCCATCGAGAACGCCAGTCGGCCGCCACTCCTGAACAGCGTGAGGACTCCCCGCGCGGGTCCGGGCGCGGTCGCCAGGGGCACGCAGAGCAGCGACGTCACATTCGCCCGGACCAGGAAGGGGGCGCCCGAGGCGTCCCGGCCGAAGGCGTCCGGGTCCTCCGGACGCACCCGCAACGCCGTGGAACCGCCGCGTGCCGTCGCGACGACCAGAGGGCACGCGGCGGGATCCTGCGTGGCGAGGGCCGCCACCACCTCGGCGTACTCCGGTGCTTCGGGACCGTCAGCCGGTGTCGCGACAGCCGTGCCGGCCGACGGCCCCAAAACAGTCGTACGGGACAGGCGTGCGGCCCCGGTGTCCACCACCACCCAGTCCGCGAACCGCCCGTGCAGCACCCCCGCCGCCCGTTCCGGCACCGCGGAACTTCCTCCGGCGGGCGCGCTCAGCAGGGTCGTGGTCATGGTGTCCACCAGGTCCATCAGCACCGCGTGCCGGGTGGTCTCGGTGAGGTTCGGTGCCGGGCCCGGCGTGCTCGCGCCCGACGGCAACCGGGAATCCGCGGGCTGCAGTACGACGAGGACGGCGGCCCGCGGTTCGCCGCTGGGCCGCAGCGCGGTGAGCGTCGCCCGTACCGGTACCGAGGGCTCCTGCTGGAGGTACACGGTGAGACTGCGGTCGCCCTCGCCGCGCGCCACCGCCGCCGCCTGCGAGCGGAACGCGGCACGGTCCGCGTGCGCCAGGAACCCGGTCAGCGGCCGGCCCGTCGCATAGCCGGCCCTGACACCGGTGAAGGAGGCCGCCGCGAAGTTCAGCCTGCGCACCACCGTCTCGCGGTCCACCAGTGCGACGGGCACGGGCACCCGCTGGAAGAGAGCCTTGAGGAGCTGCTGCTCCTGGCGGTCGGTCGAGGCGATGGCGGACGGACGCCTGTCCGAGGACAGCCGCTGGAACCTTGGCCACAACTGGTCGGCCACATGGTCCAGTTCGAAGATCGCCGCGTCGAGCACGGTCGGAAGTTCGTCGGCGGGCACGGACCGCGCCGACTTCAACTCCGCGACACGGCGCACGAAATCCGCGAGTTCTTCACCGAATTCTTCCGTCTCCGCCATGCGATGAACGTAGCCCGAGGGGGATGTTCCGGGGACGGCAGGGGGTGGAACCGGAGGCACCAGTTTTCCATGCAGGTGAGCGGGAAGTCGAGAGAAAGTGGAAGGAGTGAATCATGCCGGAATCCGTGCAACTCAGCCACCTGGGAACGGAATCACCCGAGTCCGCCCACCCCGGAAGGAGGCTGTCGGAACTCGTCGAGCAGGCCGCCCGCTGCACCACCGACTGCTGCGGCGCGAGCAGCATGGTGGCCGAAGGCGGCGCGGAACGGCCCGCCGCGGTCACCCACCCCGACCTCGCCGGACTCGTCTCGGTGCAACTGCGCTCCGGAGACGGGCCGATCCCGGCCGCGCTGGAACGCGGTGGGATCGTCGACTCGGCGGACCTGCTCCGTGACGAGCGCTGGCCGGAGTACCGCGCCATGGCCCTCGACGCGGGCGTCCGTTCCAGCGTCACCCTCCCCTTCCGCCGCTCCGGGCTGACCGTGACCCTCAGCCTCTACAGCTTCCGGCCCGGAGCCCTGGAAGACGCCCCGCACGGACCCGCCCGCGCGCTCGGCGACCTCGCCGCGAGCTGCCTGGTCCGTGACCGCTCCTACCGCGCCGCGCTCACCGAGCTCGACCAGCTGGGCGCCGCCCTGCGCTCCCGGCCCGTCGTCGACCAGGCCTGCGGCATGGTCATGCATGTGCTGGGCTGCGACGCGGACACCGCCTTCGGGGTGCTGCGCCGGATTTCCCAGGGCACCAACTGCAAACTGTCCGAGGTGGCTGCGGCGGTTGTGGAGAAGCGCGGCCGCGGCCTGAAGCGCGAGCTGGTCTCGATGTCCAACTGAGCGATGGCCGGCGAAGAACCGGCAGAGGAGCAACCGGGGGACACGGCGGGGACAGCGGAGGAGCAACCGGGGGACACGGCGGGGACAGCGGAGGGGCAACCGGGGAGCAATCGAGGGACTCCCCGAACGGCAACCGAAGGCCCCGCACCGTCACCCACCCGGCGGTGCGGGTAGCGCGAATGGTGCCCGGCGGCGGGCGCCCGCCGCCCCGGCGGGCTGTGATGGGCCCCGGGGGCACGACGGCCGTGCCCCTTCAGCGCCCCCGCCGAAGGAGCCCAGCCCATGCGCCGTACCGCCCGTGTCCTGTCCGCCACCGCCCTGGCCGGCGCCGCTCTGGGGGCCGCCGCCTCGGCCGCGTACGCGGACCCGGCCGCGGAGGTCACCCCAGGCTCCGTCGAGCCCGGCGGCACCGTCACCATCTCCGTCACCTGCGACGCGATCAGCGGCGCTCCGCCCGATTACATCGAAGCCACCTCGCAGGGCTTCGAGGAGGGCAAGGTCCAACTGCGCAGGGTCACCGGCAACGACGAGACCGTGTCGGGCGCCGCGTACAGCGGTACGGCCCGCATCTCGCCCGACGGAAGCAGCGGAGACGGCGGGAGCGACGGAAGCAGCGGCAGTGGCGGGAGCGACGGCAGCGGCAGCGGTGGTGGTGGTGGCGAGACCTACGACGGCGGTGGCAACGACGCCGTGAACCACCCCGAGTCCGAGTGGGGCGTCGACGGCGCGTGCCCCGGGGCATCCGGCGGCCGCGAGAAACAGTGGACCGCCTCGTACACCGTGGCCCGAGGCAACGCCACCGGCGGCGGCACGGTGGAGCGCCCCGCCCAGGTCCAGCGCGGCGTCCAAGCCGGTGCGGGCGGCGCCTTCACCGACTCCCTTCCGGCCCTGATCACCGGCGGCGTCCTGATCACCGGCGCGCTGGGCGCGGCCGTATACCGCCTACGGAGCAAGGACGCGTCGGCTGACGGCTGACGGCTGACAGCTGACGGGTGGAGGGTGGCGGGTGATCCGATCACCGACGACGGCCCCAGGGCCCACAGACCTGAGCACGACCCGGCACTGCACTGCACCACGGAATGCGCGGAATGCGCGGAGGCACCTATGCGGCGGACGGATCCGGAAGGGCACGGGCCTGTGCGCTACGGGCCGCCGCTTCCCGATCAGGGTCTGCCTGTGCTGCCGGAACTGCGTGCCGTGCTCGCCGCCGCCGCGGACCGGCCCGACACCGAGCCCTCGGGCGGCGGACGGGAGCTGCTGGACGCGGCCTGCGGCTACTGGGCCCGGCGTGGACTGCCCACCGCACCGGACAGGGTGGCCGCCGCACCCGGCGCCCCCGCACTGCTCCTCGCGCTGACCGGCGCGCTCGGCGGTGACGTCCTGCTGCCGAGGCCGTGTGCCGCGTGGTGGGCGCCGCAGGCCCGCCTGTTGGGGAGATCCGTGTTCCATGTGGCGACGCCCGCGGAGTGCGGCGGTGTGCCGGATCCGTATGCCCTCCTGGAGACCGTACGCAGAGTGCGCGCCGAAGGCGGCGACCCGCGGCTGCTCGTTCTCTCCGTCGCGGACGACCCCACCGGCACGGTCGCGCCCCCCGACGTGGTCCACGAGGCCGCCGAGGCCGCGGCGGGCGAGGGGCTGCACATCGTCAGCGACGAGACCTGGCGCGACACCCTGCACCAGCCGCAGGACACCGTGCTGCTCAGCCCCGCCGAGATGCTCCCCGGCGAGGTCACCGTCCTCATGGACCTCGCCGGCCCCTTCCTGCCGCAGGGCTGGCCCGTCGCCGTCGCCCGCTTTGCCGACAACGCCTCCGGTGTCAGGCTGCGCGCCCGCGTCCTCGACGTACTCACCGTGCTCGGTGCCCGGGTCGCCGAACCCGTCGCCGCGGCCGCCGCGTACGCGCTCGGCGAGCCCGAAGCGATCACCGCGCGGCTCACGGCCTCCGTACGCCTCCACGCGCGCGTGGCCGCCGCCGCGCACCAGGCGGTGGTCGGCTCGGGCGCCCTCGCACGGCCCCCGCGGGCCGGCAGACACCTGTACGTGGATCTCGGACCGCTGCGCTCCGCGCTCGGCGCGCACGGTGTGGGCGACGCACAGGATCTGGAGGACTTCCTCACCGCCCGGCTCGGCCTGCCCACGCCGGGCGGCCACCGGTTCGGCGACGAACTCGCGGCGCTCCGGGTGCGGCTGGCCACCGCGCCGCTGCTCGGGACGACGGACGCGGAGCGGGTGGCATGCCTCACGTCACCCTCGCCGCTGGAACCGCCGCATGTGCAACACGCGTTGACCTTGTTGGAGTCGGCCTTCGACGATCTCCGAGATGACGCTCAGCGATGGGAGCCTCCTCGATGACGCAGCAGTCCGAGTCGACCACGAGCAGCTCTACGACGTCCACGACCACGCGGGACGCGGATGATCCGGCGTCCTCCCCGGCGCCCGCCCCGGCCTCGGTGCAGCCCGAGGGCGCCATGTCTCCTCCGTCTCCTCTGACGGCACTGTCCCCACTAACCCCACTAACCCCACTAACCCCTCTGTCCCCACTGTCTCCTCCCGGTCCGCTCGCCGAGCCCCGTCCGCTCGGCGAGCGGCGTGTCTGGCCGCGGTCCTTCGTGGACCGGCTGACGGCGCCGCTGCCGGGGCTGCGCGCCCTCGCGCGGTTCGCGCGCGAGGGCGCGCTGCGGCCCCGCACCGACGGGCTGGGCGACATTCCGGCGCTGCCGTTCGAGCCGGGGCCGCTGCCGCGGGTGGGCGCGCACACCGTCGCCGTCGCCTGGGCGGGGCACGCGAGTTGGGTGATCCGCGTCGGCGGGCTCACCGTCCTCACCGACCCGGTCTGGTCCCGCAAGATCCTCGGTACGCCGGCCCGGATCACGCCCGTCGGCGTGGCCTGGAGCGCGCTGCCGCGCGTCGACGCGGTGGTCATCAGCCACAACCACTACGACCACCTGGACGCGCCGACCCTGCGCCGACTCCCGCGCGACACACCGGTGTTCGTACCGGCCGGGCTCGCGCGCTGGTTCAGGCGCCGCCGGTTCACCCGGGTCACCGAGCTCGACTGGTGGGAGGCGGCCGAACTGGATGGTGTCCGCTTCGACTTCGTCCCCGCCCACCACTGGTCCAAGCGCAGCCTCACCGACACCTGTCGCACGCTCTGGGGCGGCTGGGTCCTCACCGCGCCCGACGGGCAGCGGGTGTACTTCGCGGGCGACACGGGGTACGGCCACTGGTTCGCCCACATCGGCCGCCGCTATCCGGGCATCGACCTCGCGCTGCTCCCCATCGGGGCGTACGACCCCCGGTGGTGGCTGAGTGATGTGCACTGCGACCCGGAGGAGGCAGTCCGCGCCGCCGTCGATCTCGGCGCCCCTCGCATGGCACCCATGCACTGGGGCACCTTCGTGCTCTCCGCCGAGCCGGTCCTCGAACCGCTGACGCGGGTTCGGGCGGCCTGGGAGAGGGCGGGGCTGGACCGGGAGGATCTGTGGGACCTGCCGGTGGGGGGTTCCCGGGTCCTGGGGTGATTGCGGACGTCGGGCGACTGAGGCCTGTTCTCGGTCGCCCGCGCCCAGTTCCCCGCGCCCCCGCGGGTCTGCGCACCTACCGGGGCGCGGGTCTGCGCACCCGGCGCCACACGCCCGGCAGCAGGCTGATCGTCACCGTCAGGACCACCGCTGCCACGACGCCCTCCCAGGGCTCGTCGAAGAGGGAGCCGCCCGCGACGCCGATGAGTTGGTAGGTCGCCGCCCAGGCCAGACAGGCGGGAATGTCGCCGCGGGTGAAGGTGCGCAGGGGCATCTTCGCCAGCAGGCAGGCGAGCATCACCGGGATGCGGCCGGCCGGGACGAGGCGGGAGAGGACCAGTACGGCGATGCCGTGGTCGCCCAGTTTCTCCTGGGCCTGGGCGAGGCGGTCCTCGGGGGCGCGGGCGCGGAGCGCCTCCAGCCAGCGTGAACCGTTCTTGGAGCCCATCCCACGCTGCCCCAGCCAGTACAGCGCGACATCACCGAGGAACGCAGCGAGCGCCGCGACCCCGAAGATCAGCAGCATCGCGAACGGCGCCGTCTGGTGAAAGGCCACCACGGCCGCCGAACTGACCAGCGCACCCGTCGGCACCACCGGCACCAGCGCGCCGAGCAGCACCAGCACGAAGAGCGTGGGATACCCGATCGCCTGCTGCGCGGTCTCCGGTGCCGTGGTCGAGGCCGCGGCCAGGAGACTCACCGGACCACCTCCGGACGCGCACGCAGAGTCTTGGCCTCTGAGATGGCAGGCGCGGATATGACCACCACTTCGCGCCCCCCGGGTGTGCGTTCGCGCCCGGGGCCGCGACGGTCGGAGACCGTCACCTCGCGACCTCCGGCCGTACGCTCTCGCCGTGGCCGAGCAGGTGCACCGCGACCTGGGGCGCGCGTTCGGCGGCGAGGCGCACGAACTCCTCGCCCGGCGCGTGGAATTCATGAGGGCGCACGGCGTCCAATCCGATCGGCCAGTACGTGCCGTAGTGCACCGGCACAGCGCTACGTGGCATCAGTCGGGCGAGCGCCTCGGCCGCGCGCCCCGCGTCCAGATGTTCTTCCCCGAGATGCGGTCCCCATCCGCCGACCGGCAACAGCGCCACGTCGACCGGTCCGACCTCCTCGGCCATCGACTCGAACAGTCCGGTGTCCCCGGCGAAATACGTACGTGCCTCGCCCTCGACCACGAACCCTAGGGCGGACACCCGGTGCGGACCGAGCGGCAGCCGCCGCCCGTCATGGCGCGCCGACACGGTACGTACGACCAGGTCACCGATGTCCGTCCGGTCGCCGGGCGCCACCTCGGTGAGCAGCAGATGGTCCAGCCGGCGCAGCGCGGGCACCGCGCGCGGCGCACCCCGGGGCACGAGTACGCGCGTGCCGGGCGCGAGCCGCGCCAGCGAAGGCAGATGCAGATGGTCGGAGTGCAGATGCGAGACGAGCACCACGTCGGCCACCGCGGCCGACGGCGGGGGCGGCGCCCCGCGCCTGCGCCTGAGGTGTGCGAGCCGGCGCGCGAAGAGCGGGTCCGTGAGCACACGCGTGCCGGAGTCCTCCAGCGTGCAGGTGGCGTGCCCCCACCAGGTGATCTCCACCGGCACTTCATTGCCTCCTTCGCGCGACTCCCCCCGAGCCTACGGGCAGGAGTAGGGTCTGCGACGAAACCCGGAGGTGAGGGGGGACGCCATGGGAGAAGCGCGCGGTGCCGCCGGCACGCACGCCCTCAGGTGCCCGCCCGGCCAGGCGGGGCCCCTGTCGCTGCGCGTGACGGCGATCGCGAGCCTGACGCCCCTGGAGGAACTGGACGCGGACCCGTTCCTGGTGGACTCCCGCAGCCAGCACGCGATGTGCGCCCGCTGGGCCGCCGAACACGGCTACGTCGTCACGCGCGAGTTACTCGTACGGGGTCTGCGCCCCGACCACCGCACCCTGTGGGCCGACGTCGAGGCGGGCCTCGTCGACCTGTTCGTCGCGCCCAGCCACCGCGTCCTGGAGCGCGCCCTCGCCTCGGTCGACGAGTTCACCGCCGAGTGCTTACGCCGCGGTGTGCGGGTCGAGACCGTCGGCAGCGCGGAACCCTCGTACGACGCCCAGATGAAGGCCCGGGTCCACCGCCGTCTGTCGATGCCGACGGCGGGGTATGACGGTCGCTGAACGACAGAGCCTGATGGGCGACAGGGCTTGCTGCGCCGCTGACCTGCGATCCGTTCCGTGACCTGGTGACGATCGGCCGTGTCAGTCCGTTGTGACAGGGTGGAAGCAGGCCTCGCGGACCGGGCGGGCCGGGACGTGAGGTGGGCAGGACGTGGGCGGCGGGGCTTGGCGGCGGGTTCTCGGCGGAGTGTGGCGGAGTACCGCGGTGTGGGCCGTGTCCACGGTCACGATGCTTGTCCTCGCCGGTGTGCTGCCCGACTTCCAGCTGGAGACGGACGCCGGAGACAGCGCCACCCGGATAGCTGTCACTGCGGGGGTCGGCGCGGGCGTCTTCGGCCTGCTGTCCTCCTTGGCGTGGCCCCTGTTCGTCAGGGCGCTGCTGCTGGTGCCCGCGCTTGTCCTGGGGCTGCTCGTCTTCTTCCTCAACGGGTCCCTGCTGCTGATCGCCCTGCGGATCAATCCCTCCGGGCGGGGCGAGGCGGCACCCGAGACCGCCGTGGTCGTCGCCGCGGTGATGTCCGCCGTCGCCTCGGCCACCGGTGGTGCCCTTGCCGTACGGGACGACGACGCCTACCGGCGCAGGCTGTACCGGCTCGCCGACCGGCGTCGCAGGCGGGCCGACGGGCAGGCCGGTCCCTCGACCCCAGCCGCCCTCTTCCTCCAGCTCGACGGAGTCGGTCACGACGTACTGCGGGAAGCCGTCGGCAAGGGGCTCATGCCGACCGTGGCGCAGTGGCTGGGCAGCAGCGGCACGAGAGCCCGCGCCACCCACCGGCTCACCCACTGGCGCACCGACTGGTCCAGTCAGACCGGTGCCAGCCAGCTCGGCATCCTGCACGGCAGCAACCACGACGTCCCGGCCTTCCGGTGGTACGAGAAGGACAGCCAGGAGGTCATGGTCTGCAACCGGCCCAGCAGCGCCGCCGAACTCCAGCGCCGGGCCGTCGAGCACACCGGCGACGGGGGACTGCTCACCGTCGACGGCGCCAGCCGCGGCAATCTCTTCAGCGGCGGCGCCGACCAACTGGCCCTCGTGCTGTCGATGGCCGCGCGGAGGGGGAAGGAGAACCGCTCCCGGTCCGGCTACTTCGCGTACTTCAGCGACCCCGCCAACGCCGTCCGCACCGCAATGTCCTTCGTCGCCGAGGTGTTCCGGGAGATCGGACAGTCCACCCGGTGCCGCGCCAGGAAGCAGCGTCCGCGCGTCAATCGCGGCGGGCTGTACCCCTTCATCCGCGCCTTCGCGACCGTCGTCGAGCGGGACGTCGTCGTCGCCGCGGTGATCGGCGACATGCTCGCCGGACGCAACTCGGTCTACGCCGACCTGGTGGGGTACGACGAGGTGGCGCACCACTCCGGGCCGCGCAGCCGCGACGCGGAGAAGGTCCTGGCGCGCCTCGACCGCTCGCTCGCGCTGATCGCGAAGGTCGCCGAGCACGCCCCGCGGCCGTACCGGATCGTGCTGCTCTCCGACCACGGCCAGAGTCCGGGGGAGACCTTCCTGACCCGCTACGGGCTCACCCTCGGCAATCTGGTGCGCGCCGGCTGCGGGCTGCCCGTGCCGCGCAAGGCGCGGCGCACCCACAGCGGCGCCGAGGCGCGGGCGGCGGTGCGGGCCGCGTTGCACAGGCCCGTCGAGGAGGGTGGCGAACAACACCGGCCCTCGCGCCGCTCCGAGCCCATCGTGCTGGCCTCCGGCAACCTCGGGCTGGTCTCCTTCCCCGACGTGCCGCACCGGATGAGCCGGGAGGAGATCGACCGGCGCCATCCCGCGCTGCTGTCCACGCTCGCCAACCATCCCGGCGTCGGCTTCGTCCTCGTACGCAGCGAGGAGTACGGCGGCCTCGTCCTCGGTGCGCACGGAGCGGAGGTCCCGGTGGACGAGCTCGACGACGAACACCCGGGCCCGCTGGCCGACTTCGGCCCCGGCGCCGCCGGGGCCGTACGAAGGACCCACTCCTTCCCGCACGTCGCCGACATCATGGTCAACTCCTGGTACGACCCCGGGGAGGGCGAAGTCCTCGCCTTCGAGGAGCAGATCGGTTCGCACGGCGGACTCGGCGGTGCCCAGGGCCGGCCCTTCCTGCTGTCGCCGGTCGCCCTGTCCCTGCCGGTCGAGGGTGACACCGAACTGGTCGGCGCGGAGCAGGTGCACCACGTACTGCGGCGGTGGCTGCGCGAGTTGGACGGGCCTCAAGTGCCGCTGGGGGTACAGCCGGACGAGCGAGCTGCCTAGTCATGCGCGCCGGAAAATGGGCTGCGGTGAGCGCCTCCCGCACACACTGGCCGCATCGGACACCGCCCACCTGCGCGTCCTACCCGAACGCCCCTGGTGCGACCTCCTGCGGGTGCGGCGCGAGCACGCGTACCTGATTCCGCAGGGCGCGCGGCTGCCGTTCACCGCGCGGGGGCCGGTGTTCCGGGTGAGTTGAGCGGGCGTGGCCCCATCGGCTGGGTGGTCAGGGCGCAGGTGTGATCGGATGGGGCGTACGGAACCCCGGTAACGGGATCACACCCGAAAGGACTCATCGTGGCAACCACGCGCTCTGCACACACCGTCTGGGAAGGCAACCTGCTCGAGGGCAACGGCGTCGTCACCTTCGACTCCTCCGGCGCCATCGACGAGCAGCCCGTGACGTGGGCGTCGCGCTCTCAGGACGCGAACGGCAAGACCAGCCCCGAGGAGCTGATCGCGGCCGCCCACTCCAGCTGCTTCTCCATGGCGTTCTCACACGCCCTCGCGGGGGCCGGTACCCCGCCCACCAAGCTCGTCACCTCCGCCGACGTCAGCTTCCAGCCGGGCGAGGGCATCACCGGCATCCACCTCACCGTCGAGGGCACGGTGCCGGGCATCGAAGAGGACGCCTTCGTCGCCGCGGCCGAGGACGCCAAGAAGAACTGCCCGGTCAGCCAGGCGCTCACCGGCACGACGATCACTCTGTCGGCGAAGCTCGCCTGACAGCCCCGTAGGCAGTACGGCGCCGCGGTTCCCCACGAGGGGCCGCGGCGTTGTCATGTCCGGACCCCGCCCGGGTGCACCCGCCCCATTGACAGATACGCACTCAAGTTTTGTGCTGGGGGCGGGCAGAGCCGGGCAGACGCGGGTGGAAGGGGACGGACATGGCACGTGCGGTCGGGATCGATCTCGGTACGACGAACTCCGTGGTCGCTGTTCTGGAGGGCGGCGACCCCACGGTCGTGGCCAACGCGGAGGGCGCGCGCACCACGCCCTCCGTGGTGGCCTTCGCCAAGAACGGCGAGGTGCTCGTCGGGGAGGTCGCCAAGCGGCAGGCCGTGACGAACGTGGAGCGCACCGCGCGTTCCGCCAAGCGTCACATGGGCGATTCGAGCTGGCGCTTTCCGGAGACGGGCGCCATCGACGGCACCCGGTACCGCGCTCAGGAGCTGGCCGCGCGCGTGCTCCAGAAGCTGAAGCGGGACGCGGAGGCGTATCTCGGCGAGGACGTCAAGGACGCCGTGATCACGGTGCCCGCCTACTTCGACGACGCGCAGCGCCAGGCCACCAAGGAGGCGGGCGAGATCGCGGGGCTCAAGGTCCTGCGGATCATCAACGAGCCGACGGCCGCCGCCCTCGCGTACGGGCTCGACCGCGGCGAGGAGCAGACCGTTCTCGTCTTCGACCTGGGCGGCGGGACCTTCGACGTCTCGCTCCTGGAGATCGGCGACGGTGTGATCGAGGTCAAGGCCACCAACGGTGACACTCAACTCGGCGGCGACGACTGGGACCAGCGGGTCGTCGAGCATCTCGCCCAGCGGTTCAAGGCCTCGCACGGCATCGACCTCGGACACGACAAGATGGCGCTGCAACGGCTGCGCGAGGGCGCCGAGAAGGCCAAGATCGAGCTGTCCAGCGCCTCCGAGACCACCGTCAACCTGCCCTACATCACCGCCACCGCCGAGGGCCCGCTGCACCTCGACGAGAAGCTGACGCGCGCCCAGTTCCAGGAACTGACCGCCGACCTGCTCGACCGCTGCAAGAACCCCTTCCACCAGGCGGTCAAGGACGCGGGCGTGAAGCTGTCCGTGGTCGACCGGGTCATCCTGGTCGGCGGCTCGACCCGGATGCCCGCCGTCACCGACCTGGTGAAGGAACTCACCGGCAAGGACCCGCACAAGGGCGTCAACCCGGACGAGGTCGTCGCCGTGGGCGCCGCGCTCCAGGCGGGTGTCATCCGCGGTGACGTCAAGGACGTCCTGCTGCTCGACGTCACCCCGCTGTCCCTGGGGATCGAGACCAAGGGCGGCATCATGACCAAGCTCATCGAGCGCAACACCACGATCCCGACCCGGCGTTCGGAGATCTTCACGACCGCCGTGGACAACCAGCCGTCGGTCGGTATCCAGGTCTACCAGGGCGAGCGCGAGATCGCCGCGTACAACAAGAAGCTCGGCGTCTTCGACCTCACTGGGCTGCCGCCCGCGCCGCGCGGGGTGCCGCAGATCGAGGTCGCCTTCGACATCGACGCCAACGGGATCATGCACGTCTCCGCGAAGGACCTCGCCACGGAACGCGAGCAGAAGATGACCGTCACCGGCGGCTCCGCGCTTCCCAAGGACGACATCGACCGCATGATGCGCGAGGCCGAGGAGTACGCCGACGAGGACCGACAGCGCCGTGAGGCCGCCGAGACCCGCAACCAGGCCGAGCAACTCGTCTACCAGACCGAGAAGTTCCTCCGGGAGAACGAGGAGCGCGTTCCGTCCGAGACGAAGCCGGAGGTGCAGTCGGCCATCTCGGAGCTGAAGGCACTTCTGGAGGAGCCCGCCGACACGAGCGCGCTGCGGTCCGCCGTAGAGAAGCTCGCCACGGTGAGCCAGCGGATGGGGCAGGCGATGTATGCGCAGGCCCAGCAAGCTCCGCCGCAGACACCCCCGCAGGACGAGCCGGCCGCCGAACACACCCCGAGCGAGGAGGAGGGCGTGGTGGACGCGGAGATCGTGGACGAGGAGAGGGAAAGGGGTGGAGATGCGGACAGGGGCAGGGACGCGGGGGGCGGTGCCGTCTAGAGGACGTGCATGGCGTCGCGAGGCAGACGGGAATTTGACGACAGGACCTAGTACGCCTGTGCTGCGCGTTGCCCGGTGTTCGGCCGCCCGTCACCCGGTATCCCTAACGTGCGGGTCATGAAGAGACTCTCGATCACGGTCGGCGCCGTCGCGCTGACCGTCGGACTCGCGTCGCCCGCCATGGCCGACCGCGACTCCGAGGACTCCGGTCAGGCCACGTCCCTCGGCCGGACGACGCCCCTCGGCGGCCAGGCCACGGCCTTCGGCCAGGCCACGTTGACCGGTTTCGCCTCGCTTCCGGCCCAGACGTTCGTCCCGGACAGCGAGCCGTCCGGCTCGGCCATCGGGGCGGGTCCGTTCAACGGCATCACCGGGCCGTTCGCCGACCAGCCCGTCCAGGGCTTCAGCGGCGCCGTCAACCGCCACGACGGCAGTTACGACGTGCTGTCCGACAACGGATACGGCAACAAGGCCAACAGCGCCGACTTCCTGCTGCGCGTACACCGCGTCGAGCCGGACACGAAGACCGGCAGGGTCGAGGTCCTGGGCGGCTTCAACCTCAGCGACCCGTTCCACAAGGTGCCGTTCCCGCTCACCCGGACCGACCGGGTGCTGACCGGTGCCGACTTCGACGTCGAGTCCATCGTGCGGGCGTACGACGGCTCGTACTGGCTGGGCGACGAGTTCGGCCCGTTCCTGCTGCACTTCTCCTCCACCGGCAGGCTTCTCGAAGCCCCGATCCCGCTCGACGGAGTGCAGGCGCCGGAGAACCCGTATCTGAACGGCGCCCAGCCGACCACCGCGAGCAGCAAGGGCTTCGAGGGCATGGTCCGCGCGGTCGACGGCCGTCACCTGTACCCGCTCCTCGAAGGCACGGTCAACGGTGACACCCCCGGAGACCTGCGCTTCAGCGAATTCGACCTGAAGACCCGGGACTACACCGGGAAGCGTTTCACCTACCGCCTGGAGTCGCCCTCCAACGCCATCGGTGACGCCATCGCCGTCGACAGGAACCGCTTCCTGGTCATCGAGCGCGACGGCGGCCAGGGCGCCGACGCCACGTTCAAGCGGATCTACCTCGCCGACACCCGCGACCGCAACGGTGACGGGGTCATGGACAAGACCCTTGTGGCCGACCTGATGAACATCGCGAACCCGAAGGGCCTCGGCGGCTTCGGCGAGACGTTCACCTTCCCGTTCACCACGATCGAGGACGTGGTCCTCCTGGACAACCGGACGCTGGCGGTCCTGAACGACAACAACTTCCCGTTCTCCTCCGGCCGTACGCCCGGTAAGGCCGACAACAACGAGTTCATCACCATCAAGCTCACCGAGAGCCTGAAGGCGGACAAGCGCGCCCTCAAGTAGCGGGGCACGGGCCAGGACCGGCCGCACTACATGTGCACCGCCTGGCCCTCGGCCTGCTGCGTGGGCACCCCGCGCCGGTAGAGCGCCAGCGTCACGACGAACCCGATCGCGAAGAACCCTGCCGACCACCAGTACGCCGTCGAGTAGCTCTCCATCGAGGCCTGCGCCTGCACCTGTGCCGTGGGCTGTTTGCCGACGAGGTAGTTCGTCGCGGCGCTCGTGGCGAGGGTGTTGAGCAGGGCCGTGCCGATCGAACCGCCCACCTGCTGGCTGGTGTTGACCATCGCGGAGGCCACGCCCGCATCGCGTGCGGCGACGCCGGATGTGGCCAGGTTCATCGCCGTGGCGAAGATCATGCCGAGGCCGAGACCGGCCATCAGGAGCGGCGGCAGCACGTGCTGGGCGTAGTTGCTGTCGAGACCGAGCGCGGTCAGCCAGGCCATCCCGGCCGAGGCGAGGGCCATGCCGAGCGGCACGATCGGTTTCGGCCCGAGCTTCGGCACCAGGTAGTTGGTCGTGACCACCGACATGACCACCATCACGGCGACCATGGGGAGGAACGCCAGCCCCGTCTTGATCGGCGAGTAGTCCAGGATCTCCTGGAGGTAGTAGGTCAGGAACAGGAAGACGCCGAACATGCCGGCACCGGCGATGAACATCGCGAGATACGACGCCCCGCGGTTGCGGTCCAGGACCACGCGCAGCGGCAGCAGTGGGTGTTCGGCCCGTTTCTCCCACCAGGCGAATCCCACGAGAAGGACCGCGCCGACCACGAGGAAGCCCCACGTTTTCGTGTCGCTCCACGAGGACGTCTCCGCGTTCGAGAACCCGTAGACGATGCAGAACAGCCCGGCCGACACCAGGAGCGTGCCCGGCACATCCAGCTTCGGCCGGTCCGTGGGTTTTCCGGCGTGCAGAAGTCGCGCCCCGCCGATCATGGCCACCGCGGCGAAGAGGACGTTCACGTACAGGCACCAGCGCCAGTCCAGATACTCGGTGAGCACGCCGCCGAGCAGCAGCCCCACCGCGCCGCCCGCGCCCGCGATCGCCCCGTAGATCCCGAACGCCTTGGCGCGCTCGCGCGGATCCGTGAACGTCGTCGTGAGGAGCGAGAGCGCGGCCGGCGCGAGCAACGCGCCGAACAGCCCCTGTAGGGCACGGGCCCCCACCAGCATCCCGAAACTGGTCGCGGTACCGCCGAGCGCGGAGGCCAGGGCGAAGCCCGCGAGCCCTGCGAGGAACACGGCCTTGCGGCCCACCAGGTCCGCGATGCGCCCGCCGAGCAGCAGCAGGCTGCCGAAGGCGAGCGCGTACGCGGTGACGACCCACTGCCGGTTGCCGTTGGTGAATCCCAGGTCCTTCTGCGCGGACGGCAGAGCGATGTTCACGATCGTCGCGTCGAGGACGACCATGAGCTGCGCGATACCGACCACCGCGAGGATCAGCCACCGGTGCTCGTGACTGCCGCCACCCGCCTGCGGTACATCGGTGCCGGGCGCCGCGGCCTGAATGCCCGGCTCGGGCGCGGACGTGGTTTCGGGCGAGTGGTCCAAGGCGGCCTCCAGGTACCCCCGCCCCAACATAGGTGGATCGCTCATGGACGGCGACCGGGGCCGCCGGCCCGGCTGCCGACCGGAGTACCCGACCGGCAGCTCGCTGAAGGCTCCCTTGCTCGCCCCCGGATCGGACCCGGGGGCGAGCCGGGTGGTGCACCCGCTCACGGCATCCGTACGGGTCAGGACTTGCGGGCGACCCCCGCGTACAGAGGCACGATGCCCTCCGCCTTCGCGGCCACGTCCACCGGTTCCGGCCGCCAGTCGACGGCCGGGACCACGCCCGGCTCCAGCAGCTCAAGACCGTCGAGGAAGCGGGAGAACTCGGCGTGGGTGCGCGGGTGGAAGGGGGTGCCGCTCTCCCGGAAGAGTGCCGCGACCTTCCCGATGGTCTCGGCGCTGAGGTCCGGGGTGACCTGGGAAAGGATCACGAAGCTGCCGGGGGCGAGGGCGGTGACGTACCTGCCGACCAGGCCGTACACGTCGTCGCCGTCGGGAGCGTCGTCGAGGTAGTGGGTGAGCGCGACCAGCGACAGTGCGACGGGCCGGTCGAAGTCCAGGTACTCGGCGGCCAGCCCCAGGATGCTGTCGGGGTCCCGGACGTCGGCGTGCACATACTCGGTGGAGCCCTCGTCGGTGCCCTGCAGCAGCGCCTCGGCGTGCCGTAGGACGATCGGGTCGTTGTCGGCGTAGACCACCCTCGACTCCGGGGCGATCTCCTGGGCGACCTGGTGGAGGTTGGGCTCGGTGGGAATGCCCGTGCCGATGTCCAGGAACTGACGTATGCCGGCCCGGGCGGCGACCCGGGTGGCCCGGTGCATGAACCGGCGGTTGGAGCGCGCACTGCGCACCGCGGCCTCGTCCACGCCGAGGATCCTGCGGGCCAGTTCCTCGTCCACCTGGTAGTTGTCCTTGCCGCCCAGCCACCAGTCGTACACCCGCGCGGGATGCGGTCGGCTGGTGTCGATACGGATCGACTCGGCGTCACTTCCAGTCACAACGGTGCTCCTCGGTATCGGTTCTTCGAAGGATTCATCAACGGATTCATCAACGGATTCATCAACGGATTCAGCGACCAGGGGGTACGTTCTTGCAGCTCAGAACCTCGCCCGGAACTCCTGGAGGATCTGCTTGGTGCGCTGGGCGGAGGCCGCGTGGGCCGTCATGTGGTCCAGGACCTCCAGGTGCAGGGCCACCTCGATGCGTGAGTCGAGGTAGAGGGCACCGGACAGGTACTCGCTGTAGACCATGTCAGGCAGCTCCGGCTCCGCGAAGCGGAACAGCGCGAAGGACGTGTACGTCCCCGGGTGCGGGCCGTTGGCGAACTCGGCGACCTGGAGCGTGATGTGATCGTGCTCGGCCTCTTCCAGAAGCCGGTCCACCTGGTCGCGCATGACCTTGCTGTCGATGCTCACGGGACGCCGCAGCGCCGTCTCGTCCATGATCACCCAGAGATGCGGCGGGTTCTCGCCGGTGAGCAGCCCCTGCCGCTTCATACGCAGTGCCACATGCCGCTCGATGGCCTCCGGACCAGTCTGCCCGACCGTCCCCGCCTCCAGCACGGCCCGCGCGTAGTCCTCGGTCTGCAACAGCCCGGGCACGAAGTGCGGTTCGTAGGAGCGGATCAGCCGGGCGGCGCCCTCCAGGCTGACGTACATGCTGAACCACTCCGGCAGCACGTCGTGGAACCGCTGCCACCACCCCGGCCGGTTCGCCTCCTCGGCAAGCCCTATGAAGGCGGCCACTTCGTCGGGGGCCACCCCGTAGGTCGTCAACAGCACCTGTACGTACGGGATTTTGAGCGCGACCTCGGCCATCTCCATCCGCCGCACGGTCGCCGGGGCCACGCGCAGCACGCGCGCGGCCTCCTCCCGCTTCAGTCCCGCTCTCTCCCGCAACTCCTGGAGCCTCCGCCCCAGAACCACCTGCCCTACGGTGGGCGCGGGCCGCCGCTCACTCACGCCACGCCTCCCCAAGCGCCGAAGTACACGCGCAGTGTGTCATGTTCTCCCCTGAGCCTCACAGGGTCGGCCGGGTCACCCTTGTTCGCGTCAGGAATCCGGACTCCGAAGGTACTTGGCCGTTGCCGGGTCCGCCGGGAGGAACGTCTCGATGGCCAGCTCGGAGACCGTCACGTCCATCGGGGTGTTGAAGGTCGAGATGGAGGAGACGAAGGACAGGATCTGACCGTCGTGCTCGATCCGCATCGGCAGCGCGAAACAAGGGACGGCGTCGAAGAGTTCGTCCTCCGGGCCGGGGCCCGGGACCGGGTACGCGGCCACCTCCTCGTACAGCGCGCGCAGCGGCTCGGAGCGGCTGAGCGCGACCTGCCGTTCCATCTGGGCGAGCAGATGGCCCCGCCAGGCGCGGAGGTTGCGGATACGCGGCGCCATGCCCTCCGGGTGAAGGGTGAGACGCATCGCGTTCAGCGGGGGCGCGAGCAGGGCCTCGGGGATGCCGTCCAGGAGCATGGCGATGCCCTGGTTCGCGGCGAGGACGTTGTAGGTGGCGTCGACCACCAGCGCGGGATACGGCTCGTAGCCCTGGATCAGCCGTTCCACGCCCTCGCGCAGGGCGTCCATCGCCGGGTCGTCGAGCGGGGTCTCCGCGTAGTGGGGCGCAAACCCCGCGGCGAGCAGCAGCGCGTTGCGTTCCCGGACGGGGACCTCCAGGTGCTCGGCGAGCCGTAGGACCATCTCCTCGCTCGGCCGGGAGCGGCCCGTCTCGATGAAGCTGATGTGCCGCGACGACGAACCGGCCCGCAGCGCCAGCTCCAGCTGACTCAGCCGCCGCTGCTCCCGCCAGCCGCGCAGCAGCGGGCCGACGCCCTTGCCGTCGGGGGTACTCGGAAGCGGGGAGGCACCCGACGCGACAATGCTCATACGAGGACCGTAGTCGAGGAGTGGTGCGTGAACGAGATGGGGAACGGGCGGCTGAGCCCGGAGGCCGAGGCGGTCTACCGGGCACGGGTACGCGGCTGCCTTCTGGGCGGGGCGACCGGGGACGCGCTCGGCTATCCCGTCGAGTTCGACTCGCTGGAACGGATCCGCGCCGCCCACGGGCCCGCCGGGGTGATCGGCCTTGTGCCCGACGGCGAGGGCGTCGTGGGGCGCGTCAGCGACGACACACAGATGACCCTGTTCACGGTGGAGGGCATCCAGCAGGCGCACACGCGCGAGCGGCTCAAGGGCATCGGGGGCGGCTGGTCCCGGCTGGTGCGGTGGGCGTACGGGCGGTGGCTGGACACGCAGCTCAAGGCCGGGCCCGGCAGTGACGTCCACGGCGGACTCGCCGCGCAGAGCTGGCTGTACGCGCGACGGGCGCCCGGCAACGCCTGCCTCTCCGGACTTCAGCAGGAGGACCACGTCCCCGATCCGGGGGCCGAGCTCGGCCCGCCAGGACCGGTCAACTCCGACTCCAAGGGCTGCGGCGCGGTCATGCGCTCGGCACCCTTCGGCCTGACCAGGACATCGGCCGGGACCGCGTTCGGCATGGCCGCCCGCTGCGCCCAGATGACCCACGGCCACCCCACGGGCTACTACGCCTCCGGCGCCCTCGCCGCGATCGTCACCCACCTGGTCTCCGGGGACTCCCTGGAGGGCGCCGTCCTGCGCACGCTGCGGCTGCTGGCCCGTCACCCCGGCCACGAGGAGACTACGACCGCCCTGAACAGGGCCCTCGACCTGGCCGCCGAAGGTGACCCGAGCGCCGAGAAGCTCGAATCCCTCGGCGCCGGCTGGATCGCCGAGGAGGCCCTGGCCATCGGCGTCTACAGCGCCCTCGCCACCCCCAGGGTGACCGACGCCCTCCTCCTCTCCGTCAACCACTCCGGCGACAGCGACTCCACCGGCTCCCTCTGCGGCAACCTCCTCGGTGCCCTGCACGGCGACCACGGCCTGCCGCACGAATGGCTGGAGCGGATCGAGGGACGCGCCACGATCACCGTCCTGGCGGACGACTTCGCGGCGGAGTGCGTACGAGCCTGAGCGCGTCCACCGGGAGCTCGGCCGGGGCCGAGTTCCGGGGACTGTGGCACGCTGAGGAACAGCCCCGCGCGCACCCTCCCGTCGTACGAATGGAGCCCAGGTCATGCCCGTCGAACCGCTGGCGCAGAAGGAGATCGAGGAGCAACTGGCGGACCTGCCCGGTTGGTCCCTGGACGGCGACCGGCTCGCCCGTACCTACCGGCTCGGCTCGCACTTCGCGGCGACCGCTCTGGTCGTGCACATCGCGCAGGTGCAGGACGAACTCGACCACCACTCCGACCTCACCCTCGGCTACAACACCGTCGCCCTCACCGTGAACACCCACAGCGTCGGCGGCGCGGTCACCGAGCTCGACTTCCAACTCGCCCGCAGGGTGGAGGAACTGGCTCCCGGGCACGGTGCGCGCTGACCCGCATGCTGGACTACGACCAGGAAGCCGAGGCGTACGACAGCACACGCGGTGGTGAGCCGAGGGCCCTGGCGGCTGCCGACGCCGTACTCGGCCTCGTCCCCGAAACCGCGCGCACCCTGCTCGACGTCGCCTGCGGGACCGGGAGCGTGACCCGGCGCCTGCCTGGCAGCCGGGCGGCCGGGACTGCGGGTGACGGGAGTGGACACCGCGTACGGCATGGCGCGGCTGGCGGCGGCCCGGATGCCGGGCACCGTGGCCCTCGCCGACAGCCGCCGACTACCCTTCCCCGACGCCGAGTTCGACGCCGTGACCACTGTGTGGCTGCTCCATCTGGTGGACGGCCCCGGGGACGCGCGAGCCGTCGTCGCCGAGTGCGCGCGGGTGCTCCGACCCGGCGGGGTGTACGTCACCACCGTCGACAAGACCGCCGCGCACGACGTCGGCAGCGACATCGACGCCGTACTCGCTCCGCGCCCGGGCCGCCCTGCCCAGGACCGGGCCGAGCGCGTCGCGTCGTACGCCGTGGAGCACGGACTCCTCCCGGCGGGCCGGGCCCGGTTCCGGGGTCACGGCCAGGGCCGCAGCCCCCGCAGCACGACGGCCGACCTGCGCCGCGGCTGGTTCACCCAGCTGGCGCCGGACGGCCCCTTGACCGAGCAGTTCATCGCCCGCCTTGAGGCCCTCCCCCGCCAGGAAGTCCCGCGTACCGACCCGGAGTTCACCCTGCTGGCCTTCAGGAAGCCGAAGTCCGCCGGGTGAAGTCCATGACCCAGTTGGTCACCCAGGTGCCCTCCCCGTCCACGGAGAAGGCCTGCTCCCAGCGTGCAGTGGAGGCGGAGATCCCCGACCACACATACCGCACCCGTACGGCCTTGCCGTCATGTGTGTCGTCCCCGTGGAACCGGCCCCGCCCGTCCGGCCCGAACCGTCCGGTCACCGGCGGGAAGAGCTTCCCGGTGCGACTGGAGGACCAGTTCAGTGACCACACGCGGGCCGAAGGGTCGAAGAGCCGCAGGGTGAGCCCTTTCCAGCCCTGAACCGGCACGTCCATCTCGTCGATGTCGGCCGCCCCGTCGAACAGGCTCCAGCAGCGGTGCGTGGCCGGGAACTCCTCCCAGTCGCTGTCGGCGTCGAGGAAGTCGGTACGACGGCGGTGGTGGATGTCCCACTCGCCGTGGAGGAAGTCGAAGTCGTGCGCGGTGCTCATGAGCGGTCGCCGGTCGTGCCCTCGGGAAGCGTGTCCGCCAGATAGGCGTCCAGGTCAGGGGTGTTCGGCGCGAGCATGTGCCGTACCCAGGCGTCGCGTTCGTGCAGGATCGGCGGCAGCTCCCAGACGCAGCCGATCCAGGGGAGGTCCGGCGTGACGAAGTGGGTCGGGTCCCGGTCCGGGCAGCCCAGGACCGGCTGGCCCGCCGACGCGCCCCGGAAGTGCAGGACGTTGTCCCACACCCAGCTGTAGGCGTTGAGGTAGGCGCCGTCGTCGCCGCCCCGGTGCAGCACGACGAAGGTCGCGGGCGGGGTGTCGTCCGGCTCCGGGAACAGGTGCGGCAGCATCGCGTACGCCGCTTTCTCGACGTCGGGCGCGATGCCGGCCGGGTCGGTGGTGACGTGATAGCGCTTGACGTGCCGTCCCGCGACCTCGATCGGCGGCGGAACGGTCAGCAGTTTCTCCCTGAAGGCCATACCAGCAAGCTAGGCCCGCTCCACTGACACCTACTGTCAGTGGAGTCTGGGATTCTGGCGGGGTGAAATCAGCGCGGCTCGTCTCGATCCTTCTACTCCTCCAGACGCGCGGCCGGATGACCGCCGCCCAGCTCGCCGCGGAGCTGGAGGTGTCGGTGCGGACCGTGTACCGGGACGTGGACGCACTGCACACGGCGGGCGTGCCGCTGTACGGGGATGCCGGGCACGCCGGTGGCTACCAGCTCCTCGACGGCTACCGCCTCCGGCTCACCGGCCTCACCGAGGGGGAGGCCGAGGCCCTGTTCCTCGCGGGCGTCCCCGGGCCCGCCGCCGAGCTCGGCCTCGGTTCGGTCCTCGCCGCCGCCCAGCTGAAGGTCCGTGCGGCTCTCCCCGGCGAGTTGCTCGCGCACGCCGACCGGATCAGCGGCCGCTTCCACCTGGACGCGCCGGGCTGGTACGCGGACGCCGACGAGACCCCGTACCTCCCTGCCGTCGCCGACGCCGTCTGGAACCGCCGCGTCCTGCACATCCGGTACCGCCGCTGGCGCGAGCCGACCGACGTGGAGCGCCGCCTGGAGCCGTACGGCCTCGTTCTGAAGGCGGGCCGCTGGTATGTCGTCGCGGGGCCGGGCCCGCGTACGTTCCGGGTCGATCAGATCCTCGAACTGGCTTTAGGAGAAGGGGAGTTCACCCGGCCGGAGGCCTTCGACCTGGCGGCGTACTGGACGGCGTACCAACGCGACTTCCGCGATCGGCTGTTCCGCTCGGAGGCGGTGGTCCGGGTACGGCAGGGAGCCACGCTCGGCGGGCAGCTCGCCCGTGCCGTCGAGGTCAACGGCCGCCCGGACAAGGACGGTTGGATGCAGGCCACCGTGCCGATCGAGTCCATCGACCATGCGCACGGCGAGTTCCTCCGGCTGGGCACGGACATCGAGGTCCTGGCACCGGCCGAGCTCCGTGAGCGGATCGCCCGGACGGCCGCCGAACTGGCCGAGAGGTACGGCACCTCGTAGCCCGTGATCCAACGGGGCGGGGCGGCTTGGGCCGGCCCCGGCGTACCGCTCCTGCGCCGCCAAGATTTTGCTGTTTGCGCAACACGAGTAGCCGTTTCCGGGAGCGGCGGAGCACGCTGGCCACACCCGGACGAGAGGCTTGGAACATGGCACACGACCACGAGCAGACGCATGAGGGCCACCCGGCGCACGACCACGCGCACATGGACTTCGCCAAGATGCTCCCCTACCTGGAACAGGAGGCCGAGTTGTCCTCCCCGCTCTACGCGAGCGTGGCGGCCTGGCTGGGGGAGTGGCAGCCCGAGCCCGAGATGGTCGTGGACGCGGGCAGCGGGCCCGGCGTCGTCTCCTGTCTTCTCGCCGGCACCTTTCCGCGGACGCGGGTCGTCGCCGTGGACGCGGTGGAACCCCTCCTGGAGCGGGCCAGGGAGCGTGCCGACAGGCTCGGTGTCGCCGACCGCTTCAGCATCCTGCGGACCGAGCTCGACGACGGACTGGACGACCTGGAGTACCCCGCTGATCTGCTGTGGGCCAGCAGGTCTCTGCACCACGTCGGCGACCAGCGGGCCGCGCTCGCGGGTTTCGCACGGGCGCTCGCACCCGGCGGCGTACTGGCCCTGCTGGAAGGCGGACTGCCGGCGCGCTACTTCCCGCGCGACATAGGGATCGGCCGCCCCGGCCTGCAGTCCCGTATCGACGCGATCCAGGAGGAGTGGTTCGCCAGGATGCGGGCCGAGCTGCCCGGAGCGGTGACGGAGACGGAGGACTGGCCCGCTCTGATGAACGCTGTCGGGCTGCGCCACACCGCCACCCGCACGTTCCTCCTCGACCTGCCCGCCCCTCTCACGGACGACGCCCGCGCCTTCGTCGTCGCCGCGCTCACCCACCGCCGCGAGGGCCTCGGCGAGCATCTCGACGCCGACGATCTCGCCACCCTCGACCGGCTTCTCGACCCGGACGACAAGGCGAGCGTGCACCACCGCCCGGACGCGTTCCTGCTGACGGCGCACACCGTGTACGTGGGAGTGAAGCCGGAGTAGCCCTCGGCGGGCGTCTCGCGGCATCCCGTCCCCGGACCGGATGGCGAAGCGCTCGGTCAGATCGGTCAGATCGATCAGGCCGGGCGGATCGGGCGGATCAACTCCCAGGTGTCGACGGCGAAGTCGAGAGTCATGCCGTGCCGTTCGTACAGTGCGGGCGCGCCCGTGCTGTTGTCCGTGTCCACGCCGAGGCCGATGCGGTCGCGGCCCCGCGCCGCGTAGTGCCCGAAGGCGTGGCGCAGCAGGTAGCTGCCAAGGCCCTGGCCCCGGGCCTTGTGGGCGACGCCGATGCTGGCGATCCACGCCATCGAGGCGCGGTTGTCGTGACTGCGCAGCGCCGCCGCGTCCCCGAGGCCGTCGAGGTGTGCGATCCAGATCAGTGACCAGTCGACACGCTCGGCATCGATGTCGTCCAGCCACTGCTCGTACGTACGCGGCTGGAAGTCGAAGTGTTCGGCGAAGGCTTCCTGGAGCAGTGCGTGGGCGCGTCGGCGGTCCGGCTCGGTCAGACAGGGGCGCAGGGTCACACCGGGCGGAGGGGCAGGCAACAGGTCGGTGATGCCCGACAGTTGACGTGCCATCACGTTGTAACGGCGGACCGGATGCCAGCCCCGCCCGCGCAGCGCCCGCAGGTCCGTGGTGGGGGCGGTGTTCAGGTGCAGGTGCACCACCGCTCGTGCCGCCCCGTTGGCGGCGGCGTGCTCGGCGGCCCGGGCCTCCATCAGGTCGAACAAGTGCTGGGACCCGTGCGGCCGGTCGGGCAGCGTGTAGTGGTCCATGTCGATCCGCTCGCCGCCGGACTCGTCCCACAGCAGGCCGTATCCGATCAGCCTTTTGCCGTCGAACAGCAGCCAGGAGTCGCGCTCCAGGTCTATCTCGGGGTGCTTCAAGTCCGTCTGGACCTCGGTCAGTTCGGTGTCGGCGCGACCGATCTCCAGCAGGTCGATCTCATTGAGCAGCGCGCACACCGCCATCGCGTCATCGAGCCTCGCCGGGCGCACGGTCAGGGTGGATGGCGGGGTGGGCATGGTCATGGACCCACTGTCCGTCGACGCCGTCCGGGGGTGCAACGGATTTTCCCGCCGACGCGGACAGGGCCGAAGGGGCTTGACTTCGAGAGCGCTCCAAATGATGGACTCCCGGCGTTCGCCTGAACCGCATGGGAAACGTATGGGGGTAACCATGACCGACTCACCAGTAGCGCTCATCACCGGTGGCGGCAGCGGTATCGGCGCCGCGGTCGCGCGGAGGCTTCTCGACGCCGGGCACCGGGTGACGGTCACCGGGCGGGGTGAGGAGCGGCTGCGCGGCTTCGCCGAGGAACTCGGACGCCCCGCGGGCCTGTTGACGATCGCAGGGAACGCGGCCGAGTACGACCACGTGCAGGCGGCGGTCGAGGTGACGCTCAAGGAGTTCGGGCGGCTCGACACCGTCATCGCCAACGCCGGCTTCGCCACCCATGACACCGTCGCCGAGGGCGACCCCGCTGGATGGCCCGAGATGGTGCTGACCAACGTGCTGGGTCCCGCGCTGCTGATCAGGGCCTCCATCGACGCCCTCAAGGAGACGCGGGGCCGGATCGTGCTGGTCGGCAGCGTCGCGGGTCACGTGCACGGCCCCGGGAACATCTACGGGGCGACGAAGTGGGCCGTGACCGGGCTCGCCGAGAACACCCGGCGGCAGGTCACCGAGTTCGGGGTCGGCGTGACCCTGATCTCGCCCGGGCGGGTGGAGACCCCCTTCTGGGACAGCTACGGCAGCCTGCCGCCCGGCCATCTGCTGACCGCGGACCAGCTCGCCGAGTCGATCGTCTGGGCGATCCGGCAGCCGGAAGGCGTCGATGTGAACACGGTGGTGGTGCGGCCGATCGGGCAGCCGGTCTGACAAGCCGGTCCGACAGCGACGACGCCGGCCCGGACGCGTGCTGCGCGTCCGGGCC
>NZ_JBHXMF010000046.1:0-62852 GCF_042721055.1 Streptomyces sp. NPDC058470
GGCCCGGTCGCACGATCCGTGAGCCGGATCAGTAGGCCCGGTCGTTCACCCTCCGGCGCCACCACAGCAGGCCGGTGCCGATCAACAGGAAGCCGGCCGCGCCCGCCGCCGCGGAGGCCGCGATCAGCATGGTGTCGGTCTCTCCGGAGGCACTCGTGGGCTGCAGTGCGTCACCGAGCTGGTTGCGCACGTCGGTCCCGCTGGTCGTGCCCTTGGCGAGTGTTCCGCGGGAACCAGCGGCCGGGTTGGCCAGGTAGGGGAAGGTGTGGCCGAACTTCTTGTCGTTCTTGTCGACCGCGTCGCCCAAGTCGTTCTTGGAGCCGACCAGTTCACCCTCGACGACCTGCAACGCGATGTCGAGCACGTCATCGGTGAGCCGGCGACCGTTCGGGAAGCCCGCGGTGTCGCCGTCCAGCACACCGAGCCGCTTGGGTGAAGCCACCGGCTTGATCGAGGTGTTGAGCCGCAGCTCCTCCGCCGGGGTGACGTTGGGCGGCTGGTTCAGGCCCTCCACGCCCTTCAGGAACACATCGACGAGGTCGTTGCGCGGCTCCGTCGGCGCCGGGATCTTGTAGATCGCCTCGATGAGCTTGGGAAGCTCCGGGTTGGTCACGTTCGTCAGGAAGTCGCCGTCGTTCCAGGGCGAGGACGCGTTGAACTTGTCCTTGTCCTTGATCGGGTTGACGACCTCGTTCACCAGCGGCATGCCCAGCCGGGAGACCTGCGTCCAGTCACCGTGCGCGTCCTTGCGCTGGGTGGTGGACCAGATGCCGACGACGGGCTGCTCGGCCGACTCCTGGATCATGTGACTCGGCACCTGCAGGGCTATCGAGTTGACGTTGTAGCCCCTGAGGGTGTCCCGCCCGACCTCGGTCAGGTTGCCGCCGTACAGCAGGTCGAAGACCCGCAGATCCAGGAAGAACGGGTCGTCCGCCTGACCGGCGAACGTCGTGGAACCGCCCGCGAGTTCGTGGATCGCCTCGTTACGCAGCTTGCCGTAGTCCGGCATCGACGCCTTGCCGACGTTCGACGGCGCCACCGGAACATCGTCCGCGACCTTCGTCTGCGACACCACCTTCTGGTCCTTCAGCTGCAGCAGATCGATGTCGTACGTCTGCGTGATGTTGAGGTCGGGGTCGTCGAGGCTGTCGACCGCACCCGTGTTGTAGAGGAAGGTGTTGCCGTTCTTGACGTGCGTCTTGAAGGTGTAGCGGTAGAGCAACTCGCCCTGCGCGTCACCGTTGTTGTCGATGTGGATGTCGTACTGGGCGTCCTCGGCGAACGTGAAGAAGTTCGGTCCGCCGGCCGGTTCCTCGAAGGGGATCCAGTTCGCCACGATGGTCGTCGTATCGGGCTTGTCCGGGCTCACGAACGCATACACGTCCGTGTTGTCGTACTGCGGAGCCCCCGAGATCAACGGGGCCTCCCGGTGGCTGGAGGCGGAGGCCGCCCCCGGTACCAATAGCGTCACGCCGGCGGCTGCGAGCCCCCCGGCGGCCAGCGCACCACAGACGAGGGTCGCGAGACTCCTGCGCCCCGCGCCACTCCTGAAGATAGGTGTCATGCCGTCCGTCCTCACGTCCCAATTGCCTGACGCACGCCATTCGGAGCGGTCGCCGGGGTGGATTGGTCAAATCCCAAACGTTCTTACGGCGGATTTCACAGGTTGTTTCAGCGACGGGCTCAGTTTCTGTGGCCGGCTGTCGCAGCCTGACTCCGCGACAGACCCGTTTCCCTGGCGGCGGACCCGCGTTTTCGGTTCGCTGATCCGTAACCCATCCGGGAGCGTGCTCGCTGCGAACACGTAAGTGACGGGACGGCCCCTGCGGGCCGGAGAGGGGGAACGGGTGGAGGCGGACGAACTCCTGGTGCTCGTGGCCGGAGGCAACCAGAAGGCATTCGAGGAGCTGTACGGACTGGTGTCCGGGCCGGTGTTCGGACTGGTACGCCGGGTGGTGCGCGACCCCGCCCAGTCGGAGGAGGTGGCCCAGGAAGTGCTGCTCGAACTCTGGCGCTCCGCCGGGCGGTTCGACCCGCGGCGCGGCAGCGCCCTCTCCTGGGCGCTCACCCTCGCGCACCGCCGGGCCGTCGACCGGGTCCGCAGCGCCCGCGCCGCCACCGAGCGCGAGCAACGCGAGGGACAGCGCGCCCACCATCCCGCCTTCGACCAGGTCGCCGAGGAGGTCGAGGCCGGACTCGAACGCGAGTGGGTCCGCCGCTGCCTCGACCGGCTCACCGCTCTGCAACGCCAGTCCGTCACCCTCGCGTACTACGACGGCTACACCTACCGTGAAGTGGCCGAACGGCTCTCTCTGCCGCTCGGCACGGTCAAGACCCGTATGCGCGACGGACTGACGCGGCTGCGTGACTGCCTGGGAGGTGTCGCATGAGTGTCCCCGACCCCCTGCTCGACCGCCTGCCCGGCCCTGATTCCGATGTACGACCGCACGGAGGTCCGTGTGTACGAGAGGGAGATGCCGGATGAGCCTCCTCGACCGGTTGCTGCGGCGCGATCTGCACTCCCTCGCCGCCCCCTACGCGCTGGACGCCCTCGAACGCGACGAGCGCCGCCGCTTCGAACGCCACCTGCGCGACTGCCCGCTCTGCAACGCAGAGGTCCGGGCGCTCACCGAGGACGCGGTGCGCCTCGCCTGGTCCACCGCTGCTCCGGCGCCGGCCGCGCTGCGCGACCGCGTGCTGACCGCCGTACGGACCACGCCGCAGGAGCCGTCGCCCCAGCACGCGCCACGCGCGCGTGCCCCCCATCAGACGGCGCATCCGACCGCACGCGGGCGTGCCCCCCGCTTCCGCCCGCTTCTCGCCCCGCTCGCCACCACCACGGCCGCGGCGGCCCTCGTCGTGGCCTCGCTCTTCGCCGTGCAGGCGACGCGGACCCAGGACCAACTGGACCAGGAGCGCGCCCAGGCACGTGAGATCGCCCACGTCCTCGCGGCCCCGGACGCCCGCGCGGCAGGCGACCGGGACGCCCAGGGACGCGGTATCGGTGTGGTCGCCTCCGCGTCGGAGCGGAGCGCCGTCGTGACACTGAGCGGGTACGGCACCCCCGCCGGGGGGCGCGTGCACGAGCTGTGGCTCATGCGCCCCGATGAGAATCCGCGCTCCCTGGGGCTCTTCGACGGCGACACGCCCCTGGTCGCCGACGGACTGAATACGACCGCGACGTCACTCGCTGTCACCGTAGAGCCCGAAGGTGGCTCGGTGCAGCCCACTACCGCCCCAGTTGTCCAACTCGCCCTGGAATCGGTTGGATTCGGAGAGTAATCGTCAACCCCCTTATAGGGAAGGTGAATCCTGCGCCTGCGATACACGAGTGCCACGAGGGGGCGATAGGGTTAGCCTGCCCGGGCCGGGTGGACTCGTACGGGTGGGGAGTGACATGGAACAGATAACAGTGCGCAGCAGGGCACGCGTCCCTGCGATCACGTGCGGGAGCAGCGCGACCAGTTCGCGCCTCGACCGCCATCTCGCGGTGCTGGGCGGTCCTCCGATCCCGCAGCGTGAGACAGCCGAGGCGACCTCGCTGATGCGAGAGCTCACCTCGCGTGACACCGCGCACGAGAGCAGCAGCAGGGTTGCGCGAGTGAGGCGGGTCTCGCTCTTCGCGCCGCTGAAGCGGCTGAGCCGTTCACTGTTCGGCGGTCGCTGAGCAGGGCGGCGGCACCGGCGTTCCCGACCCGCGCTCCGGCGGTCCCACCGACCCGGCGCAGCGCCGCTTTTCCGCGTCCGTCACCCCCACGGCAGGCGGCGACGCCCGGTGTATCACCGGGCGCGGGTCCGGTCATGCTCAAACCGGTCAACCTCAAACCGGTCAACATCCGCTTGCCCGCCGCCTCTCCGCCCTGCGGCAGCGAGACGCGCAGCTCCACCCGATGCGCGGATCCGGACCAGCTCGTCTGAGCCCATCACCTCGCGGTAGGGGCCCGGCCCGCCCCCTTACCGAGCCACACCGTCCCGCAGCAACTCCGCGACGTCCTCCTTCGTCATCCCCAACTCCCTCAGCACCGCCCCGGTGTGCTCTCCCAGCTCGGGCACCCCTCCCATGCGCGCCTCCGCGCCGCCCGGCAGCGTGATCGGCGGCAGCAGTGCGCGCAACGGCCCCACCGGTGAACCCACTTCCCGCCACCGGTCCCTGGCCGCCAGCTGCGGATGGTCCGCGACCTCCCGTACGTCCCGCAGGCGGGCACACGCGATGCCCGCGCTCTCCAGCCGGGCCACCGCCTCTTCGGCGGTGAGCGGGCTCAGCGCCTTCGCCACCAGTGCGTCCGTACGCTCCCGGTCGGCGACCCGCGCCGCGTTCGTCGCGTATGCCGGATCGTCTGCCAAGTCCGGCTGCCCAAGAACCTGTTGGGCAAGCCGCCGCCACTCGCGGTCGTTCTGCACCGACAGCAGTACCCGGCCGCCGTCCGCCGTCGGATACGCGTCGTACGGCGCGATGACGGCGTGCGCGAGACCTGTCCGCGCCGGGGGAGTTCCTCCGTGCATCACATGGTGCAGCGGATGCCCCATCCACTCCGCGAGCGCGTCCAGCATGGACACCTCCACCGGGCCCCCGCGCCCCGTCGTACCGCGCCGCACGAGCGCCGCGAGCACCCCGGAGAACGCGTACATGGCCGCCGCGATGTCGGCCACCGGAATCCCCGCCTTGACCGGCTGCTCCGGCGTCCCCGTCACCGACACGAGCCCCGCCTCGCACTGCACGAGCATGTCGTACGCGCGTTTGTCGGCGTACGGCCCGGACGCCCCGTACCCCGAGATGTCCACGGCGACCAGCCGCGGATGCGCGGCGCACAGCGTGGCCGCGTCCAGGCCGAGGCGCGCCGCCGCGCCCTGCGCGAGGTTCTGTACGAAGACGTCCGCGTCCGCGACGAGCCGGTGTACGACATCGAGGCCGCGCGGGTCCTTCAGGTCGAGGGCGACGGACTCCTTGCCCCGGTTGCACCACACGAAGTGCGAGGCGAGGCCGGCCGCCGCGGTGTCGTAGTCGCGGGCGAAGTCCCCGCCGTCGACCCGCTCCACCTTGATCACGCGGGCGCCGAGGTCGGCGAGCTGACGGGTCGCGAAGGGCGCCGAGACGGCCTGCTCGACGGCGACGACGGTGATGCCCTCAAGGGGGAGTGGCTGCATGCGGGGGATCATGTCTCCCGCGTAACACCTTTGTCATCCCGGGACGTTGACGGGGCAACCTCATGGGTTCAGGGTGGCTGATCGTTTACAGGATTTGTTTGGCCGATACACCCAACCTCACCCTCGGAGGATGCGCGTGTGTGACCTGCACGATCAACACGAACACGAGTCGTTGACCGCGAACGGCCAGGTGCTGAGCCGCCGTCGCATCATGCAGCTGCTCGGCGCCGCCGGTGTCACCACGGCCGTGATGACGGCCGAGGCGGACCCCGCGATGGCGGCGTCCGCCGACTCCTCGGAAGCCGAGTACACGGCGCCGGAGGGCCTCGCCCAGGACAGTCACGCCAAGACGGCGGCCCTGGACTGGATCACCTCCCACGCCGACTCCATCACCGGTCTCAACTCCGAGATCTGGGACAACGCCGAACTCAGCCTGCGCGAGTGGAACTCCTCGCTCGCCGAGGCCGGCTTCCTCGAGAAGGCCGGATTCCAGGTGAAGTTCGGCACCGCCGGCTTCCCGACCGCGTTCACCGCCAGGTTCTCGTACGGCAGCGGCGGCCCGGTCCTCGGCTTCAGCGGCGAGTACGACGCTCTGCCCGGCCTCTCGCAGAACAAGGGCGTCGGCCACCACGACCCGCGCGAGTACATCCACGACCCGTTCGCGCCCAGCTACGGCCCGGGCCACGGCTGCGGACACAGCGCCCTGGGCACGGCGGCAGCGGCGGCCGCCGCTGCCGTCGCGCAGGCGGCCAAGAAGCACAAGCTGCCGGTCACCGTGAAGTTCTTCGGCTCCACCGCCGAGGAGACCCTGATCGGCAAGACGTACGCGGTCACCCAGGGTGTGTACGACGGCCTCGACGCGTTCCTCGACTGGCACCCCTCGACCTCCAACGCCACCGGCTGGGGCACCACCACCGCGATGACCGCCGTGACCTTCACCTTCCTCGGCGTCGCGGGCCACGGCGGCACCCCGCTCGGCAACAAGAGCGCCCTGGACGCCGCCGTGATGATGGCGACGATGTCGGAGTTCCTGCGCGAGGAGAACCTGGCGCCGAGCGGCCGCCTGCACTGGGTGATCAACAATGGCGGCGACATCCCGAACGTGACCCCGGAGATCGCAGAGATCAGCTACTACGTACGGGAGGGCAGTCCCGCCCGGGTCCAGGTACTCCTCGACAAGGTGATCGCCGTCTCGGAGGCGGCGGCGAAGGCCTCGCAGACCTCGGTCCGGCACCGCGTCACCTCGGCCTGCTGGAACCAGTTGCCGTCCAAGTCCTTCGCCGAGCTGCTGCACGCGAACATGAAGCAGATCGGGCCGCCCGAGTTCACCGACGAGGCCCATGCGTTGGCGAAGGAGCTTCAGGAGTCCCTCGGTCTGCCCCAGCAGGGCATGCACGCCGCGATCGCCGAACTCACCGCGCCCAACCCGGTGTTCCTGGGCGGCGGTTCCACGGACGTCGCCGACATCAGCTGGAACGTGCCGACCGTGTCGATGGGCGCCGCGCTCGCCCCGATCGGCACCAAGATGCACACCTGGTCCACCGCGTCCTGCGCGGCCGCCGCCCCCGGCCAGGCCGCCGTCATCGCCGCCGCCCGGTATCTCGCGGCGACCGCCGTCGACCTGCTCACCCAGCCCGAGCGCCTCAAGGCCGTCAAGGACGAGTTCAAGGAGCGCACCAAGGACGTCGAGTGGAAGACGGCACTCCCCGACGGTTATGAGCCGCCGATGTACGAGCCGCCGGCCTGGTTCCTGAAGAAGACCGGCCAGAAGTGGCCTCCGGAGAACATCACCTGGCCCCCGAAACGGGTGGTGTCCCAGGAGAAGTTCTCGTCGCTGGGGCCCGAACTCGCGCCGCAGAAATAGCGTTCGCCGACCGGCCGTGGTTCACCGTCCGCCGTGTGTGTAGCGGCGGACGGCGAGCGGCAGGAACACCGCGATGAGCAGGGCGCACCAGGCCAGCGACCCCGCGACGGGATGGGTCACCGGCCAGGCACCCTCCGTCGGCACCGGCGCGTTCCCGAAGAGGTCCCGCATCGCCGTGGCCACCGCGCTGATCGGGTTCCATTCGGCGATCGTCCGCAACCAGCCCGGCAGATTGTCGGTGGGAATGTAGGCGTTCGACAGCAGCGGCAGCATGAACGTCGCGGCGCCGAGCTGCCCGGCCGCCTCCTCACTCCGCGAGGCGAGCCCGAGCAGGATGCCGACCCAGGTCATCGCGAACCGGAACAGCAGCAACAGGCCTACGGCACCGACCGCTTCGAGAGCGGACCCCTCGATCCGCCAGCCCACCGCGAGCCCGACCAGCATCAGCGGGAGCATGCCGACGGCCGTGACGACCAGGTCGGCGGCGGCCTGGCCCAGCGGTACCGCGGCCCGGCTCATCGGCAGGGTCCGGAAGCGGTCCATCACACCCCGGTGCGAGTCCTGGGCGGCCTGGAACATCCCGGTCATGATCCCGTTGGCGGCGGTCGCGACCAGCAGACCCGGCACCAGGAAGGCGCGGTAGGCCTGGCCGGGTGTCGCGAGTGCGCTGCCGAAGACATAGCCGAAGAACAGCAGCATGTTGATCGGCATGGTCTGGGTGAGGATGAGGAGCCCGGGACTGTGCTTCATCCGTTGCAGGTTCCGGCCCACGATCGCGGTGCCGTCGTACGCCAACGTACTCAGGTCACAAGCTCCTTGTAGTCGGTCATGCCGTCTGTCCTGTCGTGGGTCAGGCGCAGGAACACGTCGTCGAGGGTCGGCGGGCGCAGGCTTGCGTCGAGCAACGGCACCCCGGCGGCGTCGAGTTCGCGGACCAGTCGGGGAAGCGTCAGCGTCGTGTCGGTGGTGACCGCGCCGACCGCGTGCCGCTCCTGGTCGAACGAGGGTGTGTTGCCGGTCAGTTGGTCCAGGACCGCCGCGGCTGCGGACATCGCCTCCGCGTGGGCGACGACCACCTCCGCGTAACTGCCGATGAGCGCCTTGAGTTCGGCGGGCGAGCCGGTGTGTGTGACCCTGCCCCGGTCCACGAGCGCGATGTCGTCGGCGAGTTGGTCGGCCTCCTCCAGGTACTGCGTGGTCAGCAGCACGGTGGTGCCCTCGTCCTTGAGCGTGCGCACGGCCGCCCAGATCTGGTTGCGGCTGGCGGGGTCGAGCCCGGCGGTGGGCTCGTCCAGGAAGAGCACCTCGGGGCGCCGGATCAGGCTCGCCGCCAGATCGAGGCGGCGGCGCATTCCGCCCGAGTACGTGGACGCGGCCCGGTCGGCGGCCTCGGTCAGCCCGAAGCGGTCGAGGAGTTCGGCCGCCCGCGCCGCAGTCCCCCGCACCCGGAGCAGCCGCGCGAACAGCCGCAGGTTCTCGCGCCCGGTGAGGTCACCGTCCACCGAGGCGTACTGCCCGGTGACCCCGATCGAGCGGCGCACGGCTCCCGGCTCCCGCACGAGATCGTGGCCTGCGACACGCGCGGACCCCGCGTCCGGGCGCAGCAGGGTGGTGAGCAGCCGTACGGCCGTGGTCTTGCCCGCTCCGTTCGGCCCCAGAATTCCGCAGACCGTGCCCTCGGCCACCGCGAGATCTAGCCCCCTGACGGCATGGACCTCCCCGAAACGCTTCTCCAGACCTTCACTAGGTACAGCGTACGTAGTTGTCATAGGTAGACCATAGTGCACTACGTACGGTGTACGTAACTACGATGGTTGCGAGGTGATCGACCGATGTCAGGGCGCAGTGCCGTACCCGAAGTGATCTGGGCTCGTCCCGAGCGTGCGGGCCGTGGTCCGCGGCCGGCCCACAGCCGCGCGGACATCGCGACCGCAGCGGTGCGGATCGCGGACGCGGAGGGGCTCGACGGAGTCTCCATGCGGCACGTCGCGGCCGAACTGGGCTGCGGCACCATGTCGCTCTACAACTATGTCCCCCGCAAGGAGGACCTGTACGAGCTGATGGTTGACGCCATCAGTGGTGAACACGACCTCTGGGAACCCTCCGGCGACTGGCGTGCCGACATGCTCCGGGTCGCCCATCAGACCCGCGCCCTCATGCACCGCCACCCCTGGCTGCCGCGCCTGATGTCCCCGGTCTACGGCTTCAGCCCCAACGCCCTGCGCTACCTGGAACACTGTCTGACCTGCCTCGACCCCCTCGACGCCCCCTACGGCACGAAGTTCGAGCTGATCGCGATGCTCAACGGCGTCGTGACGACGTACGTCGGCAACGAACTGGCCACCGCCGAACGGACCCGCTCGCTGCCCTGGTCCGAGGAGCAGGAGAACGCGGTCCGGATCGGCTATCTGGGCAGCCGGATCGCGACGGGCGGGTATCCGCGGATGGCGGCGGCGTTCACGGAGGACAACGGCCCGATCGACCTGGAGGCGGTGTGGGAGCGGGCGCTGGGGCGGGTCCTGGATGCGTTCGAGCCGAAGGGTCGGTAACGAAGGGCTAGATCAGCGCGAACTGGCCCTCCGGGCCTTCCTCGTGGTGGTCCAGTACCGACGCCGGCCGTCGGGCCGTGTCCGGCACCGGGAGTACCCCCGCCTTGTGCAGTTCGGCCGCCGTGATCGGGGCTTCCATCTTCAACTCGGCCTGCTGAGGCCGCAGTTCCGCCAGCAGTGCCAGCACGGTGACGATTTCGAGCAGCTCTGACGTCCAGGCCTGGGGCCAGGTGGCGGGTCGGATCGCCTCCAGGGTGCCCGGCTCGGGCGGCTGCGTCCGGGCCGCGAACCAATGCTCCAGTACGCGGACTCCGCCCACCTCGAAGTCCCAGGCCTCAGGCGGAACGGGGGAGATCCGGCCCTCGTCGAGCTGGAGGGCCTCCTCGGCGCGGTCGTACCGCACGTCGACCGGGAGGGTCGGGAGCGGCGAGCGGACGTAGGGGCGACGGCCCCCGGGGAGCTTGGGCCGTTGGCCGTCCCGTCGCATCAGCCACAGCATCCGGCGGCCCAACTCGACGCCGTGCGACCAGAGTCCGGGGTCGGCGGTGAGGGGGACGGCAAGCCCGGCACGGCCCGCCCGGGTGACCGCCACCGTCCAGGCGAGGACATCGACGGGATCGGGGGAGTGACCGAGGCGGCTACGGAGGTGCTCCAACAGGCCCGGTGCCAGGTTCGGTTCCAGAGCGCCGGGGCGACGGAAGAGGGGACGGACGCGGCCGCCGCGACCGGCGGTCAGGGGGAGGACGGAGGCGACCAGCAGTACCGGTCCCGACGACTGGGGAACCACCGTCTGCTCGACCGCGAACAACTGCCTTTCGTCGGCGACCCGCCACAACTCGGGGCGCGCCGCGTCGATCAGCCGGTGGTCCGGGATCAGCCACTGCTCGTCGAAGGGACCGCCCAGCACCGGGACCGGCTCCGCACAGGGCCCCGACTCACGCGCCAGCCGCCCGGTCCCGCTCGCCTGACCCGGCAACTGCGCCACCGCCGAATGCAGAGTGCGCGAGCGGGTGACGCCGAACAACGCCTCGCGCTCCGGCCCTTGGGCCTTCACCAGCGCGTCCCACCGAGCCTTCAGGGACGCGGCGTCGGGAGCCGTCGGCCACCCCCGGCCCAGCCTCGCCGGAGCGGCCGACCACGGCATGAGGTCCGCGAGCAGCGGAGCGTCGTCGTCCTGCGTCACGCTCGGCATCGTACGACGTGGCCCACGAGGTGGTCAGTGGGCGTCGAAGGTGACCGTGAAGGAGAAACGGTCGCCGCGGTAGTGGATACGGGCCACGTCCAGGGCGCGGCCGTCCTCCCCGTGGATGACACCCGTGTAGTGCAGGATCGGGCTGAGCAGCGGGACCTGGAGCAGTCGCGCCGTCTCCGGGTCCGCGAGCGTGGCCTCCACGGTGTCGGTGATCCGGCTGATCCGGATGCCCACCACATCGCGCAGCACTTTCGTCATGGGCCAGCGCACCAGGTCCTCCGGATCGATCAGCGCCGCGAGTTCGGGACGTACGAAGTTGCGCGCGTGGTTCGTCGGTTCGCCCGTCCTCTCGTCGCCGCGCAGCCGATGGTACGAGGCGACCTCGGCCAGATCCGGGAAGTACTCGGCGAGTTCGGCGGACACGGGCACCGTGCCGTGGTCCAGCAGCTCCGTCGTCATCCCCGACTGCTGCGCCACGATCGTGTCGACCGAGCCGAGGAGCCGTACGGGCGCTCCGCGTTGAGCGCTCGGCTCGATGAACGTGCCGCGCCGGCGGTGCCGCGTGATCAGCCCCTCGTCCTCCAACTCCTTGAGCGCCTGCCGCATGGTCAGCACGCTCACCCCGTAGTGCTCCGCCAACTGCTCCTCGGTGGGCAGGCGCAGCGGGTCCTGGGTGGTGCGGCCGAGTATCGAGGCGCGCAGGGACTGCGACACCTGATACCAGAGCGGCAGCTTGCGGTTCAGGACGATCGAGTCCGGGGCGAAGGAGGTCACGAGGGATATCCGTACCGGTCGTGGGCGTTCAGTGCAACGTGCGAGAGGGATGAGCGCGACGGGCGACGGCGGGCAGTGCGACGGGCGGCGGCGATCGGCGGAACGGGCGGGGGCGGTCAGCCGTTTTGGCGGAAGTTCCGCTGAAGGCCCTGCCACACGTCGTCGTACGCGTGTTGCAGGTGCTCCGCCTGTGCCGCCCGTGCCGTGGCGGTCACCGGCCAGCGGGTCTCGAACATGAAGGCAAGCCCGTCGTCGACCTTGTGCGGCCTGAGCTCGGCGGCGCTGGCCCGGTCGAAGGTGTCCCGGTCCGGGCCGTGCGCCGACATCATGTTGTGCAGCGAACCGCCACCCGGCACGAAGCCACCCTTTCCGGCTGTCTTGGCGTCGTACGCGCCCTCGATGAGCCCCATGTACTCGCTCATCACGTTCCGGTGGAAGTACGGCGGCCGGAAGGTGTTCTCGCCCACCAGCCAGCGCGGCGCGAAGACCACGAAGTCCACACCGGCCAGTCCCGGGGTGTCGGTCGGCGAGGTCAGCACCGTGAAGATCGACGGGTCCGGGTGGTCGTAGCTGATGGTGCCGATCACATTGAAACGGCGCAGGTCGTAGACGTAGGGCAGATGGTTGCCGTGCCAGGCGACGACGTCCAGCGGTGAGTGGTCGTACGTCGCCCTCCAGAGGTTGCCGCAGAACTTGTTCACCACCTCGACCGGGCCCTCGACCTCCTCGTAAGCCGCGACGGGTGCGAGGAAGTCCCGGGCGTTGGCGAGCCCGTTGGCGCCGATCGGGCCCAGGTCGGGCAGCTGGAAGGGCGCCCCATAGTTCTCGCACACATAGCCGCGGGCACTCTCGTCCAGCAACTCCACACGGAAGCGGACACCACGGGGGATGAGCGCGACGTGGCCGGGCTCCACATGGAGCAGCCCGAACTCGGTGCGCAGCAGCAGCCCGCCGTGCTCGGGCACGATCAGCAGCTCGCCGTCGGCGTCGCTGAACACCCGTTCCATCGAGGAGTTGGCGTAGTACAGGTGCACCGCCATGCCGGTGCGCCGGGTGGCGTCGCCGTTGCCGCCGAGAGTCCAGAGGCCGGTCACGAAATCGGTGCCGGCCGGGGGCTCGGGCAGCGGGTCCCAGCGCAGCCGGTTGGGGTCGGGCACCGTCTCCGTGAAGGGAGCCGTGCGGAGCGCGCCGCTGTCCGTACGCGTGAACGGCGGGTGGGCGGCCGACGGGCGGATCCGGTAGAGCCACGAGCGCCGGTTGTGCGCCCTCGGCTCGGTGAACGCGGAACCGCTCAGTTGCTCCGCGTACAGCCCGAGCGGTGCTCGCTGCGGCGTGTTGCGGCCGATCGGCAGGGCGCCGGGGACCGCCTCCGAGCTGTGTTCGTTGCCGAATCCGGAGAGGTGGGCAAGCCCCTCGGCCGCCTTCCTCGCGTCCCCGCCCAGGATCGCCGCGTCCCCGCTCATGACCACTCCCTCGGACTCGATTCCTATGCTTCACCATAGGAATGGATTCCGGTGCGCGCAAGAGGCCGTACGACACGGGGTCGTCGGACCTGGAGAGCCGTACGACACAGGCTCGTCCGACTCGGAGAGCCGTCCGACTCGGGGTCGTAGGTCCGGAGAGCCGTACGGCTCGGCGGGTCGTACAGCTCAGGGCTTGGTCCGCGGCTCAGGAACCCGACCTCAGGGGGATCCGAGTGTCAGTGCGATGTTCTACGCTCCCCGGCATGTCGTGGAAGCGTGGACTGCTCGCCGCGCTCGCGGTCTGTGCCCTGCTCGGCGGACCGGCGGGCTGCGGGTCCGGCGCTGCGCACGAGCCGACGGACGGAGTGTCGGCCTCGCCGGTGGGTGAGCTGCTGGAGAAGACCGACGAGGCGGGACGGCACTACCGTGAGATCGAGGACGAAGGCGCACCCGAGGTCGCGATCGAGGTCCAGCCGGAATCCGACAACGGCTGGGACGTGCGGCTGACCTTCAAGCGCTTCCGCTTCTCGCCCGCCGGCACGCGCTCGGTGGCCGTCGCGGGACGCGGGATCGTCATCCTCTACCTCGACGGCCGCAGTATCGCCACGCTCCGCACCGCCGAGTACCACCTCCCCGGCGCGCTCGTCCCGCGCGGCACGCACCAGATCACCGCCCGCCTCTACGCGGACGATCACACCCTGTGGGCCGTCGACGCAGAGCCGGTCGAGAGCACCGCGGACATCACGTCGTCGCAGGCCAGGCAGACGACGGACGTGACCGAGGCGCCGGAACCCTCTATGAGTACGAGCGGCAGTCACGCCCGTACCGATACCGGAGGTTCACCGGACCCCGGCGGAGAGGCATCATGAAGCCTGTGCCCCATGCGACCTCGCTGCGCCGAGCGCCCGTGCAGCGCCGCAGCGCAGAACGACTGACCCGAATCCTCGACGCCTGCGCCGACCTTCTCGACGAGGTCGGCTACGACGCCCTGAGCACCCGGGCCGTGGCCCAGCGTGCCGGCGTACCCATCGGCTCCGTCTACCGCTTCTTCGGCAACAAGCGCGCGATGGCCGACGCGCTCGCCCAGCGCAACCTGGAGCGCTACGCCGAGCGCGTCACCCTCCGGCTTCAGGAGACCGACGGCGAGGGGCGGGTCGCGAGCGGCTGGCGTGCGGCCGTGGACGCCGTGCTCGACGAGTACATAGGCATGAAGCGCACCGCGCCCGGCTTCTCCCTCGTCGACTTCGGCAACCAGATCCCGGTCGGCTCCCGTGCCGAGCCCAACACCCGCGTCGCCGACCGCCTCACCGAGCTCCTCGCCGGCTACCTCGACCGCACCCCCGACGAGGATCTCCGCCGCGTCTTCCTGGTTGCGGTGGAGTCCGCCGACACCCTCGTCCACCTGGCCTTCCGGCTCGCCCCGGACGGCGACGAACGGATCATCGAGCAGACCCGTGTGCTGCTGCGGGCCTATCTGGAGCGAGTGCTGGACTGAGGGGCCGGAACTTGACCGGGTGCTCGGCTCAGGCACCGGCACCGGAGGTCGGCCTGCGGTGATCCGCTCGCGAATTTCCGACCTGACCCCCGGCGGACCCTCTCCTCCATGCATACCGGTCGGTATGCTCGGCCCCAGTCCGTGTGCCAACGCTGCCACCGCCTTCCGGGAGGACCCCGTGTCCCGCACCACCGGCACCACCCCCGACTCCCGCACCGCCCTGCGGATCTGCCCCCTCTGCGAAGCCACCTGCGGGCTGACGCTCACCATCGAGGGCATCCGGGTGACCGGCGCCCGGGGCGACCGCGACGATGTGTTCAGCAAGGGGTTCATCTGCCCGAAGGGCGCCTCCTTCGGGGTGGCCGACGGGGACCCGGACCGGCTGCGCACCCCTCTCGTACGCAAGGACGGCGAGCTGCGCGAAGCGAGCTGGGAGGAGGCCTTCGACGCGGTGGCCGCCGGGCTGCGGTCCGTCGTCGAGCAGCACGGGCCGCACGCCGTCGGCGTCGTGCTCGGCAACCCGAACGTGCACACCATGGCCGGTGCCCTCTACCCGACCGTCCTGCTCACCGCCCTCGGCACCCACAGCATCTTCACCGCCTCCACGGTCGACCAGATGCCCAAACACGTGTCGAGCGGCCTGCTGTACGGCGACGCCAACGCGATCCCGGTGCCCGACCTGGACCACACCGACCACCTCCTGCTCATCGGCGCCAACCCGGTGGAATCCAACGGGAGCCTGTGCACCGCCCCCGACTTCCCCGGCAAACTCAAGGCCCTGCGGGCACGCGGCGGCACCCTGACCGTCATCGACCCGCGCCGGACCCGTACGGCCGAACTCGCCGACCGGCACGTGCCGATCCGGCCGGGAACCGACGGGCTGCTGCTCGCCGCCGTGGCGAACGTCCTCTTCGAGGAGAAGCTCGTCGAGCTCGGCGACCTCGCCCCGCACGTCCAGGACATCGACGAACTCGCCCACGCCGTACGGGACTTCACCCCCGAGGCGGCAAGCGAGGCCTGTGATGTGCCCGCCGACACGATCAGGGCGCTCGCCCGCGAACTCGCCGCCGCACCCACCGCCGCCGTCTACGGCCGCATCGGCAGCTGCACGGTCCCGCACGGCACCCTGACCAGCTGGCTCGTCGACATCATCAACATCCTCACCGGCAACCTCGACCGGCCAGGCGGTGCCCTCTTCCCGCAGGCCGCCACCGACAGGACACCCCGGGCCGCCGGCCCCGGCCGCGGCTTCGCGCTCGGACGCTGGCACTCGCGGGTGAGCCGATACCCCGAGGCCAAGGGCGAGTTGCCGCTCGCCGCCCTCGCCGAAGAGATCGACACCGCCACGGAGCAGGGTGGGACCGCCATCGAGCGGGGCGACTCCGCCACCGCGCAGGGCGGGAGCACCATCGAGCAGGGCGACTCCGCCACCGCGCAGCGGAAACCGATCCGCGCGGTCATCGCCGTCGCCACCAACCCCGTACTCTCCGCACCCGACGGCGACCGCCTCGACAAGGCCCTCGGCTCGCTGGACTTCATGGTCAGCGTCGACCCGTACCTGAACGAGACCTCACGCCACGCACACGTCGTGCTCCCGCCGCCCCCGCCCTCGCAGAGCGCCCACCACGACTTCGCCTTCAACACCCTCGCCGTACGCAACCAGGTCCGCTACACCCGCGCCGCCGTCCCCCTGGAGCCGGGCCGCATGGCCGAGACCGAGATCCTCGCGCGGCTGACCCTGGCCGCGACCGGCATGCACGGCGCCGACCCGTCCGCCGTGGACGCGTTGGTCATCGGCAGCACACTCGGCAAGTCGGTCACCGAGGCACACTCCCCGGTGCACGGCCGCGACCCACAGAAACTCGCCGCACAGCTCACCGGCGACAACGGCCCCGAGCGACGGCTCGACATGATGCTGCGCCTCGGTCCCTACGGCGACGGTTTCGGCGTACGACCTGACGGGCTGAACCTGGAGAAACTGCTCGCGCAGCCGCACGGCATCGACCTCGGGCCCCTGCGGTCGCGACTGCCGGGGCCGCTCAAGACCCGCAGCGGAAAGATCGAGCTGCTGCCGACACCGATTGCAGACGATCTTCCCCGGCTGCGGGAAGCCCTACGTGAGCGCCCGTCCGCCCTTGTGCTCGTCGGCCGCCGCCACCTGCGGTCCAACAACAGCTGGATGCACAACCTGCCAGCCCTCACCGGCGGCACCAACCGCTGCACCCTGCACATCCACCCCGAGGACGCCGAACACCTCGGGATCGGCGACGGCTCGACGGTCCGCGTCAAGGGCGCCGGGGGAGAGGTGACCGCCCCCGCCGAAGTCACCGACACCGTACGGCGCGGGGTGGTGAGCCTGCCGCACGGGTGGGGACACGACCGCCCCGGCACCCGGCTGAGCCACGCCGCACTCAACCCCGGAGTCAACGTCAACCAGCTCCTCGACGGCACCCTCCTCGACCCCCTCTCCGGGACCGCCGTCCTCAACGGCGTACCCGTAGAGCTGACCCCTGTCCCCTGAGCGAAGCTGTGACCTGGAGTTTTGCGCTTATTGCTCACGTGTCAACATCTTGTTAAGACTTGCGCCCCCGACCTAACGTCACACGCACCGCCGTCCCAGGCGGGAGTTCAAGGGCGAACGTTAGGTATCCACCCATGCTGACCATCCTCGGCTTCACCATGATCGCGACCTTCCTGGTCCTGATCATGCTGAAAAAGATGTCGCCGATCGCGGCGCTCGTGCTGATCCCGGCGCTCTTCTGCGTGTTCGTCGGAAAGGGCGCCAAGCTCGGTGACTACGTCATCGACGGCGTCACCAGCCTCGCCCCCACCGCGGCGATGCTCATGTTCGCGATCGTCTACTTCGGAGTGATGATCGACGTCGGGCTCTTCGACCCGATCGTGCGCGGCATCCTGAAGTTCTGCAAGGCCGATCCGCTGCGCATAGTCGTCGGTACGGCCGTGCTCGCCGCGATCGTCTCCCTCGACGGCGACGGCTCCACCACCTTCATGATCACGGTCTCGGCGATGTACCCGCTGTACAAGCGCCTCAAGATGAGCCTCGTCGTGATGACCGGCGTCGCCGCTATGGCCAACGGCGTGATGAACACCCTCCCCTGGGGAGGCCCGACCGCCCGCGCCGCCACCGCCCTCAAGGTCGACGCCAGCGACATCTTCGTACCGATGATCCCGGCTCTCGCCGTCGGCCTCCTGGGTGTCTTCGTACTCTCGTACGTCCTCGGTCGCCGTGAGCGTACGCGGCTGGGCCTGCTGACGCTGGAAGAGATACTGGAGCCGCAGGAGGCCGAGACGGTTCTGGTCGCCGCGGGGTCCGGTGCCGGCGGCAGTGGCCCGGTCGACCTTGCGAAGAAGGCCGTGGGCACAGGCGGTTCGGGCTCCGGCACGGACGCGGACGCCGAGAGTCCCGAGGAGGACGACGGCTTCGCGGTCCTCGACCCCAACCGCGCCACCCTGCGCCCCAAGCTCTACTGGTTCAACGCCCTGCTCACGCTCACCCTGCTCACCGCCATGATCATGGAACTGCTGCCGATCCCGGTGCTGTTCCTGCTCGGCGCCGCCCTCACGCTCACCGTCAACTTCCCCCACATGCCCGACCAGAAGGCCCGCCTGGGCGCCCACGCCGCGAACGTCCTCAACGTCTCCGGCATGGTCTTCGCCGCCGCCGTCTTCACCGGAGTCCTTCAGGGCACCGGCATGGTCGACCACATGGCCGAGTGGCTGGTCTCCAACATCCCCGACGGCATGGGCCCCCACATGGCCTTCGTCACCGGCGTCCTGAGCATTCCGCTCACGTACTTCATGTCGAACGACGGTTTCTACTTCGGCATCGTCCCGGTCCTCGCCGAGGCGGGCCAGGCCCACGGCGTCTCCACCCTGGAGATCGCCCGCGCCTCCCTCGTCGGCCAGCCGCTGCACATGTCGAGCCCGCTGGTCCCCGCCGTCTACGTCCTCGTCGGCATGGCGAAGGTCGAGTTCGGCGACCACACCAGGTTCGTGGTGAAGTGGGCGGCGCTCACTTCGCTGGTGGTGCTCGCGGCGGGGATCCTGTTCGGCATCATCTGACGTCTGTCGGACGTCGATGCGCGGACGTCTGTTGGACGCCGACGCGCGGACGTCTGTCGGACGTCGACGGCCGGACGCCTGACAGACGCCGACGCCCGGACGTCTTCAGACGCGACGCGCGGACGTCTGACTGACGCGCTTGCATGAACGTCTGACAGGCGCGGATGCATGAACGCCTGACTGACGCGCACGTACGGATGCCTGACAGACGTGCACGTACGGACGCCTGTCGCTCGTCACCGAATGGAGGATCGCTGTGGCTGTGGGGCCCGGTGGAAGCCGCGGCTGGTTGCTGCGCCTCGTCATCGCTTTCAGCTTCGCGCAGGGAGCGGTGTCGATGGCGCGGCCCGCCGTCTCCTATCGGGCCCTCGCCCTGGGCGCCGACGAGCGCGCGATCGGCGTCATCGCGGGCGTGTACGCCCTGTTGCCTCTCTTCGCCGCGGTGCCGCTGGGCCGCCGTACCGACCACGGCCGTTGCGCCCCGCTGTTGCCCGTCGGCGTGGTTCTCATCGCGGGCGGCTGCGCACTCAGCGGCAGGGCGGACTCGCTCACGGCGATGGCCGCGTGGAGCGGAGTGATGGGCCTGGGCCACCTCTGCTTCGTCATCGGCGCCCAGTCGATCGTCGCCCGCCAGTCCGCACCGCACGAACAGGACCGCAACTTCGGCCACTTCACCATCGGCGCCTCCCTCGGCCAACTGGTCGGACCGATCGCCGCGGGTGCTCTCATCGACGGCTCAGACATGGCGGGCACCACCGCCCTGGCCCTGCTCGTCGCCGGCGGGGTCGCGGCGGTCTCGTTCACCTCGCTGTGGCGCATCGAGCACCGTACGGCGGCCAAGTCCCGTACGGCACAAGGCGACCGCGTCCCCGTGCGCCGCATACTGCGCACCCGGGGTGTCCCCGCGGGCATCTTCATCAGCCTTGCCGTGCTGTCCGCGACGGACATTCTCACGGCGTATCTGCCGGTCGTCGGTGAACACCGGGGTATCGCGCCGTCCGTGGTCGGCCTGTTGCTGAGCCTGCGCGCCGCGGCCACGATCGCCTGCCGACTGGTGATGACGCCGATGCTGCGACTGCTGGGCCGGACCGCGCTGCTCACCGTGACCTGTCTGGCGGCGGGGCTGCTGTGCGCGGGCATCGCGCTGCCGGTGCCGGTCTTGGCGCTGGCCGCGATGCTCCTGGCCCTCGGGTTCTGCCTCGGCGTCGGTCAGCCGCTCTCGATGACGACCGTGGTCCAGGCCGCCCCCGACAGTGCCCGCTCCACGGCCCTCGCCCTCCGCCTGACCGGCAACCGCCTCGGCCAGGTCGCCGCACCCGCCGCCGCGGGTCTCATCGCCGGAGTCGCGGGGGTGGCCGCACCGTTCGTGATGCTGGGTGCGCTGCTGCTGGTGTCCTCGGGCATAGCGCTGCGCTCACCCGCGAAGCCGGGCACCGCGGCCCTCGGCGAGCCCTCGCGCCCCCGGCTCCCCGTGCGTCGCAAGAGCGACATCTGAGCGACTCCCTACCCGCCCGGGGAAGGGCTTTTCAGCCTGTCCGGCGTTTGAGGACGAGCGTGTTCAGCGCGACGCGGGGGTCGGGGGGCGGAGCCCCCAGGTACGGGACGGGTAGGGGCCGAGGGGGCGAAAACCCGTCCCCACCTCAGCCACGTTCCGGCACACGCTCCGCCACCCCGGCCCTCGGCCGGGAACGCGACACCGCCACCCCGGCCAGGCACAACACCCCGCCGGCGAGCGTCAACAACCCCGGGACCTCGCCCAGGAACAGCCAGGACATCATCACCACGAGCGCGGGCACCGCATACGTCGTCGCCCCCATCCGACTCGCCGTCGTACGGGCCAGCGCGTACGCCCACGTCGTGAACGCGAGCGCGGTAGGAAACACCCCCAGATAAAGCATGTTGAGCGTCGCGGACACAGGCGCGTCCGCCGCATCATGGACGAGCTGTCCCGCAAACGGCAGACACGCCACCGCCCCGATCAGGCAGCCGAACGTCGTGGCCTGGAGCGGACTCGCCACACCGAGAACCGGCTTCTGAGCGACGACACCGGCCGCGTAGGTGACCGCCGCGACCAGACACAGGACGACCCCGAGGACCGAGGACGAACCGCCCTCGCCGGACATCGACAGCCCCACGGCCACCGCCCCCGCGAACGACACCGCCATCCCGGCGAGCAGCCTCGGCGGCATGGCGTCGCCGAGCAGCCGGGCCCCGAGCAGGGCGATGAGGATCGGTCCGATGTTCACGATCAGCGCCGCCGTACCCGCGTCCACCTGCTGCTCGCCCCAGTTGAGGGCGACCATGTAGACGCCGAACCAGAGCACCCCGGACACGGCGATGCCCCGCCAGGCCGCACGCGGTGGCCAACTCGCCCTGCGTATCAGGCAGATGACCCCCAGCGTGACGGCTCCCGCCAGCAGCCTCCCGAGGGCGAGCGCGCCCGGTGAGTACGCCGCCCCTGCACTCCGGATCGAGACGAACGCCGAGGCCCACAGCACGACGGTGACGGTTGCGGCGGCCGCGGCGCGTGGGTCGGTCCGCCGGGCGGGAGCGGGGGCGGGGGCGGGGGCGGGGTCGGGGGAATGAGTGGGGGAGTGGGCCGGGGTGGACATCATGCTCCTGAGGCTAGACGGGCTGTGGAGGCAAGGTCTGGCGGGTTTCGGACGCCGCGTCCAGGCTCCTGGGTAGTCAGGTTCATCTGGTTCGCCTGGTTCGATCGAGCTCAGTGCAGCGCCGTGGCCTCGACACCGAAGAGGTCGGTGAAGGCGCGTTCGCCCTCGGTGGTGACCTTGACCGCCCGCTCCGAGCCGATCCGTACGCACCAGCGTGCGTCCAGGGCATGACGGCAGAGGGCCGCCCCGGCGGTGCCCGCGAGGTGGGGGCGGCGCTCGGTCCAGTCGAGGCAGGCACGGGCGAGTGGGCGCCGGCCGGTGCGGTCGAGGTCGATTCCCGCCGTGTCGAACCAGCGGAGTCCGGCGTCGGTGAGAGCGAAGCCGGTGTCCTGGCGGAGGAGCCCGCGGCTGGTCAGCGCGTCGGTGAGGGTGATGCCGAGGCGTCCGGCGAGGTGGTCGTAGCAGGTGCGGGCGCGGGCCATGGCGGATCCGGCGCCGGACTGCCGCAGGGTGCGGGGGCGCGCGGCGGCGGTGGGTGCGACCTGGGCGGCGAGGTCCTCGACGAGTTGAGCGACGCCGGTGTCGGCCAGCCGTACGTATCGGTGCCGTCCTTGCCTCTCCTCGGTGAGCAGGCCGCCCGCGACGAGTTTGCCCAAATGTTCGCTGGCGGTCGACGCGGCGACTCCGGCCTGCCGGGCCAGTTCACCGGCGGTCCACGCCCGCCCGTCGAGCAGCGCCAGCAGAAAGCCGGCCCGCGTCTCATCGGCGATCAGCCCCGCCAACGCCGCCAGCCCCGGTCCCACCGGGTCCTTCGCCTTCGTCATGCCGTCCAGCATGCCCCGGGAAGACTTCGGCGCCCGCCGAAAGGTGGTGGGTGGTGGTCTATTCGCCCCCTCCGCCCCTGCCCGTCCCATGTTCCTGGGGCTCCGCCCCAGGCCCCGCTCCTCAAACGCCGGAGGGGCTGGATCTTTCCCCGGCCGCCGCTGGAGATCTTCAGCCCGTCCGGCGTTTGAGGACGAGCGCGTTCAGCGCGATGCGGGGGTCTGGGCGGCAGCCCCCAGGAACAAGGGACGGGCAGGGGCGGAGGGGGCGAAAACCCCACCTCACTCCCCCCGCCTCAACCCCTCAAACCGCACCGCCAACCCATCCAACAAGGCTCGCAACCCCGTCTCGAACGCCCGCTCGTCGACCTTCTCCTGCTGCTCCGCGAGGAGATGCGCCTGCCCGAGGTGGGGATAGTCCGCGGGGTCGTACGCCGCCACGTCGTCCACGAATCCGCCGGCGAAGGAGCCGATGGCGGACCCCATGATGAAGTAGCGCATCAGCGCACCGATGGACGTGGCCTGGGACGCCGGCCACCCCGCCTCGACCATCGCACCGAAGACGGCGTCCGCGACCCGAAGTCCCGCGGGCCGCCGCCCAGGCCCCCGCGCCAGCACCGGCACGATGTTCGGATGGTCGCGCAACGCCGCCCGGTAGGACATGGCCCAGTCCTGCAGAGCCGTACGCCAGTCGCGGCCGTCCTCGAACATCGACAGGTCGACCTGCGCGCTGACCGAGTCGGCGACCGCCTCCAGGATCTGGTCCTTGGTCGGGAAGTGGTTGTAGAGGGACGGACCGCTCACCCCCAGCTCGGCCGCGAGCCGCCGCGTCGAGACGGCGGCCAGGCCCTCGGCGTCCACCAACGCCCGTGCCGCGTCGACGATGCGGTCTCTGCTGAGGAGGGGCTTGCGCGGTCGGGCCATGGCGCACATAGTAGGGCTGGACCTGAAAACTAGCAGTGCTAATTAAAGTGTAGTGGGGTGACTCGTCATGAACCTGGAGCTCAGCGAGGAGCAGACCGCCGTCCAGCGGCTCGCGAAGGAATTCGTGGACCGCGAGATCGCCCCCCATGTCATCGAGTGGGACCGTGCGGAGGACATCGACCGGTCGCTGGTGAAGAAACTCGGCGAGGTCGGCTTCCTGGGGCTCACGATCGACGAGGAGTACGGCGGCAGCGGCGGCGACCACCTCGCGTACTGCCTGGTGACGGAGGAGCTGGGCCGCGGCGACTCCTCCGTGCGCGGGATCGTCTCCGTATCGCTGGGCCTCGTCGCCAAGACGATCGCGCACCGGGGGAGCGAGGAGCAGAAGCGGCGGTGGCTGCCGGGGCTGACCTCGGGTGAATACGTCGGATGCTTCGGTCTCACCGAGCCAGGCACCGGCTCGGACGCGGGCAGTCTGTCGACGAAAGCCACGCGCGAGGGCGACCACTACGTCATCAACGGCACCAAGATGTTCATCACGAACGGCACTTGGGCCGATGTCGTACTCCTCTTCGCCCGGTCGACCGACGCCCCGGGGCACAAGGGCGTCTCCGCCTTCCTCGTACCGACCGACACGCCGGGTCTGTCCCGCCGCACCATCCACGGCAAGCTCGGGCTACGCGGGCAGGCCACGGCGGAGCTGGTCCTGGAGGACGTACGCGTCCCCGCTTCGGCGATGCTCGCGCCGGAGGGCAAGGGCTTCGCCGTCGCCATGTCCGCGCTCGCCAAGGGGCGGATGTCGGTGGCCGCCGGCTGCGTCGGCATAGCCCAGGCGGCACTGGATGCGGCGGTGACGTACGCGACCGAGCGGGAGCAGTTCGGCAGGACCATCGCCCATCACCAGTTGGTACAGGAGTTGCTCAGCGATATTGCCCTGGACGTGGACGCGGCGCGCCTGTTGACCTGGAAGGTGGCCGATCTCGTGGACCGTGGGTTGCCGTTCGCCACCGAGTCCTCCAAGGCCAAGCTCTTCGCGTCCGAGGCCGCCGTGCGCGCTGCGAACAACGCCCTCCAGGTCTTCGGCGGCTACGGCTACATCGACGAGTACCCGGTGGGCAAGCTGCTGCGCGACGCCCGCGTGATGACCCTCTATGAAGGCACCAGCCAGATCCAGAAGCTGGTCATCGGACGGGCGCTGACCGGGGTCTCCGCTTTCTGAGCTTGTTCTTGACCTCGGGTGGTTGCGGAGTGCCTGCCGATGGAAGAAATTGCGGTGCGTGCTGGCCGCACCCTGGTCAGACTCGCGTACATGACTGAGAAGATCACCCGCATCAACCCCGAGCAGTTGCATGAAACGCCTGGCTACCACCACGTCACCGTGGTGGAGACCGGCCGTACGGCCTATCTGGCGGGGCAGTGTCCGCTAGATCGAAACGGCGACCTCGTCGGTTCCGGTTCCCTTGAGACGCAGGTCGACCAGGTGGCCGCCAACGCGTTCACTGCCCTCACAGCCGTGAGTGCCCAGCCGCACCATGTGGTGCGGTCGGTGATCTACGTGCGGAGCGACGACAGGGACGCGCTCGCAGCCGCGTGGCGTCGGCTCACCGCCTCTGCCATCGGCCCGGCGTTCACAACCGCCAGCACGCTCCTGGGGGTCGCCCAGTTGGGCTTTCCCGGGCAACTCGTCGAGGTGGATCTCACCGTGGCTCTGCCTGAGTGAGTTTGCTCATCACCGGGCCTCGAACAGCGTCTCGAACTGGGTAGCCCTGCTGGGTATTCGCCGGACACCAGGGCCGCCTTCGTCTGATCAGGTGCTCCGACCAAGGTGCACGTGACTGTGCACGTGACCCGTCTACGGCCGGGCGAAGGCGGCCTCCCAGCTCATTCCCGGCTGGCCGTATTCCTTTGTCGCCGTACTGGAGATGGGCGCCACGTCCTGGACGCAGATCCTGGACGCGGTCCGCCTCGGTCCGGCCGACGCCGCTACCGCCATCACCGTCGCTCAGCTCCGTGATGTCGTCGGACGGCTGATCGAGGCGAACCAGTGGCAGGCGGGGGACACCCGGACATCGTGATCGTGACCGACGCCGGATACGGCGTCACCCGCCTCGCATGGGGTCTGCGGGACTTGCCGGTCGAGCTGGTCGGCCGCATCCGCGGGGACCGCGTCATGCGGCTGCCGAAGCCGCCGCGGATCTACGACCCCAAGGCCGGCCGGCCAAGCACGGACCAGAGTTCCGCTCCGCCAAGCCCGAGACCTGGCCCGACCCGGCCTTCACGACCCGCACGGCAACATCGAAATACGGCTCCGGGGCCGTGGGGTTTCGGCGCTCTGGCAGGGCAGGGCATGTGCTGGCGGAGGTGCCGAAACGTCCGGCGGACCCGAGCTCGGGTGAGCCGGCAGCTAAAGAACAAGCTGAGTACGTGTCTGAGTATCCGGGCGGATACGGTTCCACGGGCCACGGCCGATCCTGGACCCCATGAGTGAGTCACCGGTCAAGCAGCAGTCCACCGCCGCCTTCTACGGCCAGGCGGTCGCCTCTTTCGCCGTCGCCATCGTCGCGACCGCCATCGGCATCTTCAAGCTGGACGCCAACGCCTGGGTGCGCTCCTTCCTGGGCATCGCCGTCCTCTATCTGGTGACGTCGTCCTTCACGCTGGCGAAGGTGATCCGGGACAAGCAGGACGCGCAGTCGGCGAGTCGGCTCTACAGCCCCTTCGAGAAGCTCTGACGGGTTTCGTGCTGCGCTGAGCGGGCGGTCTAAGCGCTCGCTCAGGTTCGGGGGTATGGTGTCACCCTGCCAGTGGAAGGGGCGAACCAGCGATGAGTACGGCGGAGGGGACGGCCGGCACCGAGGTGCAGCCGTGGGCCGAGGTCACCCCGGACGCGGCCCGGCGGCTGCTCGTCGCCGCAGTGGAGGCCTTTGCCGAGCGCGGATACCACGCGACCACGACCCGGGACATCGCGGGCCGCGCCGGTATGAGCCCGGCCGCGCTGTACATCCACTACAAGACCAAGGAAGAGCTGCTCCACCGGATCAGCCGGATCGGGCACGACAGGGCGATCGACATTCTGCGGACCGCGGCGGAGCGTGACGGCAGCGCCGCCGAGCGGCTCGCGGATGCCGTGCGTTCCTTCGTACGGTGGCATGCCGCGCAGCACACCACCGCGCGCGTCGTGCAGTACGAGCTCGACGCGCTCGGTCCCGAGGCCCGCGCGGAGATCGTGGCCCTGCGCCGTCAGACCGACGCCGCCGTCCGCGGCATCATCCAGGACGGCGTCGCGGCGGGCGAGTTCGACGTCCCGGACGTGCCGGGCACCACGCTCGCCGTGCTCTCGCTCTGCATCGACGTGGCGCGCTGGTTCAACGTCAACGGACCCAGGACCCCCGACGAGGTCGGCGCGCTCTACGCCGACCTCGTACTGCGGATGGTGGGAGCGAAGCCGTAGCCCGTGTGGGCCCCGGCCACTGGGTCACCCCCTGGCCCACTGCACGCCCCTGGGCCCCTGGGCCCCTGGGAACCGGCTCAGAAGTAGTAGCGCGACACCGACTCCGCCACACACACCGGCTTGTCGCCGCCCTCGCGCTCGATCGTCACCGAGGCCGTGACCTGGACGCCGCCGCCCGTCTCGGTGACCTCCGTGAGGACGGCGGTGGCGCGCAGCCGTGAGCCCACCGGGACGGGCGCGGGGAAACGGACCTTGTTGGTGCCGTAGTTGACGCCCATCTTCACGCCGTCGACGCGCATCACCTGCGGTACCAGCGCGGGGAGCAGCGAGAGCGTCAGATAGCCGTGCGCGATGGTCGTGCCGAAGGGGCCCGCGGCGGCCTTCTCGGGGTCCACGTGGATCCACTGGTGGTCACCCGTGGCGTCCGCGAACAGATCGATCCGCTTCTGGTCGATGTCCAGCCAGTCGCTGTGGCCCAACTGCTCGCCCACCGCGGCCTTGAGCTCGTCGGCGGACTCGAAGATCCTCGGCTCTGCCATGTCCCTGGCCTCCCGCGTCTCAGTGTCTAAGCGACTGCTTAGCATGGTCTGGTACGGGTCTGATGTCAATGACCTCACGTGTGGCGAGGTGGGTAGGGTTGGAGGGGTGCCCCAGATCCCTGAGAAGATCCACGAGTTGACCGTCGGCCAGCTCTCGGCGCGCAGTGGCGCCGCCGTCTCCGCCCTGCACTTCTACGAGTCCAAGGGCCTCATCAACAGCCGCCGCACCACCGGCAACCAACGCCGCTATCACCGGGACGCGCTGCGCCGCGTCGCCTTCGTACGCGCCGCGCAACGGGTCGGCATCCCGCTCGCCACCATCCGTGAGGCGCTCGCCGAACTCCCCGAGGAGCGCACCCCGACGAAGGAGGACTGGGCCCGCCTTTCGGAGGCCTGGCGCTCCGAACTCGAGGAGCGCATCAATCAGTTGGGCCGTCTGCGGGACCATCTGACGGACTGCATCAGCTGCGGCTGCCTGTCCCTGGAGACCTGTGTGCTCTCCAACCCGGACGACGTCTTCGGCGACCGACTGACAGGCTCCCGCCTCATGGCGGAACGCGCCCGCCCGGCCGAGGGACCGGACAAGCGGGCCGACGCTCAGCGAAAGGAGCGGGAGGACTGCGGCTGAGCCGCACTCCGAGCCCCGTATGTCGCAGATGCCCTTCCCGGCTCTACGACGTGCGCCGTTCCCGCCCGTGCTGGTGCTGGTGCTGGACGAGTCCTTCCGCCACCAACTGGCCGTTGGATATGGCCCGTTCGCCGTTCGGCAGCAGCAATGTGTCCTCCAGGCCGATCCGGGTGGCGAGGCCCAGCCTCCCCGCGAGGCGCAGCACCGGCCAGGTGCCGCCCTCCATGCCGTGCAGCAGGACGGGGCGGCCGTGGGCCGTGCCCAGGTCGCAGAGCAGGGCGTGGGCGGACTCCTCCGCTGTGTCGGCGGAGGTGTCCAGCACCTCGGCCAGGACGCGCAGCACCTGTGGACCCAGCGGGGACGCCGCGAACCGCTCGGCGCCGTCCGTGCCGGACCAGATGCCCGCCTCCACGCCGATTCCGCGGTCGAGGAGCGCCGCCGCCACCTCCTCGGCGCCCGGCTCATGCCAGTTGACCGAGGCGTGATCGGGCAGCAGCGTCCAGGAACGCACGCGCTCCACGCGGGCCGCGGGATCCGGCTCGGCCCAGGCACCGGTGGTCACGCCGACCGGGACGTCCACCCGTGCCCGTATCGCTTCGAGCGTCGGCGTAAGGGCCCTCGGTGACAACGTGTCGTGCCCACAGGGCGACTTGGGATGGACATGGATGTCCGATGCGCCGGCCGCGACAGCCTCCGCCGCGGACGCGGCCATCGAGCCGGGCGACAGCGGCACGACGGCACCGTCACCGGCGCCCCGGGTTCCGTTCACACAGACCTGCACCATGCCTCGATAGTGCCAGCCGGCACTGACAACACCGGTTCGCGCGCCGCGCCCGCCGGGGACGCGACATCGTGCGGAGGGATGCGGCATCGTGCGGCTGGGCGCCCAGCCGCAGCCACTCCGCAGCGAACGGCTCACCCTGCGGCCACCCACGCTGCGGCGGAGGGCTCACCGGCAGACAATCCGCGTCGGACTGCTCACCCGCAGGAAATCCGCAGCGAACGGCTCACCCGCAGCCACTTCACGGCGAACAGCTCACCCGCAAGCAACCCGCGCCGAACAGCTCACCCGGAGTTCCCGCACCCAGAGGTGCCCGCACGTACCCGGGGTGCACTCACGTACCCAGGGTGTACGCACACACCCAGCGGCGCACTCAGGAACCCAGTCGCGTACTCACGCCGATATAAGGAGCCGCCGCCCGCGCCTGGCCTCCGCCAGCGCCTCCGGGGTGAGAACAGGTCGCGGCACCACGATTCCGCAACGCGTGCAGACAGGACCGGACGAGGGTTCGTGAGCCAGGTCGTACTTCCAGTCGAGGCGCTCGCCCACGCACACCGGGCACACCGCACCCGGTTCGCGCTCCAACGCGGTGATCAGCCGGCGCAGCACCTCGGCCAGCGATTCATGAGGGTGGATCCGTGGGTCGTCGCACCACGCGACCCCGAAGCCGCCCCAGGTCAGCCGGTGCCAGTCGTCGACGGTGCCCGGCCTGCGCAACCCGTCGTGCTTCTCCTTCTTGCGCCGTTCCGCGAACCCGACCTCGTAGGCGAGCCAGACGGAACGGGCTTCCTCCAGCTCCTCCAGTGCGGCCACGAGCCGCGCCGGATCGGGGGAGCGGTCCTCGGGACCGAACCCGGCCCGCGAGGACAGATGGTCCCAGGTCGCCCGATGTCCGTAAGGGGCGAACCTTTCAAGGCACTTGCGCAGTGAGTAGCGCCGCAGTGCCAGATCACTCCTCGGATCTCGCACCTGTCTCGCCAGACTCCGGAAACCGGCCATCGCCCTGCACCTCCGTCACACCTGCACCTGTACTTCGGTCACTTCGGCGTTGTTGCGCGGACTTCGCCGAATAGACGTATCGACAAGCGATTCGGCTCCATCCGATTTCCGATGACCTTCAGGAGGTCATCTGCCGAACCCCTTATGACCTACCTCCGAACGCTGTGAGCTGCCTGTTGTCCGTCCGTCAGTTGCCTCGGCGGGGCAGAGCCGTGGCGCCGTCGCTCCCTGGGGAGTACCCGATCCCAAAAAGTGACGCATGTTCATCTTCAAACACGGGGATACCGGCGGTAACGTCCGGCCCACCCCCCATCGCGAGGAGCTGTCATGCCACGGCGCACCGCACGCACCATCCTGGACAGACTGAGAACTCCCCGCAGATTGCCCAAGTTCCTGAAGGCGACATCCGTATGCCTTCTCATTGCCGGCCTTTTGTCTCCCCTTACCCAAGCGTCGGCGGCGGGTACGGCGGCCGCGGCCAACGACTACTGCGGCAATCAGTGTTCCGACATCATGCCGCCCGGTGAGAACGGCAACGCCACCCTCGCCCAGGTCCTGCTCAACCAGGTCCTCGGTATCCAGCCGGCCCACGCCGAGGACCAGCTCGGCCCCTACGCGAACCTGGCCTCGGGCTACACCGGACTCACCGACGCCAAGATCAACGACTTCTTCAACGACGCCTCGTTCGGTGTCGCCGCCGACCAGGTCGAGTCGACGACGAACCCCGGCGGGCGCACCGACGTCACGATCGTCCGTGACAAGAAGACCGGCGTTCCGCACATCACCGGCACCACGCGCTACGGCACCGAGTACGGCGCCGGATACGCCGCCGCGCAGGACCGGCTGTGGCTGATGGACGTCTTCCGGCACGTCGGACGCGGCACGCTGACCCCCTTCGCGGGCGGTGACCCCTCCAATCAGGGCCTTGAGCAGCAGTTCTGGCGCACGGCGCCCTACACCGAGGCCGAACTGCAGGCTCAGATCGACAGCGTCACCACCAACAACGGCGCCCGTGGCCAGCAGGCGCTCGCCGACGTCAACGCCTACCTCGCCGGCGTCAACGCCTACATAGACGCCTCCGACAGCGGCCGCTACTTCCCCGGCGAGTACGTCCTGACCGGCCACAAGGACTCCATCACCAATGCCGGGACCATCGACCACTTCAAGCTCACCGACCTGGTCGCGCTGGCCTCCGTCATCGGATCGCTGTTCGGCTCCGGAGGCGGCGGCGAGGTCAACAACGCCATCTCACTGCTTGCCGCACAGTCCCAGTACGGCGTGGTGGAGGGCACCAAGGTCTGGGAGTCCTTCCGTGAGCGCAACGACCCCGAGGCAGCCCTCACCCTCCATGACGGCCAGAGCTTCCCGTACGCGGCCAAGCCCGCCGTCGCGCAGGGTCAGGCACTGCCCGACGCCGGCACGTTGACCGAGGAGCCGCTGGTCTTCGACCGCACCGGCAGCGCGGCCACCGCGACCGCGAGCAGCACCTCGGCCACGGCGGCCGCCACGGCCCTCTCCTCGGCCAAGAAGGGCATGTCCAACGCCCTGGTGGTGAGCGGTGATCACACGGCAAGCGGCCACCCGATCGCCGTCTTCGGTCCCCAGACCGGCTACTTCGCGCCACAGCTCCTGATGCTCCAGGAGATCCAGGGACCGGGCCTCAGCGCGCGCGGCGCCTCGTTCGCCGGGCTGAGCTTCTACGTCGAACTCGGCCGCGGCCAGGACTACTCCTGGAGTGCCACGACCTCCGGCCAGGACATCATCGACACGTACGCCGTCGAGCTGTGCCAGGACGACTACCACTACCTCTACCACGGCACCTGCACGGCCATGGACAAGGTCGAGCACACCAACGCGTGGGTACCGACCACCGCCGACCCCACTGCCGCGGGCTCATACCGCATGCAGGTCTACCGCACCAAGTACGGCCCGGTGACCCATCGGGCGACGGTCGGCGGCAAAAAGGTCGCGTACACCACCCTGCGCTCCTCCTACATGCACGAGGCCGACTCGATCATCGGCTTCCAGATGTTCAACGATCCGGACTACGTCAAGAGCCCGGAGACCTTCCAGTCCGCGGCACAGCACATCAACTACACCTTCAACTGGTTCTACGCGGACTCGACCCACACCGCGTACTACAACAGCGGTAACAACCCGGTGCGCGCCGCCGGCGTAGACGCCGAGTTCCCGGTGTGGGCGCAGGCTGCCTACGACTGGCAGGGCTGGAACGGGGCGACGAACACCGCCACGTACACTCCGGCGTCGGCGCATCCCAACGACATCGACCAGGACTACTACGTCTCCTGGAACAACAAGGTGGCCGCGGACTACGCGACAGCCCCCTGGGGCAACGGCTCCGTCCATCGAGGCAACCTCATCGACGACCGCGTGAAGAAACTCGTGACCGCGGGAGGCGTGACCAGATCCTCGCTCGTGAAGGCGATGGCGGACGCCTCGCTCGCGGATCTACGGGCGGAGGACGTGCTCCCGGACCTGCTGAAGGTCATCAACAGCCAGCCGGTCACCGACACCGCGGCCGCGGCGGCCGTCAGCCAGCTCTCCACCTGGGTGACAGCGGGGTCGAAACGCACGGAGACCGCGTTCAATTCGAAGACCTACGCCAATGCCGACGCCATCCGCATCCTGGACGCGTGGTGGCCACTGCTGGTGGAGGCCGAGTTCAAACCGGGCCTCGGCACCGGTCTGTACACCGCCATCACCAACAACCTCCCCATCGACGAGGCGCCCTCGGCCGGACACGGCCCGACCGGCTCGCACGCGGGAAGCTCCTTCCAGTACGGATGGTGGAGCTACGTCGACAAGGACATCCGAGCGGTGCTCGGTGAGTCGGTGCAGGGCGGTCTGGCGCAGAAGTACTGCGGCGGCGGCACCCTCACCGGCTGCCGGGACGTCCTGATCAACACCCTCAAGACGGCGGCCGGCAAGACCGCCGCCCAGGTCTACCCCGGCGACGCCAGTTGCGCCGCGGGCAACCAGTGGTGCGCCGACTCGGTCATCCACCGTCCGCTCGGCGGCATCAAGCACTACAGCATCAGCTGGCAGAACCGTCCGACCTTCCAGCAGGTGGTGGAGTACACCTCGCACCGGTGACGGTGCGATACCGGTACGGGTAGTGGTAGCGCTACCGCTACCGCTATCCGTATCTACGGCTGTTGGCCAACGAGTGTTCCCCCACGCTCGTTGGCCAACGGTCATTGGCCAACAGTCGTTGACGAGTGGATCCTTGACCAGTCGATTCCTTGACCAGCGGCTCGTTTGCCAACAGCCGGTGGCCAACAGTCGTTGACCACCAGGCGCTGCACACCTCACCGATACACCAGATACTCCTTGCGTACGCGTCGGAACGCCGCCAGCTCGTCCTGCCAGGCGGCCACGACCTCGTCGGCCGAAGCCCCCGCGTCGATCATCGTCCGGACGCTCGTGGACCCGGTCAGCTTGTCGATCCAGTGGTCGGCACGCCAAGCGAAGCCGCTCCAGACCCTCTTAGCGGTCACCAGGAGCGCGACACCGGTGCGCACGGGGTCGTACGCGGCCCGGTCGTGCACGTGGACCTGCACCCCGCCGATGGTCCGGCCCTGGAACTTGGAGAAGGTGGGCGCGAAGTACGCCTCCCTGAAGTGCACGCCGTCCAGCCCGAGTTGCCCGACCGCCTCGGCCCAGCTCCGGTCGATGCCCTCCGCGCCGAGCAGCTCGAACGGGCGGGTCGTGCCCCGCCCCTCCGACAGGTTCGTCCCCTCGAAGAGGCAGGTACCCGAGTACACCAGCGCGGTGTCGGCCGTCGGCATGTTGGGGCTCGGCGGCACCCAGGGGAGACCGGAGGTGTCATAGAAATCCGAGCGCCGCCACCCCGACATCAGTACGGTCTCCAGCGGCACCGGCGTCGCCAGGAACTCCCCGTTGAACAGCCGTGCCAGCTCCGCGACCGTCATCCCGTGCGCCTGCGCGATGGGTTCTCGTCCGACGAAGGTCGCGAACTCCTTGTGCAGGACGGGACCTTGGGCCGCCCGGCCGGTCACCGGGTTCGGCCGGTCGAGCACCACGAAGCGCTTGCCCGCCAGCCGGGCCGCGTCCATGCAGTCGTACAGCGTCCAGATGTACGTGTAGAAACGCGCGCCCACGTCCTGGATGTCGAAGACGATCGTGTCCACGCCGGAAGCGGTGAAGATGTCGGCGAGCGGCTGACCGCTCTTCAGATACGTGTCGTAGACGGGCAGCCCGGTCGCCGGGTCGTCGTAACGGCCCTCCGAGCCGCCCGCCTGCGCGGTGCCGCGGAAGCCGTGCTCGGGGCCGAAGACGGCGATCAGGTTCACCCGGTCGTCGGCGTGCATGACGTCGACGATGTGGCGCACGTCGCAGGTGATGCCGGTGGGGTTGGTGACGACGCCGACGCGCTGTCCGTCGAGGGGGACGTAGCCGCCCGCTGCCAGGCGTTCGAAGCCGGTACGCAGCTGTCTCCCTCCCGCTGCGGCAGCCGGAGTGGCGGTCAGGCCCACCGCGCCCGTGCCGGCGGCGAGCAGGGTTCGTCGGGACAGGCGCATGATGGGGGACCTCCGTGATCGCGGAAGGTTGGCACAGGCACGCTAAGCGCTTCCGCCGGAAGTTCGTAGCCCGCAGGCAGCCCCTGGCTTGTCGCGCCCGTGCGGCGGAGCCGCAGATGTCACAGTCCGCGCCCCGAAGCGGCCCTTTCCTCGCTACATACCGACTGGTTAGTCTGGTGCAGAGACAGAGCCGATTCTCGTCGCCTCGAAGGAGACCGATGGTGGAAGCCGTGCAGGATGCCGGAGTGATCGTCACTGGAGCGGGGGGCGGAATCGGAGCCGCGCTGGCCCGCCGCTTCGCCGCCGCGGGGGCCAGGGTCGTCGTCAACGACCTGGACGCCGCCAAGGCGAAGACAGTGGCCGACGAGATCGGCGGCATCGCGGTGCCGGGCGACGCGTCCACGATCGTGGCGGAGGCCAGGGACGCCCTCGGCGGCACGGTCGACGTGTACTGCGCCAACGCGGGCGTCGGCTCGGGCGGGACGGAGGCGGCCGCCGAACAGGTCTGGGCGCTCGCCTGGGACGTCAACGTCATGGCGCACGTACGCGCGGCCCACGAGCTGCTCCCGGCCTGGCTGGAGCGCGGCAGCGGCCGTTTCGTCTCCACGGTCTCGGCGGCCGGACTGCTCACCATGATCGGCGCCGCGCCGTACGCCGTCACCAAGCACGGTGCGTACGCCTTCGCCGAGTGGCTGTCGCTGACGTACCGCCACCGCGGCCTGAAGGTCCACGCGATCTGTCCGCAGGGCGTGCGCACGGACATGCTCGCTGCCACCGGCAGCGCGGGCGCCCTGGTGCTCCAGCCCAGCGCCATCGAGCCCGAGGACGTCGCCGACGCACTCTTCACCGGGATGGAGGAGGACCGCTTCCTGATCCTGCCGCACCCCGAGGTCGCCGAGTACTACCAGGTGCGGGCCGCGAACCCCGACCGCTGGCTGACGAACATGAACCACATCCAGCAGAAGTGGGAGGCCGGTCAGTGACCGACGCCCGGCTGTACGTGGTCAGCGGTCCGCCGCACGTGGCCGACCGCAGGGACGGGCGCCCGGCCGCTCACGGATTTCCGCGGCGGGTGGAGATCCTGCCCGACCCGCCGAAGACGGCGAGTGGCAAGATCCTGCATCGGGAGCTGCGTTCCCGATCGCACAAGAGCCCGTAGGACAGCCACAACATCAAGGAAGGCAGGTGGCGGCAGTGCCCAGAACGACGAACGGTGACAGTACGCCCGTGCCGCAGCGGCTGCTGGCCGCCGCCACCCGGCTCTTCGCCGAGCAGGGCTACGACCGGACCTCCGTGCAGGAGATCGTCGAGGCGGCGGGCGTCACCAAGGGGGCGCTCTACCACTACTTCGGCTCCAAGGACGACCTCCTGCACGAGGTCTACGCGCGCGTGCTGCGCCTTCAGCAGGAGCGACTGGACGCCTTTGCGGGCGCCGACGCGCCCGTCGAGGAGCGGCTGCGGGGCGCTGCGGCCGACGTGGTCGTCACGACCATCGACAACCTCGACGACGCATCGATCTTCTTCCGCTCCATGCACCACCTCAGCCCGGAGAAGCACAAGCAGGTACGCGCCGAGCGCCGCCGGTACCACGAGCGCTTCCGCGCGCTCGTCGAAGAGGGCCAGAAGAAGGGCGTCTTCTCCACGGCCACCCCCGCCGACCTCGTCGTCGACTACCACTTCGGTTCCGTGCACCACCTGTCGACGTGGTACCGGCCCGACGGCCCGCTCACCCCGCAGCAGGTCGCCGACCAGCTGGCCGACCTGCTGCTGCGCGCGCTGCGGCCCTGAGGCGCCCTGAGGCCCCGCGGGGTCACGGATCCACGGCCGGCCCGAGCCCGCGTCGCGGGCCCAGGCCACCGCCTCCGTGCGGTCCGCCACGCCCAGCTTCGCGAGCACGGCGGACATGTGGTTGCTGACCGTCTTCGGGGACAGCCCGAGCCGGGCCGCCACGGTCGCGTTGGGTGTCCCCGCGGCGATCAGTGTGAGTACGTCCCGTTCGCGCGGGGTGAGCGTCGGGCACGGGTCGGGCTGTGGCAGCGGACGGCTCAGCTGGCCGAGCACGCGCCGTGCCACGCCCGGCCCGAAGAAGGACAGCCGTGCCGAGCGTTCGCGCAGGGCGCCGAGGAGCCCCAGCTGGTCGAGGTCCGGCGGCCGCAGTCCGTCCACAGGCGGCGGATCTCCCCGACCGCCCCGCCGATCTCGGCCCGCAGCTCGACGAGCAGTCCCGCCGCCCGCTCCGGATCGAACGCGAGCAGATTGCGTACGGCGTCGGCCTGGAAGGCGGCTCCGGCGAGCGTAGGTCCGAGCCCGTCGTGCAGATCCCGGCGGATCCGGCGGCGCTCCTCCTCCCGCGCGGCCACGATCCGCTCCCGGGAGAGCTGGAGCTGGCGGGAGAGATCGGTGGCGTGCAGGGCGGCGGCCAGCGGCACCGCGAGCAGTTCGAGCACCGCCAGATCGGCCGGTGCGGGCTGCTGCTCACCGGGGCGCAGCCCGATCACCAGCTCACCGACCGCGCGGCGTCGTACTCCAACGGCACGACATGCGTGAGTCTTCCCAGTGTTCCCCAACTGCCGCTCGCCACGCCGGACTTCGCGGCCAGCCGCACAAACGGCAGACGCAGCCCCTCACCCACCGCCTCGGGCACGGCACCGACACCACCCCCGGCCAGCCGCTCACCGATCGGGGAGACCGCCCGGACGGGGTCGTGCCGGTCCCCGTAGAGGGCGCGGTCCACTGTGCGCTGCAATCGGCGCCGAGCCGGTTCGAAGGTGACGGCGAGGACGACGGAAGAGCCGTCGGCCAGGCTGACGGGGGAGAACAGTGATGCTTTCAGTGAACCGGCGTCTGACGGGCCTCGCGGTGGGCTCGGCACTCGCGCTCGGCGGCACGGCGGCGGTGCCCGCCGCCACGGCCGCTCCCGCAGGACCGCCGACGGCGTGCGGATACCAGCTCAGCAACAGTTACATCTACGAGCGTTGGAGCGATCTGGGCGGTGTGAACGGCATGCTCGGCTGCCCGCGGAGCGAGGTGCTGATCGTCAAGTCGACGAACGGGACGAAGCTCGGCAAGCGCCAGTGCTTCGACAGCGGGAACGTGACCCTGTCGCCCCGCCAGGGCCCGGAGATGGTGGTCGCCGCCTGGGAGCGCAACGGCTACGCGTACTTCAACTGGGGCCCCACGGACCCGTACCACTACGGCGTCTTCCTGGTCCGCTACACCAGCGCCGCCGACGCGGGCGGCACGCAGGTCACCCTGCGCGGCGGCACCTCCGGCGGAATGTGGGTCCGCAAGCACACCAGCGGGACCTACAGCTTCAAGGTCGAGGGCTGCGACAAGGGCACGTTCGGCCTGAAGTGCCGACAGGGCTGGACGCTCAGCGCGACCACCCGAAACTGACCAACACCGCTCGGGGGACAGGGCCGGTGAGGGCATGGGCGCCCTCGCCGGCCCTCCCGTCATGCACCCTCACCGGCCCCGGTGCCGTGATCGCCCTTCACCGCCCTCGCCCGCCTCACAGGTGCTTCTTGATCTCCTGCCGCGCCAGCGACCGCTGATGCACCTCGTCGGGACCGTCGGCGAGCTGCAACGTCCGCGCACTGGCCCACAGTTCGGCCAGCGGGAAGTCCTGGCTCACGCCACCCGCGCCGTGCAGCTGGACCGCCTTGTCGAGAATGTCGACGACCGTACGGGGAGTGGCGATCTTGATGGCCTGGATCTCGGTGTGGGCGCCCTTGTTGCCGACCGTGTCCATCATCCAGGCGGTCTTCAGGACCAGCAGGCGCAGCTGCTCGACGGCCACCCGGGCGTCGGCGATCCAGTTCTGGACCACGCCCTGCTGGGCCAGCGGCTTGCCGAAGGCCGTACGGGCCACCGCCCGGCGGCACATCAGCTCGATCGCCCGCTCGGCCATCCCGATCAGCCGCATGCAGTGGTGGATCCGACCTGGGCCGAGCCGCGCCTGCGCGATGGCGAAGCCGCTTCCCTCCTCGCCGACCAAGTTGCCCACGGGGACCCGGACTTGATGGAAGGAGACCTCCGCGTGCCCGCCGTGGGAGTGGTCCTCGTAGCCGTACACCTGCATGGCGCGCCGGATTTCGACACCGGGAGTGTCGCGCGGCACGAGCACCATGGACTGCTGACGGCGGAGGTCGGACCCCTCCGGATCCGTCTTGCCCATCACGATGAAGATCTTGCAGTCCGGGTTCATGGCCCCGGAGATGTACCACTTGCGGCCCGTGATGACGTACTCGGCGGAGCCGTCGGAGGACCGCTCGATGCGGGTGGTGATGTTCGTGGCGTCGGACGAGGCCACCTCGGGCTCGGTCATCGCGAACGCCGAACGGATCTCACCGGCGAGCAGCGGCTCCAGCCACTGTTTCCTCTGCTGCTCGTCGCCGAACTGCGTGAGCACCTCCATGTTGCCCGTGTCGGGCGCGGCGCAGTTCAGCGCGGTGGGCGCCAAGTGCGGGCTGCGGCCGGTGATTTCGGCGAGCGGCGCGTACTGGAGGTTGGTGAGTCCGGCGCCGTACCGCGAGTCCGGCAGGAAGAGGTTCCACAGTCCCTGGCTGCGCGCCTCGGCCTTCAACTCCTCGACCACGGCCGGGGTGTCCCACGGCGACGCCAGCTGAGCGCGCTGCTCCTCCGCCACGGTCTCCGCCGGATAGACGTACTCGTCCATGAAGGCGAGCAGCTGATGGCGCAGCTCCTCGGTGCGCGCGTCGAATGCGAAGTCCATGGCGGATCAGCCTTCCTGAAGGGTGGTCAGGCCGTGCTCGATGAAGACAGGGGTCAGCTCGCCCATGCGGTCGAATCCCGCGCCGACCGTCTGGCCCTGCGTGTAGCGGTAGTGGATGCCCTCCAGGATCACGGCGAGCTTGAACCACGCGAACGCCGTGTACCAGGAGATGGCGGACACGTCGCGCCCCGAGCGCGCGGCGTATCGCTCGACGAGCTCGGCCGGATCCGGGTGCCCGACAGCGGAAGCCGTCGTGCTGATGGGGGAGTCGGCCGTTTTGAGAGGGATGCTGTACATGACCAGCAGCCCCAGATCCGTCAGCGGATCGCCGAGCGTGGACATCTCCCAGTCCAGGATCGCGTTGATCCGGTCGTCGGCGCCGATCAGTACGTTGTCGAGCCGGTAGTCGCCGTGCACGACGGTCGGTGCGGGGGAGTCGGGGAGCGCGCGCCCCAGGGCCGCGTGCAGTTCGTCGATCCCGGCCAGCTCGCGGTTCCGGGACGCTTCCAACTGCTTGCCCCAGCGCCGCAGTTGGCGTTCGAGGAAACCCTCCGGACGCCCGAAGTCCGTGAGTCCCACCTCGGCCGGATCCACTGCGTGCAGCTCGACCAGCGTGTTCACCAGCCCGAGCACCGCGTCGCGGGTGCGCTGCGGGCCGAGCGGGGCGAGCTGCTCCGCGGTGCGGTACGGCGTGCCCTCCACGAACTCCATGACGTAGAACGGTGATCCCAGCACCGACTCGTCCTCGCACAGCAGCACAGGCCGCGGCACCGGGACCGCCGTCGGGTACAGCGCGCTGATCACCCGGTGCTCACGCTTCATGTCGTGCGCGGTGGCCAGCACATGCCCGAGCGGAGGCCGCCGTACGACCCACTTCGCCCCGCCGTCCGTGACCGTGTACGTGAGGTTCGACCGTCCGCCTTCGATCAGCCGGCCGGTCATCGGGCCGTTCACCAGCCCGGGCCGCTCGCGGTCGAGCAGGCCGCGCAGCCGGTCGAGGTCGAGACCTGGCGGATGGTCTGGGGACATCGTCGCTCCTACGCGCGGGAAACAGGACATGACCATGATGCCGACCAGTCGGTATGTCGTCCAGCGCGGAAACAAAACGTGATCGGCGTCTCCCCCGCAGCCAAGGAAACCAGGGAGCCAAGGAAGCGGGGGAGCCAAGGAAACCAAGGAAACCAAGGAAACCAAGGAAGCGGGGGAGACGCCCAGTGGACCGGACAGTCCCAGGGATCGAACCGTCCTAGTGGTCGTCCCAGTGCCCCTGGTGCTCGGCGTGCCGGTGTCCGTCGTGCACGTAGTCGACGTGGTCGCCGTGCTCGACCGCCGGGTGCCCGCAGCCGTCGCCGTGCTGATGGCCGTGTTCGGCGTGCGCGGTGTGGCCGCTCGGCTCGCACTCGTCCCAGTGCCCGGAGTGCTCGCGGTGCAGATGCCCATCGTGCGCGTAGTCGACGTGGTCGCCGTGCGGCACCGCGGTGTGACCGCAGGTGGGGCCGTGGGCGTGCTCGTGTGCGGAGTGCTCCGCGTGGAGGGTGGTCATGGTGCTCGCCTTCGGAGGTGGTGGGGGTGGGGCCGTGGGGAACAATGGCTCAGGCTAGCGGCAAAAAGCGGCTCAAATCATCCCATTCCGTCTTGCGTGGCGCCTGCATACCTCGGAGGGTCGATGGCATGAAGGCCATCAGCTACAGCCGGTACGGCGGGCCGGACGTCCTCGAGTACGGGGAGGTACGCGACCCCAAGGTCGGTCCCGACGCGGTCCTGGTGAAGGTGCGCGCGGCGTCCGTGAACCCGGTCGACGGGAAGTGCCGCGAGGGCCACCTCGACGGGATCCTGGACGCGGTCTTCCCGGTGATCCCCGGCTGGGACGTCTCCGGTGTGGTGGTCCAGCCCGGCGCGTCGGTCACGGAGTTCGAGGTCGGCGACGAGGTCATCGGGTACGCCCGCGAGGACTTTCTCTCCCGAGGCACCTTCGCCGAGTACGTGGCGGCCCCCGTGCGCACCCTCGCCCGCAAACCGCTGAACCTCTCCTTCGAGGAGGCGGCGGGCCTGCCCCTGGTGGGGCTCACCGCGTACCAGGTGATGATCAAGGTCCTCGATGTGCGGGCCGGCGAGACCGTACTCGTCCACGCGGCGGCGGGCGGCGTCGGCTCGATCGCGGTCCAGCTCGCCCGGCATCTCGGCGCCCGCGTGATCGGCACGGCGAGCGAGTCCCACCACGATTTCGTACGGTCCCTGGGCGGCGAGCCGGTCACCTACGGCGAGGGTCTCGCCGAGCGCGTACGGGCCCTCGCACCGGAAGGTGTCGACGCGGCTCTCGACACGATCGGCGGCGACACGATGAAGCTCTCGGCGGACCTGCTCGCTCCGGAGGGCCGCCTGGTGTCGCTCGCCGACCCGGACGTCGTCGGTTTCGGCGGCCGTTACTACTTCGTCCGCCCGGACGCGGACGACCTCCAGCACCTGTCCGACCTTGCCGAGCAGGGCGTCATCTCGGTCCATGTCTCCCGGACGTTCCCCCTGGACCGGGCAGCCGAAGCCCAACGTCTGAGCGCGGAGGGCCGTACGCGGGGGAAGATCGTGGTCACCGTCGACTGGACGGATTGAGACCTCTCGGACCCGGACGGCGACCGCCCGGACCCGGACGGCGACCGCCCGGACCCTGACGGCGACCTCTCGGACCCGGACGGCGACCGCCCTGACGCGGATGGAGGCCGCCCGGACGAGGAGCGGGATCTATCAGACACGGGACGATCTCGCTGAGGCGCGGACGAGACCTCTCGGACTCAGAGCACCAGCGCCGCGGCGCACACCGCCAGTGCCACCGTGCACAGCGTCGCCGCTGTCGCGTGGCGGGGCGCCAGTGCGGGCGGCCGGTCCGAGCCGGACACCGCCGCGAGCACCCGGATCCGGCGGTGGGCGATGGCCAGAAAACCCAGCCAGAGCGCGCAGCACAGGGCACAGACCACGACCCCGGTGACCGACCCGCCGCCGTGCAGTGTCGTCTTCACCGCCAGCACGGTGGCCACCGTGCTGGACAGGGTCGTACGCCGCCACGCGAGGCGCGTGCGCTCCGGTTGCAGGCCCGGGTCACGCCCCTGCTCCCCCTCCCGGGCGGGCATGGTCATCATTCCCGGCCGAGGAGTACGACGACGACCATGGCCACGGCGACGATCGCGACCGCGATGCTCAGAACGGCCGGAAAGCGTGACACAGGCAGGTCCTCGCCCTTCCGCATCGCCGTCTCGCACCGCACCCAGTGGTTGACGGCCCGCAGAGAGCAGAGCACGCCCGCCGCCAGGAGGGCCAGTGCGAGGCCGACGCGCCAGCCCCACCCCAGGCCCGGCAGGAACTGATCCACCGCGAAGCCGCCGCCGATCAGCGCCAGCGCGGTGCGCAGCCACGCCAGAAAGGTCCGCTCGTTCGCCAGGGAGAAGCGGTAGTCGGGCGTGCTGCCCTCCGCTTCGGCGTCCGGGGGCGTGAACCACAGCTGGACGTTCCGTACGATTTGGATCACGCCCTGGACCCTACCGGGAGCGTTGTCAGTGCCGCTCGCTACCGTTCGGCGCATGGACGTTCCCATGTCACTGGCCCGGTATGCCGTGCCCGGCCACGGCATCGCCCCCGCCGAGGAGCTGCTCGGGCTGGCCGGATTCTGGCCCGCCTACTTTCTCCCGGCCTGGGACGAGTTCATGGAGGAGCCCGCGCTCTTCGGCGCCGACGAGGCGGACGTCGACGCAGCGACCGAGGCGCTGTACAGCGCGCCCGAGGCCTGGCCGGCCTACCGAATACCCCTGAGCGGCGGGCACCTGCTCTGGATCGTCCACCGCAACTTCTCGGACGACCCCGGCACGGACTACCTGCTCACACACCCGGACTGGGACCGGGACGCGCCCCTGGCATCGCTGGAGGGTCACTTCAGCGGCCCGGGGCTGTCCTGGCCCGAGCTGGTGGCCGTCGCCGACTCGGCCCCGGCGCGGGCCGAGGGCGTACGCGACCCCGCGCTGCGGCTGCTCCTCCTGCTGCCCGTGTTCGGTGACGCGGATGTGCCGGTGGCCGAGGCGATCTCCCGGATATCCGGCGCGCTCACCGCCGTGGGGGTGGCGGCGGGGGCGGCACCAGGCGTGGCCGAGCGGCTCCTCGACCACCCGTTCTGGGACGGCCCGACGTGGACGACGCAGGGCGAGAGCCCGCTGAGCGGTGGCGCGGTCGGGCCGAGCCCTCTCGGGGTGTGCGACGGGCAGTACAGCCCGCGCACCCTGCCCCTCGACCTGGGCGGCACCCCGGCCCAGGTGCGGGCGCTGGCCGACGCGCTCACCGGGAGCGGGTCCGTAGCGGGTGCTGGTGTGGCTGCGTCGGGAGTGGGTCAGGCCTGCGCGCGGTAGCCCTTGAGCCCCTTGAGCCGCTCGTACGCCACCAGGCCGTCCGGGACCCAGGTCCAGTCGGCGAGGTGCCGCTCCACCTCTTCCTCGGGGAGGAAGTCGTACCAGGCGACCTCCTCGACCTGCGGGTCGACCGGCAACTCGCAGCGGACCTCGTAGACGGAGGACCACCAGGTCTGGCCGGCGCCGTTGTCGTACAGGAACTTGAAGAGGGGAACGGGACGCGGGAGCCCGGAGACGCCGAGTTCCTCCTCGGCCTCCCGCAGGGCCGCGTCCTCGTAGGTCTCGCCCGCGCCGACGACTCCGCCGACGAACATGTCGTACAGCGAGGGGAACACGAGCTTCGTGGGTGTCCGGCGGTGGACGAAGATCCGGCCCTCGGCGTCCCGGGCCTGGATGAACACGGCCCGGTGGCGCAGGCCGAGCGCGTATACCTCCCCGCGCGGGGACTGCCCGATGACCTGGTCGTTCTCGTCCACGATGTCGAGGATTTCGTCAGCGGCATTCATGCCCCCATCCAAGCAGGACCGAGCCACGCCGACGGGCCGCCCCAGGTCAGCCCGCTGTCAATCCGGATGAGGAATCCGGATGAGGCGTGAATCTGGATGAGGCGTGAATCCGAATGAGGCGTGAATCTGGCAGCGCCGGGAATCCGGCTGCCATGAATGCGGAGGCATCCATGCGGAGGCTTCAATGCGGCTGAAGATCCAGCGTCGGCTTCGCCTTGGACGTCCCGCGCGGCATCGCAGGATGCAGCCCGAGCAGCACGATCCCCACCACGACGGCCGCGAGACCCGCCGCCTCCCAGGCGAGTGCCCCGGCATCCGTGCGCAGTCGGTCCCCCAGGAACCCGACCCCGCAGACGATCCCGGCCAGCGGCTGGGCCGCGGTGAGGGCCGGCAATGACATTCGCAGGGGCGCGGTCTCGAAGGCGCTCTGCACCAGCACAAGGCCCGTCACACCGAGGACGAGAACCCCGTACGGTTGCCAGCCGGTGATCAGTTCGGACCAGCCGCCCTCGCCGAAGCGCTGCCCGCTGATCCGGGTGAGCGCGTCCTGGACGCCGTACAGCAGGCCCGCGGCCAGGGAGAGCAGCACGGGCGTGGAGCTGCGCAGGGACCGCTTCGCGTAGGTGGTGAGCAGGAGCGCGAGACCGACCATGATCCCGATGATCAGCCAGTGCCGCACGGGATCGCTGACGGCGTTTCCGCCCTCCGGCTGCCCGGCCACGATGAACGCGCTGACCCCGCCCGCGAGCAGTAGGAGCCCGGCCCAGCCCTGTCGGCCCAGCGGCTGCTTGGTCTGATGGCGGGAGAGGGCGAGCGCGAAGAGCAGGTTCGTCGCGAGGAGGGGTTCCACCAGGGAGATCTCGCCCTTGCCCAGGGCGACTGCGCCGAGGATCATGCCGCACGCCATGAGCCCGATGCCGCCCAGCCACCGGGGCACCCGGATGAGGTCGAGCAGCAGGCGGGGGGAGAGGAAGTCGCTCAGGGGGGCCTGCGAGGCGGCGTTCTGCTGGAGCACGAACCCGAAGCCCAGGCAACAGGCCGCGCTCACAGAGAGGACCAGAACGAGAACCGACACGCTGTGTACCTCGATACATCGGGAGTCAGTGCGGGCCACGGGTGCGTATCGCGCCGACCTTAGTGCCACGGGCCGGGGCCTGCCCCGACAGTACCCGGATCCGGGCAGTTGACTCGGTCACTCTTCTTGCCGAAGGATCTGACCGGTCAGTAACAACGAGTGGTCGAGCACCATCGGCGACCACCGCATTCCGTACTACCAATGTCTCATCAACCCGCGACGAAGCCGATCGGTTCGTGACGAACTTCATGACCAGCCTCATGGGGAACTGCATGCCGCCACCGGTCCGACCCGTCGGAATGCCGAGAGGACGGGCCCCATGGCCTACGACGCAGATGTGATCGTGATCGGAGCGGGCCTCGCGGGGCTCGCCGCGACCGCGGAGCTCGTCGACGCAGGCCGCAAGGTGATCCTCCTCGATCAGGAGCCGGAGCAGTCCCTGGGCGGCCAGGCGCACTGGTCCTTCGGCGGGCTCTTCTTCGTGAACTCGCCCGAGCAGCGCCGTCTGCGGATCAAGGACAGCCACGCGCTGGCCCTCCAGGACTGGATGGGAACGGCCGGTTTCGACCGTAGGGAGGACCACTGGCCGCGTAAGTGGGCCGAGGCGTATGTCGACTTCGCGGCCGGCGAGAAGCGTTCCTGGCTGCACGGGCAGGGCGTCCGCTTCTTCCCGGTGGTCGGCTGGGCCGAGCGCGGCGGTTATGACGCCAACGGGCACGGGAACTCGGTGCCCCGCTTCCACATCACCTGGGGGACGGGGCCCGGCCTGGTCGCCCCCTTCGAGCGGCGCGTGCGGGCCGGCGTCGCCCGTGGTCTCGTACAGCTGAAGTTCCGCCACCGCGTCACCGGTCTGTCCCGCAGCGCGGGCGCCGTCGACACGGTCACTGGCGAGATTCTGGAGCCGTCCGGCATCGAGCGCGGCCAGCCGAGCAGCCGCACTGTCAGCGGCGCCTTCGAGTTCAGGGCCCAGGCGGTGATCGTCACCTCCGGCGGCATCGGCGGCGACCACGACCTCGTACGCGCCAACTGGCCGGAGCGGCTGGGCAGTCCGCCGGAACGGATGATCGCCGGGGTACCCGCGCACGTCGACGGCAAGATGCTCGCCATCGCCGAGGAGACGGGCGCCCACCTCATCAACCGCGACCGCATGTGGCACTACACCGAGGGCATCCAGAACTGGAACCCGATCTGGGAGAACCACGGCATCCGCATCCTGCCCGGCCCGTCCTCGCTCTGGTTCGACGCCCGTGGCAAACGGCTGCCGGTGCCGCTCTTCCCCGGCTTCGACACCCTCGGCACCCTCGAACACATCATGAAGACCGGGTACGACTACACCTGGTTCGTGCTCGACCAGAAGATCATCGGCAAGGAGTTCGCGCTCTCGGGCTCGGAACAGAACCCCGACCTCACCGGCAAGTCCATCAGGGACGTGATCGGGCGGGCACGCGCCGATGTGCCCGGTCCGGTCAAGGCGTTCATGGACAACGGCGTGGACTTCGTCGTCGAGAAGGACCTGGGCGCGCTCGTACGCGGCATGAACGCGCTCACCAAGGAGCCGCTCATCGACGAGGCCGCGCTGCGCAACGAGATCGTCGCGCGCGACCGGGAGATCGCGAACCCCTTCACCAAGGACCTCCAGGTGATGTCGATCCGCGGCGCCCGCAACTACCTCGGCGACAAGCTGATCCGTACGGCGACCCCGCACCGCATCCTCGACCCCAAGGCCGGCCCGCTGATCGCCGTCCGCCTCAACATCCTCACCCGCAAGACCCTCGGCGGCCTGGAGACCGACCTCTCCTCCCGCGTGCTGACCGAGGGCGGGGAACCGCTGGAGGGTGTGTACGCGGCGGGTGAGGCCGCCGGGTTCGGCGGCGGCGGAGTCCATGGCTACCGCTCCCTCGAAGGTACGTTCCTCGGCGGCTGTCTGTTCTCCGGGCGTACGGCGGGCCGGGCGGCGGCCAAGGCGGTGAACTGACCGGCGGCGGCCCGTGCGTCGCGAGTACTGCGTGTGCTCGACAGCGCGTTTGTGCAACCGTGCGTAATAAGTGGTTACCGATTTCTGACGAGCACCCGTTGCCCCTGGCCCTTTGGGGGTCGCGGGTGCTCGAATCGATAGGTGAACTCTGAACATCCCGAAGCGCGGGAGCCGGAACACCCCGAGGAGCGCGGCGTGCCGGTCGGTCGCCGGGTGTTCCTCGGCACGCTCGGACTCGGCGCGCTGGGCGTGCTCGCCGCACCCACACTGCAGCGCGGCCTCGAATCCTTCCTCGCCGGCGCGTCCGACAAGGACCCCACCGGCCTGACGGGCCTCCTCCCCAACGGCGGCGGCTTCCGCTACTACTCGGTGGCGTCGTCCGTCCCGAACAAGGACGCCACCGACTACCGCCTCACCGTCGACGGCCTGGTCGACCACCCGACCTCTTACACCCTCGCCGATCTGAAGGCCCTGCCCCAGACCCGGCTCGTGCACGACGTCCAGTGCGTCACCGGCTGGCGGGTGCCGGGCACGCCCTTCGAGGGGGTCCGCCTGTCCGCCCTCCTGGACGCCGCAGGAGTGCGCTCCACGGCCGGGGCGATCCGCTTCACCTGCTTCGACGGCATGTACACGGAGAGCCTCACCCTGGAACAGGCCCGGCGCTCCGACGTCCTGGTCGCCCACCGCATGCAGGACAAGGCCCTCGGCCACAGCCACGGCGGCCCGGTCCGCCTCTACGTCGCCCCCATGTACTTCTACAAGTCCGCCAAGTGGCTCTCCGGCATCACGGTCACCGAGGACGTCCGTCCCGGGTACTGGGAGGACCGGGGCTACGACGTGGACGCCTGGGTCGGCCGCTCGAACGGACGCGACGATGCACCTACGAGTTGACGAGACCCCGGCCCTGGCCTCCCGCGTCCGGCGCTTCAGCCGCGCGGAGCGGTGGGTGCACCGGGTGACGGCCCTGCTCATGGGCGTGTGCGTGGTGACGGCGGCGTGCTTGTACGTGCCGCAGTTCGCCGAGCTGGTCGGCCGCCGCGAGCTGGTGGTCCGTATCCACGAGTGGGCGGGCCTGCTGCTCCCGGTGCCGGTCCTGGCGGGCCTTGCTTCCCGCGCCTTCCGCGCGGACCTGGGCCGCCTCAATCGCTGGGGGCCGCACGACCGTACGTGGCTCCGCGCGGTCCTGCGCCGCGATGCCCGCCCCTCGTCCCGTCCCGCCGCCAAGTTCAACGCCGGTCAGAAGACCTACGCCGCCTGGATCGCCGGTGCGAGCCTCGTCATGCTCGGCACGGGGTTGTTGATGTGGTTCACCCACCTCACCCCGCTGATGTGGCGCACCAGTGCGACCTTCGTCCACGACTGGCTCGCCCTCACGATCGGCATCGTCTTGGCGGGCCACATCGGCATGGCCCTCGGCGACCCCGACGCCCGCCGCGGCCTGCGCACCGGCTCCGTCAGCCGCGAGTGGGCGGAACGGGAACACCGCCTTTGGCGGCCCTGACGCCGACCCGTCCCGCCCGGCAGCCCTCGCTCCGGCGCGAACCCGGCGCCGCGACTGGACCCGGTGGCCAGTGCCGTACGGCCGCCGATGTCGAACAGAGGATGACTGACACCCGTATCCCTGAGTGACGAGCTGAATGCCCCGCCGTAGGCCCCGCTAGATCACGAGTGACAGAAGCAGGACGAGGCCGCCCGCAACCACCGAGATGATCGTCTCCATGACCGACCACGTCTTGATGGTCTGGCCGACGTTCAGCCCGAAGTACTCCTTGACCAGCCAGAATCCCGCGTCGTTGACATGGCTGAAGAAGAGCGAGCCCGCGCCGATCGCCAGCACCAGGAGGGAGACGTGCGCGGTGGACATGTCGGCCGCGAGGGGCGCGACGAGGCCGGCCGCCGAGATGGTGGCGACGGTCGCCGAACCGGTCGCGAGCCGGATCGCCACGGCGATCAGCCAGGCCAGCAACAGCGCGGGGATCGACCAGTCCTTGGAGATGTCCAGGATCATCTGGCCGACACCGGAGTCGATCAGCGTCTGCTTGAAGCCGCCGCCCGCGCCGACGATCAGCAGGATGCCCGCGATCGGGGCGAGGGACTTCTCGACGGTCGTCGACAGCCGTTCCTTGGTGAAGCCGGCCGCGCGGCCCAGCGTGAACATGCCGACGATCACGGCCGCGAGCAGCGCGATCAACGGCGAGCCGATGACGTCGAAGACCCGCTGCACCCTGTGCGTGGGGTCGTCCACGACGATGTCCACCAGAGCCTTGGCCAGCATCAGCACCACCGGGAGCAGCATGGTGGCGATGGTGGCGCCGAAGCCGGGGCGCTTCTCCAGGTCCTCCGAGGCGCGGGCGGGGATCATGCGGTCGGGAGCCGGGACGTCCACCCAGCGGGCGGCGTACTTCGAGAAGACCGGACCCGCGATGATCACCGTGGGGATGGCGACCAGGATGCCGAGAGCCAGGGTGAGGCCGAGGTTGGCGCCCACCGCGTCGATCGCGACCAACGGGCCGGGGTGCGGCGGGATCAGACCGTGCATCACGGACAGGCCTGCCAGCGCCGGGATGCCGATGCGCATCAGGGAGTAATTGCCGCGCTTGGCGACCATCAGCACGACCGGGATCAGCAGCACGATGCCGACCTCGAAGAACAGCGGCAGGCCGATCACCGAGGCGATCAGGACCATCGCCCACGGCATCGCACGGCCGCCGGCCTTGGTGAGGATCGTGTCGACGATCTGGTCGGCGCCGCCGGAGTCGGCGAGCAGCTTGCCGAGGATCGCGCCGAGGGCGATCAGGACGCCTACGCCGGCGACGGTGGTGCCGAGTCCGGTCGTGAAGCTGACGATGGCCTTGTCGAGCGGTGCTCCGGCGAACGCGCCGAGCGCGAGCGAGCCGATGGTCAGGGCCAGGAAGGCGTGCAGCTTGAACTGGGTGATGAGCAGGACGATGACGGCGATGCCCGCCAGCACGGCGATGCCCAGCTGAGCATGGCCCGCCGAGGTGATCGGCTCGACGGTGTCCGCTGCCAGCGACTCGACGCTGAGTCTGGTCACGGTGGTTCCCTTACGTGAGAAAGGTAGAAAAAAGAGGGGTCAGAGGGAGGGCTGAGGCAGGGCGCGGAGCGCGGCCACGGCCCGCTCGGTGATCTCCCCGGGGCCATCGGAGACATCCACGGCGACGCCCGCCTCGTCCGCCTGGAGCGGCTGGAGGGTGGCGAACTGGGAGTCGAGGAGCGCCGCCGGCATGAAATGGCCCTGGCGCTGCGACATCCGGTCCTCGATGAGCGCACGGTCTCCGGTGAGGTGCACGAACACCACCTCCGGGGCGGCCGCCCGCAGCCGGTCCCGGTAGCCGCGCTTCAGCGCCGAACTGCTGACCACCCCGCCGAGCCCCGCCCGCTCCTGAGCCCAGCGCCCGATGGCGTCGAGCCACGGCCACCGGTCCTCGTCGGTCAGCGGGGTCCCGGCCGTCATCCTGGCGATGTTGGCCGGCGGGTGGAAGTCGTCGCCCTCGGCGTACGGAACGCCGAGCCGGGCCGCAAGCAGGGGACCGATGGTGGTCTTCCCGGTGCCTGCCACGCCCATGACCACGACGACATGGGGGGTACGCGTCAGCTCCATCGTGCTCTCGCTGTCCTCATCGTCTTCGTCGATACCTGAGACATCTGAACCTGAGACATCTGAACCTGAGACATCTGAACCTGAGGAGAACCTGAGGCATCCGATGCCGACGACACTGAAACCCATTAGGTACGACAAATTCAAGGGTCTGTGACATATAAGTCTGACTTTTTGTTCCGAGCGCCGGGCTCGTACGCTGGCCCCATGAGCACACGGGGCCGGGGCCTGCACGAACACGTACTGGGAACCCTCGGGCCGGCGATCACCGCGGGCGAGTACCCGCCCGGGAGCGTCCTGCGCACGGACGAACTCGCACAGCGCTTCGAGGTCTCGCGTTCCGTGATGCGCGAGGCGGTGCGCGTCCTGGAGTCCATGCACCTGGTCGAGTCCCGCCGCCGCGTCGGCGTGACGGTCCTCCCCAAGGTCGAGTGGAACGTGTACGACCCTCAGGTCATCCGCTGGCGGCTGGCCGGCTCCGACCGCCCCCACCAGCTGCGTTCGCTCACCGTCCTGCGCTCCGCCGTCGAACCGATCGCCGCCGGCCTCGCCGCCAGGCACGCCACCGCCGCACAGTGCGCCGAGCTCACCGAGTGCGCCCTTGGCATGGTCGCCAACTCACGCGGCCACCGGCTGGAGGGCTATCTCGTCCACGACGTCGCCTTCCACCGGGTGATCCTCAACGCCTCGGGCAACGAGATGTTCGCCCGGCTCGGCGACGTCGTCGCCGAGGTCCTGACGGGCCGCACCCACCACGAAGTCATGTTCGAGGACCCCGACCCCTCGGCCGTCACCCTGCACGTGCGGGTCGCCGAGGCCGTCCGCGAGGGCGACGCCGCCCGCGCCGAGGCGCTCACCCGCGAGATCACGGTCGGCGCGCTCCAGGAGCTGGACGTACTCGCGCCCTAACCACCCTCGACTACCCGACGAAGTCGCCGTCCACGTACACCCACGCACCCTCGACCCGTTCGAAACGGCTGCGCTCATGCAGCGAGCCGCCTCGGTAGGAGGCCCGGAAGGTCACGGTCCCCACCGAGTGGAAAGCGGACCCGTCACCCGTCTCCAGGATCTCAAGCCCGGTCCACCGCATCCCGGGATCGAAGTCGACGGAAGAGGGCCGTGTGCGCGGGTGCCAGGTCCGCAGCAGATACTTCTCGTCCCGCCGTACGAAGGCGGTGTACCGCGACCGCATCAGCGCCTCGGCGCTCGGCGCGGCCGCGGCACCGGAGTGATAGCGCCCGCAGCACCCCTCGTACGCCTGGGGCAGCCCGCACGGGCAGGAACGACTGGGCGTGGCTGTCATGGCTGTCATGGCTGCGCGAAACTCTCTGCGTCTACGCCGAGTCGGCGTTGGTCGGCGGATACGTGGGCCGTGCCGGAAGCCGGGACTCCGGTGCGGGCAACGGAGGGAGCGCCGTCTTGTACAGCCACGCCGCGAACAGGTCGTCCAGGGGTTCGGCCGCGAAGCGGGTGACATGCGCGGTGAAGAGGGCCGTCGTGACGGCGCCGCCCCGGTGCTGGGTGGCCCAGCCGCGCAGCATCCGGAAGAAGGTGTCGTCGCCCAGCGCGCAGCGCAGTGCGTGCAGGACGAGCCCACCGCGCTCGTAGAGCCGGTCGTCGAACATCAGCTTGCGCCCCGGGTCGGACAGACACAGATCCTGCGGAAGCGAGGACAGCTTCCGGTGCGCGGCGGCGGCGAGTTGATGCGCCCCGCGGCCCCCGGAGCGCTCCGACCACAGCCACTCCGCGTACTTGGCGAACCCCTCGTTCAGCCAGATGTGCCGCCAGTCCGCGATGGACACGCTGTTGCCGAACCACTGGTGCGCCAGCTCGTGCGCGACCAGCCGCTCCGAACCCCGCTTCCCGTCCACGTGGTTGGCGCCGAACAGCGACAACCCCTGTGCCTCGACGGGGACATCGAGCTCCTCCTCCGTCACCACCACGGCGTACTCGCCGAACGGATACAGCCCGAAGAGGGTCTCGAACAGCTCCATCATCGCCGGCTGCCGCGCGAAGTCCCGGGAGAACTCGGGGAGCAGGTCCGCGGGCAGATGACCGGTCTGCGGCACGCCGCCGAGGCCGGGGTCGCCGAGCAGCACCGTCTGGTACTTCCCGATCGACAGGCCGACCAGATAGCTGGACGTCGGCGCCGACTGCTCGTAGACCCAGGTGGTCGTCGAAGCCCTCGTCGTACGGGTCAACAGTCGGCCGCCGGCCACCACGGAGTACGAGGACGGCGTGGTGACCGAGATCTGGTACGAGGCCTTGTCGGCCGGGCGGTCGTTGCACGGGTACCAGGAGGGTGAGCCGATCGGCTGGCTCGCCACCAGCGCCCCGTCCTCCAGCTCCTCCCAACCGATGCCGCCCCAGGGGCTGTTCACCGGCTTGGGATTGCCGGCCCAGTGCACCTCGACGGTGAAGGCCGCGCCGGCCCGGACGGGCTTCGGGGGACGGATGCGCAGTCTGCCGCCGCGGTGCGTGTAGTGCGCCGCCTTGCCGTCGACCCGGACCCGGCCGATCCGGAAGTCGGCCAGGTTCAGCTGGAACTCGGTGAGCGGGGAGCGGCCCGCTATGGCGTTGAGCCGCGCGGTGCCGGAGAGCCGGTTCGGGCCGGGGCGGTAGTCCAGCGCGAGTTCGTACCGGTGCACCCGGTAGCGGGGATCACCGTTGGCCGGGAAGTACGGGTCCGATCCCACTGTCTGCTGAACGCTCACTGCTGCGTCTGCTCCCTGCCCTGTGCTCGTACGACATGCCGGTACACCGCCCTTCGTATCCGATCCGGCCATCTCTTCTATGAACGCCATGACTCAATCGGGTTGCCCAGCCAGCGGGTGTCGTCGGGTACGGACTCCGCCGCCATCACCAGCGACGCGGGACCCAGTGTGGAACGGGCCCCGACAGTGCTGCCGGGCAGGACGATTCCGCCCGGGCCCAGGGTGGCGCCCTCACGGAGGACAACAGTATCCGTCCGCAAGATCCGGTCGTGGAAGAGGTGAGTCTGCAGGACGCAGCCCCGATTCACCGTGGAGGCGTCGCCGAGCGTCACCAGGTCCGTCTCGGGCAGCCAGTAGCTCTCCACCCAGGCGCCCTTGCCGATCCGGGCACCGAGCCCGCGCAGCCACGCCGTCATCAGCGGCGTACCCGGCACGGAACCGGCCAGCCACGGCACGGCCACCACCTCGACGAAGGTGTCCGCCAGCTCGTTGCGCCACACGAAGCTGCTCCACAGCGGGTGCTCGCCCGCCCGGTGCCGCCCCACCAGCACCCACTTGGCCACGATGGACAGCACGCAGGCGAGCACACCCACGCCGAGCAGGACCACCCCGGCGAACGCCCAGGCCCAGGCGCCCAGCGCGCTCAGCGCGGCCACGGTCAGCACGGCGAGGGCCGCCGAGCAGAACACCGGCACGATCCGGCACAGCTCCACCAGACCGCGCGCCCACAGCAGATGCGCGGGCGGGTCGTACGTACGGCTCTGATCGCCGCCCTGCGCGGCACGCGGCAGCTTCATCGGCGGCAGCCCCAGATAGGAGCTGCCCTTCTTCGCCTTCTTCGGCGTCGCCGACAGCACCCCGACCAGTCCGCCGTCCGGCACGCTGCGGCCCGGCGCGGTCATCCCGGAGTTGCCGAGGAACGCCCGGCGCCCGATCTCGGCCCGCCCGATCTTCATCCAGCCACCACCGAGCTCATACGGCGCGGTGAGCGTGTCGTCGGCGAGGAAGGCGCCCTCACCGACGGTGGTGAGACTCGGCAGCGCCAGCACGGTGGACACCTCGGCGCCCCGCCCGATCTTCATGCCGAGCAGCCGCAGCCACACGGGCGTGATCAGTCCGGCGTACAGCGGGAACAGCGTGTCCCGCGAGCGGTCCATCAGCTGCGTGACCGTCCAGGCCTGCCAGCCGATCCGGCTGTGCGTCGGATACGTGCCCGCGCGCATCCCCAGACTGAGCAGCCGTACGGCGATCAGGAGCAGCAGCGCGTACGCGAGTCCGAAGGCGAGTGTCGCCGGTACCAGGGCCACCGCGGCGCCGCGCAGCGCCTCGCCGAGCCCGGCGTCCGCGCTCACGAACACATCGGCCACGAGAAGCGCGGCAAGGCCCGCGACCAGCGGCAGTGCGGTCAGCGCGAAGCCGGTCGCGCCGTACATCACGCGCCAGTACGTGCCACGCGCCGGCCGCTCCTTGGGCCAGGCCCGCTTCGCCCTGCCGAGCTTGACGGCGGGTGCTCCGGCCCAGCGCTGCCCGGTCGGCACGTGCCCCGCCACGGCGGAACCGGGGGCCACCTCGGCCCGCTTGCCCACCCGCGCACCGGGGAAGAGCAGGCTGCGCGTGCCGACCACGGCGTGCGCGCCCACCTTGACCGGGCCGATCTCCAGCCGGTCACCGTCCAGCCAGTGCCCCGACAGGTCCACCTCGGACTCGACGGCGGCACCCCGCCCCAGCTTGAGCATCCCGGTCACCGGCGGCAGCGAGTGCAGATCCACGTCGGGGCCGATCCTGGCGCCCAGGGCACGCGCGTACCGCTCCAGCCAGGACCCGGTCAGCGAGGTCGCGCCACTGAACTCGACCAGCCGCTCGGCCGTCCACAGCCGCAGATGCACACTGCCACCGCGCGGATGACGGCCCGCCTTCACACCCCGCAGCAGCAGCCGCGCACCGCCCGCGGCGATCGCGAGCCGCCCCGGCGGGCTGAAGAGGACAAGGGCCCCGGCGCCGACGAGCCACCACGACGCGGTCGGTGCCCACGGGTACGGCCCGAACCAGCGAGTTACGTTCCCGAGCGCGGCCAGCGCCACCGTCCAGCGCAGGCCCATCAGGGTGAACAGCGGGATCAGCAGGAGGAGTTGGGCCGCCTTGGTCCGCAGCGGCACGGGCGCGATGACCCGCTCGGCGCCGTCGCCCTGCGCGGACTCCTCCAGGTGGCGGGCCAGCTTGCGCAGGGTGGGCTGCTGGTAGATGTCGAGGACGGCGGCGCTGGCGTAGCGGGTGCGCAGTCTCGTGGTGAGCTGGGCGGCGGCGAGGCTGCCGCCGCCGATCGCGAAGAAGTCGTCGGACGCGGTGGCGACCGGGATGCCTAGGACCTCGCTCCACTGCTCGGCGAGCCAGGCCTCGGTGCCGTACAGCTGCTCCTTCGCGCCGCCGGTCGCCAGGTTCTCCAGCGGCCAGGGCAGCGCGTTGCGGTCGACCTTGCCGGACGTCCGGGTCGGCAGGTCGTCCACCGGTGCGAGCAGCGGGACCAGGGCGGCGGGCAGCTCGGCGCGCAGCTTCTCGACGGCCGCGGCCCGGTCCCAGCCGTCCTGGGTGACCACATAGCCGACGAGCAGCTGGTTGCCGCTGCGCGCGGTCCGTACGGCGGCCGCGGCGGCCGCGACTCCGGGCAGGGCCTGCAGAGCGGCGTCCACCTCACCGAGCTCGATCCGGCGTCCGCCGAGCTTGATCTGCTCGTCGGCCCGGCCGAGGAAGATCAGCCCTTCGGGCTCCGCCTTGACCAGGTCACCACTGCGATACGCCCGCTTCCAGCCGAGCGACTCCAGCGGCGCGTACTTCTCGGCGTCCTTCTCGGGGTCGAGGTAGCGGGCGAGTCCCACTCCGCCGATGACGAGCTGTCCGCTGTCGCCCATCGCCACCGGCTCCCCGGCCTCGTCGACGACGGCCAGCTCCCAGCCGTTCAGCGGCAGCCCGATCCGGATCGGCTCCTTACCGGTCATGAGAGAGGCGCAGGCCACGACGGTCGCCTCGGTGGGCCCGTACGTGTTCCACACCTCGCGCCCCTCGGTCACCAGCCGCTGGACCAGTTCGGGCGGGCAGGCCTCGCCGCCGAAGATCAGCAGTCGGACCTCGTTGAGGGCTTCCGGCTCCCAGAGCGAGGCCAGCGTCGGCACGGTCGAGACGACGGTGATCTCCTGCTCGACCAGCCAGGGCCCCAGGTCGGCGCCGCTGCGCACCTGGGAACGCGGTACGGGCACCAGACAGGCGCCGTACCGCCAGGCCAGCCACATCTCCTCGCAGGAGGCGTCGAAGGCGACGGAGAGGCCCGCCATCACCCGGTCGCCGGGCCCGATCGGGTCGTCGGTGAGGAAGAGGTCCGCCTCGGCGTCGACGAAGGCGGCGGCACTGCGGTGAGTGACGGCCACGCCCTTGGGCTTCCCGGTGGAGCCCGAGGTGAAGATGATCCAGGCATCGTGCTCGGTGCCGGGCCGTGCGGCGGGCGTTTCGCTCCTGCCGGTGACGGTCAGCTCGTGCCCCGCCCCGACGACCGCACGCACCTGAGCCTCCCCGAAGACCAGCTCGGCCCGCTCGTCCGGGTCCTCGGCGTCCACCGGCACATAGGCGGCACCGGCGGCCAGTACGGCGAGGATGGCGACGTACAGGTCATTGGTACCGGAGGGAACCCGGACGCCCACCCGGTCGCCCCGCCCGACACCTGCGTCCGCGAGCCCGCGCCGGAGGGTCTCCACCTCGACGGCCAGTGCGCGGTAGGTGAGGGAGCGCACGCCGTCGTCCAGGGCGGGCTCGTCGGGGTACGCCCTGACGGAGGCGTCGAGAATGTCCACAAGGGTGCGCGGGGAGGCGGCGGCGGAGGCGGAGAAGCGCGCCTGATCACCGAACTCCGCGCGCACCTCCTCGTCGAACAGAGCGAGCGCAGGGCCTTGCTCTAGGGCTGCCATCGGGTCCTCACGTGGTGTTCCCGGAGCGTCCGGGGCGCTGGTGGGCCCGCAGGTACGCCTGGGGATGTTCCGGTCCAGCTCCAAACAAGCGTGGAATTTTAGTACGACGCTAGTCGCGTCGCTGCACGTCAGCCAGGTGAGGAGGCGTCGGGAGGGCTCCGGAACCGCCGATTCCGGGTTGCCATCGCTGCCCTGACGTGGGGGTATGTCATCCTGACGAGATCTGCCCCACATCTTGCCGTAACACGCCGTACGGCAAGGGAATGGGCGCGTTTCCGCTCGGAGTTGGCGACGTCCGCTCCGCCGTCCCTCGCACGTCAAAGGGGTTCGAGGGGCCTCGCAGGGGAGTACGGTTGGGGTACCGAGCGCATCCCGCACGCCGTCATCCGTCACAGCGTCGCCCTCGGGGAACGGCAAGGCCGGAGGACGTCACGCCCCGGCGGAAATGGGCCGCCCCATGACTGCTCGCTCGCACTGTCGCGCCGAGTTCCGCATCCCGTCCCGCGCCCCGAGTTAGCGGACCTCCTGGTTCACAAGGTGCTCCGAACGACAACAACTCAATGACGAGGAAGCGTATGAGCCGCAAGAGTCCCACGAGCCTGCTGAGTCTGGGCGTACTCGCCTCATCCCGCAAGGAGAACGAGCTCCGACTGCCCTTGCACCCGGGCCACCTCGGCCGGATCGCCCCGGACGTACGAGAGAACATTTTCCTTGAACAGGGCTACGGCGAGCGGTTCGGCGTCGGTGACGACGCCCTGCGACCGCTCGTCGCCGGCCTGCGCTCCCGCGAGCAGCTCATCGCCGAGTGCGATGTCGTGATGCTGCCCAAACCGATGCACGACGATGTCGCCGAGCTGCGCCAGGGCCAGGTGCTGTGGGGATGGCCGCACTGTGTGCAGGACGACAAGATGACCCAGCTCGCCATCGACCGGAAGCTGACCCTCATCGCCTGGGAGGCCATGAACCACTGGACCTCCACGGGCGCCTTCAGCGTCCATGTGTTCCACAAGAACAACGAACTCGCCGGCTACTCCTCGGTGTTGCACGCTCTGCAGCTCGGCGGACTGACCGGCAGCTACGGGCGCCGCCTGCGCGCGGTGGTCATCAGCTTCGGCGCCACGGCGCGTGGAGCCGTCACGGGCCTGGGCGCCATGGGCGTCTCCGACGTCACCGTGCTCACCCAGCGCGCCGCGGCGGCGGTGGCCTCGCCGATGCCGTCGGTCGTGATGGGGCACTTCGAGGAGCAGGAGGACGATCCCTCGCGGCTACGGGCGATCACCGCGGCCGGGTCCGCGCCGCTGGCGGAGTACCTGGCCGGGTTCGACATCATCGTCAACTGTGTCCTGCAGGACACCGACGCCCCGCTGATGTTCGTCACCGACGAGGAGCTCGCCCTGTTCCGGCCGGGCACCTTCTTCATCGACGTCGCCTGCGACGACGGCATGGGCTTCGAATGGGCCCGCCCGACCACCTTCGGCGAGCCGATGCCCACGGTCGGACAGGGCTGCCACTACTACGGGGTGGACCACAGTCCGTCCCACCTGTGGAACTCGGCCACCTGGGAGATCAGCGAGGCGCTCCTGCCGTACCTCCGCAAGGTCATGAGCGGCCCCGCTGCATGGGAGGCCGACACCACGGTCAGAAAGGCCATCGAGATCCGCGACGGAGTCGTCCGGAACCCGAAGATCCTCTCCTTCCAGCACCGGACAGCCGCCTACCCGCACGTCCGCGAGGTCCCGGCCACGGCTCCGGCGCTCTCCAGCTGATGCCCGCGCGGAGTTGACGTACGACGGGGAAACACGAAGGGTGCCGACCAGAACTGGTCGGCACCCTTCGCGTGGAACAACTTGTGTCCGAGGGGGGACTTGAACCCCCACGCCCGTTAAAGGGCACTAGCACCTCAAGCTAGCGCGTCTGCCATTCCGCCACCCGGACAAGGTGTCTGTCGCACGGGGTTGCCCCCGCGGCGACAGAGAAAACATTACCAGGCCTCCGAGGGTGTCCGATCACGCCCCGTTCCCGCGTGAACGGCGTGTGACGGGCCGGGTCCGGCCTTGGTCGCGGCCGGGGTCGGAGAGAGGATGGAGGGGGACCACCAGCAGTGACAGTGGGAGGAAGCAGCGTGAGCGAGTCGAACACGGCCAGGGGCGTCTCTGGCGAGGACGAGGTCGTGGACCTCTGTCGCGAGCTGATCCGGATCGACACCAGCAACTACGGGGACCACTCCGGGCCGGGCGAGCGCAAGGCCGCCGAGTACGTCGCGGAGAAGCTCGCCGAGGTGGGACTCGAACCGCAGATCTTCGAGTCGCACCAGGGGCGCGCCTCCACCGTCGCCCGGATCGAGGGCGAGGACCCCTCGCGCCCCGCGCTGCTCATCCACGGTCACACCGACGTCGTACCGGCCAACGCCCAGGACTGGACGCACCACCCCTTCTCCGGCGAGATCGCGGACGGCTGTGTGTGGGGCCGGGGCGCCGTCGACATGAAGGACATGGACGCCATGACGCTGGCGGTCGTACGGGACCGGCTGCGCAGCGGGCGCAAGCCGCCCCGTGACATCGTCCTGGCCTTCCTCGCGGACGAGGAGGCGGGCGGTACGTGGGGTGCGCGGCACCTCGTCGACAAGCACCCGGACCTCTTCGAGGGCGTCACGGAGGCGATCGGTGAGGTCGGGGGGTTCTCCTTCACGGTCAACGAGAACCTGCGGCTGTATCTCATCGAGACCGCCCAGAAGGGCATGCACTGGATGAAGCTGACCGTGGACGGCACCGCCGGGCACGGTTCGATGATCCATCGCGACAACGCCATCACCGAGCTGTCCGAGGCCGTCGGGCGGCTCGGGCGGCACAAGTTCCCGGTCCGCGTGACCAAGACGCTGCGGCACTTCCTCGACGAACTCGGCGACGCACTCGGTACCGAGCTCGACCCGGAGAACATGGACGCGACGCTCGCCAAGCTCGGCGGCATCGCCAAACTCATCGGCGCCTCACTCCAGAACACCGCCAATCCGACCCAGCTGGGCGCGGGTTACAAGGTCAACGTGATTCCGGGGCAGGCGACCGCGCACATCGACGCGCGTTATCTGCCGGGCTACGAGGACGAATTCCTCGCCGACCTGGACCGGATTCTCGGCCCGAAGGTGAAGCGCGAGGACGTGCACGCCGACAAGGCGCTGGAGACCACCTTCGACGGCGCTCTCGTCGACGCCATGCAGACCGCGCTGTCCGCCGAGGACCCGATCGCGCGCGCCGTCCCGTACATGCTGTCGGCCGGCACCGACGCCAAGTCCTTCGCCGACCTCGGCGTCCGCTGCTTCGGCTTCGCGCCGCTGAAGCTGCCGCCGGAGCTGGACTTCGCGGGCATGTTCCACGGCGTCGACGAGCGGGTGCCGGTCGATGCGCTGAAGTTCGGTGTGCGCGTACTGGACCGCTTCATCGACGCCTCCTGAACGGGCCCGGTGATGTGGCGAATTGGCCCACTGAAACGAAACTTCACTATTCGCCAGCCTGTGCGGAATTGACTGAGAAGAGTGAATGAGACGATAAGCTCGTAGCCCCATTACTCCCTCCTCGTTACAGCTGATGCGATCCGAAGCTGGGATCGCATTTGCCAACAAGGAGGAATAATGATCAAGAAGATCGTCGCCGCTGCGGCTGCCACCGGTGGTCTGGTTCTCGCCGGTGCGGGCCTGGCCGTCGCCGACTCGGGTGCTCAGGGTGCCGCTGTCGGCTCCCCCGGCGTCGTCTCCGGCAACGTCATCCAGGTGCCGGTTCACGTCCCGGTGAACGTCTGCGGCAACACGATCTCGGTGATCGGGCTGCTGAACCCCGCCTTCGGCAACACCTGCATCAACAAGTGACGTTGTGCCTCATCCCATGAGGACCTGTCCCCACCGGGGGCTGTGCTCATGAGGATCTGACTCCATGAGGGTCTGAAGTCTGTCGGCTCCGGAGCGCGCGCCATGCGCTCCGGGGCCGACCGGCTTTCCGCGCGCGCGTCGGACGGGTGCGTGCGCGTTCCGGATGGTCCAAGCCAAGGGCGAAGGCAGGGATATAGCTATGCGACAGGTCACCCGCAAGGGCCTGATGACCGTGGCGGCGGCGAGTGGCGTACTCGCCGTCACCGGCGGCCACGCACATGCCGACTCGGGTGCGAACGGCGCCAGTTCGGACTCGCCCGGCGTGCTGTCGGGCAACACGGTGCAGGCGCCGGTGCACGCGCCGGTCAACGTCTGCGGCAACACCGTGAGCGTCGTCGGGCTGCTCAACCCGGCGATGGGCAACAAGTGCGCCAACCAGGGCGGTGGCCGCGGTTCGTCCGGGGGCGGCTACGGGGACGAGGGCTCCCACTCCGGCGGTGGCTCGGGGGCCGGCGGTCACGCGAGTGACTCACCGGGGGTCGGCTCGGGCAACCACGTACAGGTGCCGGTCGAGGTGCCGGTGAACATCTGCGGCAACAGCGCGAACGTGGTCGGCATCGGCAACCCCGTGACGGGCAACGAGTGCGGGAACGGGACGGGCGGCGGTCACTCCACCACCCCGCCCGGCGGTGCGCCCCAGACGCCGACCCCGGGCAAGCCGTGGCAGCCGGGGCACCCGGGCGAGCCCGGCACTCCTGGTACACCGGGCACGCCTGGTCACCCGGGCACCCCGGCGGGGCCGGCCGACTGGAGCGACCAGAACCTGGGCGGCTCCGCGGCGCATGCGGACCACCTGGGCGCGCGATCCGTCACCCAGCCGCAGGGGGTCGGACAGCTCGCCCACACCGGCGGTGACCTGCCGCTGGGCGCGATCGTCCCGGCGGGTGTCGGCGCACTGCTCGGCGGCGCCGTGCTGTACCGCAGGGCGCGCTCGGCGGCGTAACGGCACAAATATGAACACAACGCCACGAAGCTCTCCGTGGTGAGCGGAACAGAGCGGGCTCCGCGTCGGCGGGGCCCGCTCCGTTTCAGCCTCTTTCGCTCACCATGTCGCGCGCACCTGGCGGATGATCCGCCGACGCAACCGCACCTTGCGGCTGCCGTCGCGCAGCAGGCTCAGACGGTCCAACTCCCAATGTCCGTACTCCGCGTGGTCTGTCAGCAGGCGTGTGGCGTCCTTGCGGGAAACCCCGCGCGGTACGTACACGTCGACAAATTCGTATTCCGGCATCGCATCTATTGTGCGGGCAGAGGCCCTGTACGGATAGCGTCTGCACTATGTCTGATGCTGTGCAGCCCACCGCTGCCGAGGTACGCGCCGCCGCCGAGGCGATCAAGACCGCGCTCGACCGTCACCTGGCCGCGGTCGAGCGCAGGACGGGCGATGACGATCCGGCCGTCTACGAGGCGTTCAACGAGCTGGCTTCCGCAGCCGAGGAGTACGACGAGCTTCTCTACGAACGTTATGACGAGGTCACACCCTTTGAGATCCCCGGTTCGGAGGACACTCTTCCGCCGTACACGGGCCCGGAGGAGCCGAACGCGCTGAGCGTCCTGATCCGCCGGGACTACGCGGTGGTGGAGCCACAGAGACTGCTGGCGCAGGCCCAGCGGGTGGAGGCCGTCGAGGAGGACGGGGCCAGTGTCAGTGCGGCCTTCGACGCGGCGGCCGGCACGGTGCACGGGGCGCTCGGTGTTCTGTTCGGCGAGTTCGAACCGGACGAGATCGCCTCCCGGCACAAGGAGTTCGGTCTGGAGGAGGGCGACTCCACGCTCTGGGTGACAGCCGCCGACGAGGCCGCCGAGCCCGGCGAATGGCTTGAGGCCCCCTTCGATTCGATCGACCCGCAGCGTGTCGTCTGCCGTTTCGACGTCAGTGCCGTCTTCGACGACGACTCGGACGACGAGGACCTTGAGGACGATCTCGGCGCCGACGGGGATCTGGAGCCGCTGGACGCGGATCGCTGAGCTGTCGTACGAGGTGGCGGTGACCCGGCGCCCGGGACCGCCCCCGCAGTGGGGTCGGGGGACAGCCCCGCGCTGCCCGCACCCGCCCCCGAGCCCGGGGGCCGGCGGAAACGCCGGGCGG
>NZ_JBHXMF010000046.1:62862-73385 GCF_042721055.1 Streptomyces sp. NPDC058470
CTGTCCCCGCGGGCCCGGCGGGGTTTTCGGCCGCGCGCGCCGCGGGACGGGTGCGCTGCGTACGGGGGGGGGGCCCCCGGGCCCCCGCCCCCCCCCACCTCTGTGCGTACGGGGCTCAGCCGGCCGCTGCCGGCACCGGCACCTGCGCCGTGAGCAGGGCGGACAGGCGGGTCGTGCGCGGCTTCTGCGGGACCTCCGCCACCGCGTGCGCCAACGCCTGGTCCACTCCGTGGACCACGGACAGGTGCCGCTCGGCGCGGCCGAAGGCCGTGTAGATCCACGGCCTGGTCAGCGACTGCGCGGCGTCACCGGGAAGCACCACGACCGCGGCGGGCAGGCGCAGACCCACCGCCTGGTGTGCCGTGAGCGCCCAGCCGAGCCGCACGGACTGCTCCACCCGCTCCTTGGGTACGACGACGGGGGCGCTCGCGCACTCCAGGTGCAGCCCGTCCGCGTCGGCCTTCACCACGTGCCCCGGCACCGTACGGCCCGGGGCAGCGGAGTACGCGATCCGGTCGCCCGGGTCGAAGCCGCCGAAGCGGCCGGGACCGGGGTTGAGCCGCTCCTTGAGCGCGATGTTCAGCGCGCGGGTGCCGGCCGCTCCACCGTGTCCCGGAGTGATCACCTGCGTCTGCTCGGCCGGGATGCCGATCGCGCGGGGCACCGAGTCCGCGACCAGCTGCACCGTGCGGTGCACCGCCTCACCGGCGTCACGCACCGGGACGATCACGACCTCTTTGCCGGGCGCCTCGACCTGGTTCAGCTCGCCGATCCCGATGCCGGACACCAGCTCGCCGATGGGCCCGGGGTCCGGTGTCCGCGAGGCCACCTGCGGGCAGACCCGGGCGGCGAGCAGGTCCGCGAAGACCCGCCCGGGGCCCGCCGACCACAGCACCCCGGGGTCCCCGCTCAGTACCAGCCGCGCCCCGTCCGGCAGCGACTCGGCCAGCATCGCCGCCGTCTCGATGTCGAGCTGCGGCGCGTCCAGGACGACGAGCAGGTCGAGGGCGAGGGCGCCTTCGGGGTCCCGCCCGGGGCCTTCGGCTCCGGAGAGCAGACCGGCGACGGTGACCTCGGGCCGGCCGGCGTCGTCGGTGTCCTGAGGTGCTGCCGTGTTGTCCGTCGTCCCGAGCAGTGCGGCGAAACGGCGGCGGCCGTCCGGCGTGTGCGTGGCGGCGTACGCCCGCAGGCCGAGCTCCCGCGCTGCGGCGACCAGCGCCGCCGGTTCCGCGCGGGACGCCTCGCCGCCGGTGTGCAGGACGACACCGTGACCGGCGACCGCGCTGATCAGCTCGGCGGTGGATCCGGACGCCGAACCGGCAGCGGACGCCCAGTCGGTCGCGTCCTCCTTCGGCAGCGCGTTGACCACGCGGGCGAGGCCGTCGGCGAGGCTCTCCTCGGCCAGCGCGTACCGCTCCAGGGCGACGAGGACGCGGACCGGGCGCTCCTCGGTCTCCTCGTCCTCCGCCGCCACCGGCGCGGCGGTGTCGAGCGCGTCATGGAAGACCAGCGCCTCCCCCTCCGCCAGGGTGCTCTGTACAGCCGCGTCCGGGTCCGGCACCGAGCGCTGGGCGAGCGCGGCGGTGAGCGCCTCGGAGTCCAGGGCTGTGTGTCCGGCAAGGGCCGCCTGCTCGAGGAGCCAGACGGTGACCGCCCGGCCCCGCCGCTCGTCGTCCGGGCCGCACTCCGCGCCGAGCAGGGCCCGGGCGAACCCGTCGGCCTGCTCGAGCCGCACCCCGGAAACTCGCAGCAACTGCCAGGGGTCCTCGCGCAGTTGCTCGTCCGCGCCCTCGCCCAGGGCGGTGACGACCTGCGGTACGAGCGTGTCGGGGGCGCCGCCCTCGGTGAGGACCGCGCGTACGGTCTCGACGGCCTCCGGTGCGACGGCCTCCGGTGCGACGGCCTCCCGTGCGACGGCGGAGGGTGCGCCGGTCGGGGCCGTGGCGGGCTGGGTCGGGCGCACGGGCTCCGGCGCGGCTGCTCGGGGAGTCGGCGACGGCTCACGGAACGCCCTGGCCACCGGCTTCTCGCCGCTCTCCACGGCCCGAACCGCGGCCAGCAGATCGGCGGCCGTCCCGCTGAGCTTGCGGCCGGCCTCGACCGGCCCCTGCTTCTCGGCCTTCCGCCGTGCGATCCGCTCGCGCTCCAGACGTTGGGCGGCCAACTCGGCCGCGGCCTCGGACAGTTGCTTGGCGGCGCTCTCCGCGCCCTCGACGGTCGCGACAGAGCCGTCGTCCGAACCCGCGTCCGAACCCGCGTCCGAACCCGCGTCCGAGCCGGCGTCCGAACCCTCGCCCGTGCCGGCGTCCGTGTCCTCGCCCTCGGGGGCGTCCGCACCAGGCGCCCCCGGCTCCGCGTCCTCCGTGGTCTCGGGCTCCGTGCTCACAGCGTGCTCCAGTCGTGATCGGGATAGTGGTGCACCGGTGCCGACACATCGTCGAGCGCCCGGCAGATCTCGTCAGGAAGACTAAGGGTCTCCACTGACAACGCGGCCGTGAGCTGCTGCGCGTTGCGCGCGCCGATGATCGGGGCGACGACACCGGGCCGGTCGCGGACCCAGGCGAGAGCCACCTGCAGCGGTGTCACCGCGAGGCCGTCCGCCGCGGTCTTCACGGCGTCCACGATGCCGCTCGCCGCCTCGTCCAGGTACGGCGCGACGAAGGGTGCCAGGTGTTCGGAGCCGCCCCGCGAGTCTGCAGGCGTCCCGTTGCGGTACTTGCCCGTGAGCACGCCCCGCCCGAGCGGTGAGGAGGGGAGCAGGCCGACGCCCAGGTCGAGGGCGGCCGGCAGCACCTCCCGCTCGACGCCGCGCTGGAGCAGGGAGTACTCCATCTGCGTACTGGCCAGCCGGGTCCGTACCCCGGGCGCCGCGAGCTGCCAGGTCGCCGCCTTGGCGAGCTGCCAGCCGCAGAAGTTGGACACTCCCGCGTACCGCGCGCGCCCGCTGCTGACGGCAAGGTCGAGCGCCTGGAGGGTCTCGTCCAGCGGTGTTCCCGGGTCGTAGGCGTGGACGTGCCACAGGTCCACATAGTCGGTGCCGAGGCGGGTGAGTGAGGCGTCCAGGGCCGACAGCAGATGCCCGCGCGAGCCGTCGAAGCGCCGGTCCGCGTCGGGTACGCTCCCCGCCTTCGTCGAGATGACCAGGTCCCGGCGCGGCACGAGCCCTTCTATGAGCTGTCCGAGCAGATACTCGGCCTCCCCGTCCCCGTACACGTCCGCGGTGTCGACGAGGGTCCCGCCCGCCTCCCAGAACGCCTTCAACAGGTGCGCCGCGTCATGCTCGTCGGTGTCCCGGCCCCATGTAAGGGTGCCGAGTCCGATCCGGGACACACGCAGGCCTGTACGGCCGAGATGCCTCTGCTCCATGGACGCCGAGATTACTGGCCATGACTCCCTGCGTGGGGGGCCTGTGGACAACCAGAATCACCCGAGGCCGAACCCGTCCCTGCCACGGCGCCCACCAGCGCGCTAGTGTCTCGGACACAAGGGACGTTACTGATCGGTAAGGGGAATCGGCCATGCAGCTCGGGATCAACCTCGGCTACTGGGGCGGCGGAATGGACGCGGACAATCTCGCCGTCGCCCAGGAGGCCGACCGGCTCGGATACGCGGTTTGCTGGGCCGCCGAGGCCTACGGCTCGGACGCGGCCACCGTGCTCAGCTGGGTCGCCGCCAAGACCGAGCGCATCGACGTCGGCTCGGCCATCTTCCAGATCCCGGCCCGCCAGCCCACGATGACCGCGATGACGGCCGCCACCCTGGACTCGCTCTCCGGCGGCCGCTTCCGCCTCGGTCTCGGTGTCTCCGGCCCGCAGGTCTCCGAGGGCTGGTACGGCGTCAAGTTCGACAAGCCGCTGGCCCGCACCCGCGAGTACGTGGAGATCGTCCGGAAGGCCATGACACGCGAGCGGCTCTCGTACGAGGGCACGCACTGGACGCTGCCACTGCCGGGCGGCCCCGGCAAGCCGCTCAAGCTGACCGTGCACCCGGAGCGCGAGCACATCCCGCTCTACATCGCCGCGATCGGCCCCAAGAACCTGGAGCAGACCGGCGAGATCGCCGACGGCGCGCTGCTGATCTTCCCCTCGGCCGACCACCTGGAGGACACCGCGATCACGCACCTGCGCGCGGGCCGCGAGAAGGCCGGCAAGACGCTGGAGGGCTTCGACATCTGCCCGACGCTGCCGCTCGCGCTCGGTGACGACAAGGACGTGACCGCGCTGGCCGACATGTTCCGGCCGTACACGGCGCTCTACGTCGGTGGCATGGGCAGCCGCAAGCAGAACTTCTACAACCAGCTCGCCCAGCGCATGGGGTACGAGAAGGAGGCCGCCGAGATCCAGGACAAGTACCTGTCCGGCGACAAGGAGGGTGCGGCCGCGGCCATTCCGCACTCGCTGATCGACCAGACCACGCTGCTCGGCTCCGTCGACCGCATCGCCGACCGGATGAAGGCGTACGCCGCAGCCGGGGTCACCACGCTCACGCTGGCGCCCGCGGGCTTCTCGCTGGAGGACCGGATCGCCTCGCTCCGGGCCGGTACCGAGGCCCTGGAGCGCGCCGGTCTGGCGTAACGCGGCGAATCGCCTCCGAATTGGTTTCTGCGGCCGTGGTGGGGGCTCGGGGGTCTCCCCGCCACGGCCGTCACCGGGAACAACGCGCCAGGGCCCCTCGGGTTACGCCCCTGAGTGTCCCTCTCCGTCCTTCGTTTGGCGGAGTTGTCCGACATATCGGTTGCCGCGCTCCTGCCAACCCATTTGACTCGGTTTCTGCGGAAACCCTGTATGGAGGTGGCAGTGATGCTTTCGGCCAAGAGTCTGCTCCAGGAAATCCTCGACAACGACGAGTCGTTCCGGCTCTTCTGCTCCATCGCTGCCAGCGGGGAGTCGCAGGGGGGCTGGGAGAACGCGCGGATCGCCGTGCTCGTCCCGCAGAGCGAACGGGAGCTCGCCCCCAGGATCACCCGGCACGGCGCCGACGAGGACAAGCACGGCCGGATCTTCAACGCCCTCATGAAGAAGCGCGGCCTGACACCCGTCGAGGTCCCGTCCGACACCGACTACACCATGCTCCTTGAGCGGCACGGGATCGGTCTCGCGCACGACAAGCTCAAGAGCGACGAGCCGCTGAGCGTGCAGGACATCGTCACGTATCTCGCCCACAGCAGGGTCACTGAACAGCGCGCCTCCGAGGAGATGGAGCTGCTGTGCAGGTACTTCGCCGACCATCCCGACATCGGCCGCGCGGTGAGGATGATCTCGAACGACGAGGACAACCACCTCGCGTACTGCCACGAGGAACTGCTGCGCTTCGCGAGCGCCGGGCACGGCCGTGCCATCCAGCGGACGCTGCGCGAGTGCGCGCACGCCGAGATCTGCGTCTACCGGGACGTCAGCCTCGCCGTGATGGCCCACATGGGGCGCATTCTCGGCTGGTCCAGGGCGAGGTCCGCGACGCTCGTCGCGGCGATCCACGCCGTCTACGCCTACGAGCGGGCCATGGGCTGGCGCCGGATGGTCTCTCTCCGCATGCCCGAGCGGCGCGACGCGCTGGGCGGGCCCGCGGCCGCGGCACCCGAATTCGCGTAGCCCATCGCCACGCGCGCGTGGAGCCCGGTTTTCAACAATCCCGCCCCTGAAGGACCTTAGTCTCCGGCGACCCCGTCCCTGAAGGGCCCTGGTCTCCGGCGATCTCGCCCCTGAAAGGCCCGCCTACAGCCAGCCCCGCCGCTTGAAGAGCCGGTACAGGACGATCTCCAGGACCACCATCAGCAGGATCACCGCCGGATAGGACCACAGCCAGTGCAGCTCGGGCATGTGGTCGAAGTTCATGCCGTAGACGCCTGCGATCATCGTGGGCACCGCGGCCATGGCCGCGAACGCGGAGATCTTCCGCATGTCGTCGTTCTGGCGCACGCTCATCTGCGCCAGATGGGCCGAGAGGATGTCCGAGACCAGTCGGTCCAGGCTCTCCACGGACTCGTTCACGCGCATCAGATGGTCGTTGACGTCGCGGAAGAAGGGCTGAGCCTTCTCGTGCACGAAGGGCACGGCCGTCCCGTAGGGGCCCGTGCCCGCGAGCCTGGTCAGCGGGACCGACAGCGGGACCGTGGCCCTGCGGAACTCCAGGATCTGCCGCTTGAAGGTGTAGATCCGTGCGGCGGTCGTCCGTGAGCCGCCGACGTTCGGCGAGAAGACCTCCGCCTCCAGTTCCTCCAGGTCGGTCCCCAGCTCGGTCGCCACCTCCAGATAGTGATCGACGGTGGCGTCGGCGATCGAATAGAGCACCGTGGTGGGGCCGAGCCGGAGCCGTTCGGGATCGGCCTCCAGGTGGTGCCGTACCGCCGCGAGAGGCGATTCCTCGCCGTGCCGGACGGTCACCACGAAGCAGTCGCCGATGAAGACCATGACCTCGCCGGTGGTGACGGTGTCGCCGTCCGGTTCGTACACGACCGGCTTGAGGACCATGAACAGCGAATCGTCGTACACCTCCAGCTTGGGTCGCTGGTGCGCCTTCAGGGCGTCCTCGACCGCCAGCGGGTGCAGCCCGAACTCCTCGGTGACGAGGTCGAACTCCCGCTCCGTCGGGTCGTGCAGCCCGATCCAGAGGAACGCGTTGCCTGCCGCACGGGCCTCGGCCAGGGCGTCGGAGAGGTCGTCGGGACCCTCCGTGCGGTGCCCGTCGCGGTAGATGGCGCTGTCGACGATCACGGAGCGTATTCTTCCGCCGAAGAGGTCGGGGCGCACTCCGGCCACCTCCTCCCGCGGTCCGGACCTGGTCCCCGGGGCGCCCGTTTACGCTGGGCCGCATGCCCACCCTGATCCTTGTCCGGCACGGACGTTCCACCGCCAACACCTCCGGACTGCTCGCCGGCTGGACGCCCGGCGTCGCCCTGGACGAGCGCGGCACCCAGCAGGCCTCGGCTCTCCCTGGTCGGCTCGCCGCGCTGCCGATCTCCGAGGTCGTCACGAGCCCCCTGCAACGCTGCCAGGAGACCGTCCAGCCGCTCCTCGACGCGCGGCCGGAGCTGCGGGCGCACACCGAGGAGCGCATCGGGGAGGCCCACTACGGCGACTGGACCGGCCGCAAGCTCGCCGAGCTGATGGACGAGCCGCTGATGGAGGTCGTCCAGACCCATCCGTCGGCGGTGGCGTTTCCCGGCGGCGAGTCGATGCGGGCCATGCAGACACGGGCCGCCGAGGCCGTACGCGAGTGGAACGCGCGCGTGGAGCGCGATCACGGCAGTGACGCCGTGTATCTCATGTGCTCGCACGGCGACATCATCAAATCCCTTGTGGCGGAAGCACTTGGACTTCATCTCGACCTCTTCCAACGGATCTCTGTCGAACCGTGTTCCATCACCGCGATCCGCTACACACGAATGCGGCCGTTTCTCGTGCGCCTCGGAGACACCGGTGATTTCGCGTCCCTGGCGCCGCGCGAGGAACCCCCGAGCGGTGACGCCACGGTCGGGGGCGGTGCGGGCGCACCGTGATCGTCGGCCGCAGTAGGGTGAAGCGGTCCAAGCAGCGCAGTAGTTGTCATCCGTAAGTGCATCCGTAGGTGTCAGCAGACTTGTCAGCAGCCGATGCGGGCCGACGCTCGTCAGCCGGTCCTCATGCCGAATCAATGGAGACAGGACGTGTCCCGTCAGGTGTTCCTCTACGACCCCCCGGACCGTTTCGTCGCCGGTACGGTCGGGTTGCCCGGGCGCCGTACCTTCTTCCTACAGGCCACCTCGGGCCCCCGGGTGACCAGCGTGGCTCTGGAGAAGACCCAGGTGGCCGCACTCGCCGAACGCATGGACGAGCTCCTCGATGAGGTCGTACGGCGTACGGGTGGCAGCGCGCCGGTGCCGGTCGTAGCCCCTTCCGAGGTGTCCGACACCGCCCCGCTCGACGCCCCCGTCGAGGAGGAGTTCCGGGTCGGCACCATGGCGCTGGCCTGGGACGGTGACGAGCAGCGCATGATCGTCGAGGCGCAGGCTCTCGTGGAGCTCGACACCGACTCCGACGAGGACCTCGCCGAGGCCGAGGAGCGGCTGCTCCAGGACGACGAGAACGGTCCGCCGATGCTCCGGGTCCGGCTCACCGGCGCGCAGGCCCGTGCCTTCGCCAAACGCGCCCTCGACGTCGTCAACGCGGGCCGGCCGCCCTGCCCGCTCTGCAGCCTCCCGCTCGACCCGGAAGGACACGTATGTCCGCGCCAGAACGGATACCGCCGCGGAGCGTGACCACGGCCGAGCTGCTCGCCAAGGGAGAGCTGAAGGTACGCGGACGCATCCGCGAGGCATCCAACGCGGTGTTGTACTGCTCCGTCTCCTACGAGGGCCGGGACGCGTTCTGCGTCTACAAGCCGGTCGCCGGGGAGCGGCCCCTGTGGGACTTTCCCGACGGGAACCTGGCGCAGCGCGAGGTCGCCGCGTACGAGGTGTCCGAGGCGACCGGGTGGGGACTCGTGCCGACCACCGTGCTGCGGGACGGGCCGTACGGCGAGGGCATGTGCCAGCTCTGGATCGAGGCGGCGCCCGAAGCGGAGCTACTGGCCCTGGTGGACGGCGAGGAGCCGTCCGAGGGCTGGAAGGCGATCGGATTCGCCGAGGTCGCCGAGGGGAAGACGGCGCTTCTCGTGCACGCCGACGACGCGCGGCTGCGGAGACTGGCCGTGCTCGACGCGGTGATCAACAACGCCGACCGCAAGGGCGGCCATCTGCTGCCCGCCGGTGAGGGGCGGCTGTACGGCATCGACCACGGCGTCACCTTCAACGCCGAGAACAAACTGCGGACGTTGCTGTGGGGGTGGGCGGGGGAGTCCCTGCCCGCCGAGGCGGTCTCGGTGCTCTCCGCCCTGCGGGACGGACTGGCGCCCGGCGCACCGCTCGCCACCCGGCTGGCCGAACTCGTCACCGCCGCGGAGGTGGACGCCACGCGCGCGCGTGTCGAGGCGATGCTGGAGTCGGGGAAGCATCCCGAGCCCAGCGGGGAGTGGCCGGCCATTCCCTGGCCGCCGGTGTGACGTCGTCCACGGAGCTTCGGCGATCCCGGGAACGCCGTAGACGCATAGCGCCGCGCTTCACGCAAGACCGCCTTCCCGGCCATCAGGAGTGGTCCGGTTCGTATACGTAACTTCCGGCCGGTTACGCTCATTGCATGTATGCCTGGCCCGCTTCTGACGTCCCCGCCCTGCCTGGTGAGGGCCGCGACCTCCGGATCCACGACACTGCGACCGGTGGGCTCGTCCGTCTTGACCCCGGTCCCGTCGCCCGTATCTACGTGTGCGGCATCACGCCGTACGACGCGACCCATCTGGGGCACGCGGCGACCTACAACGCGTTCGACCTCGTTCAGCGCGTGTGGCTCGACACCAAGCGGCAGGTTCACTACGTCCAGAACGTGACCGATGTCGACGATCCGCTGCTGCAGCGCGCGGAGCGGGACGGCGTCGACTGGGTGGCGCTCGCCGAGAAGGAGACCGCCCTCTTCCGCGAGGACATGACCGCCCTGCGGATGCTGCCCCCGAAGCACTACATCGGGGCCGTCGAGGCGATACCGGGGATCGTTCCGCTCGTCGAGCGGCTGCGGGACGCGGGAGCGGCGTACGAGCTCGAAGGCGACGTCTACTTCTCCGTCGAGTCGGATCCGCACTTCGGCAAGGTGTCCCACCTGGACGCCGCCGCCATGCGCCTGCTGTCCGCCGAGCGCGGTGGCGACCCGGACCGTCCGGGCAAGAAGAACCCGCTCGACCCGATGCTCTGGATGGCCGCCCGCGAGGGCGAGCCCAGCTGGGACGGCGGCTCGCTGGGGCTCGGCCGCCCCGGCTGGCACATCGAGTGCGTCGCCATCGCCCTCGACCACCTGGGGATGGGCTTCGACGTCCAGGGCGGCGGCTCCGACCTCACCTTCCCGCACCACGAGATGGGCGCCTCGCACGCCCAGGTGCTGACCGGCGAGTTCCCCATGGCCAAGGCGTACGTCCACGCAGGCATGGTCGCGCTGCACGGCGAGAAGATGTCGAAGTCCAAGGGCAACCTCGTCTTCGTGTCCACGCTCCGGCACGACGGGGTCGACCCGGCCGCCATCCGGCTCGCACTGCTAGCGCACCACTACCGGGCCGACTGGGAGTGGACGGATTCGGTCCTCGACGGGGCCCTCGCACGGCTGGAGAGCTGGCGGGCCGCGGTGTCGCGCCCGGACGGACCGTCCGCCGACGCGCTTGTCGAGGAGATCCGCGAAGCCCTCGCGGGCGACCTGGACGCGCCGACAGCGCTCGCCGCGGTCGACCGCTGGGCCGCGCTCCAGCACGAGCAGGGCGGTACCGACGAGGGCGCCCCCGGCGTCGTGTCGCGCGCCGTGGACGCCCTCCTCGGAGTGGCTCTCTAGCAACAGACGGGGGCCGGGGGGGGTTTGACCCCCCCCGCGCCCCCGGGGGTGGGGGAGGCGTCCGCCCGTACTTGGTGTGTGGTATAAAAAAAATAAGCGGGCGCCGAGATTTTTGGTGTTTATAGAGGGGGGGGGCGTATGATT
>NZ_JBHXMF010000046.1:73395-76376 GCF_042721055.1 Streptomyces sp. NPDC058470
TACAACCCCACCCCCCCAACCACCTTCTGGTGGGGGGGGGGGTGCGTGTTTTTTTGTTCAAACCCACCCCACCCCCCCCCGGGGGGGGGGGGGGCTTCACCCCCCCCCCCCCCCCCCCGCTGTGTTGCGCGAGCCGTCCGCCGTTACTTGTTCTCGTTGTTCTCCTTGTTCTACCTGTTCTACTTGTTCACGATGACGGCCTGGATGGCGTTGCTGTTCGACTCGTAGATCCCGATGACCTGCTGCCCGAAGGCGAAGGCTTCCTGGACCTCGTCGTGCGTCACCTGGTTCGGGTTCACCAGAGGGCGCCACGACTGGTTGATGTACAGGTAGAGAATCGACGGCTGGCCGGGCAACGGGGTCACGACATCCCAGAAGTGCTCGGCCACACCGCTCACCAGCGCCTGCGCCTCGACGGCGCTGCGCACGACCAGCGGCTGAGCTTGCTGCTGCGCGCCGAACTGCTGCCCGCCAAGCTGTTGTCCGCCGAGCTGGTGAAGCAGCTGCTGGAACGGCGGCTGCTGCCCGAGCTGCTGCAACTGCTGCTGCAGATGCTGCGGGATCTGCTGCTGAGGCTGCGGCTGCTGCTGGGGGATCTGCTGCTGTTGCTGGCCGATGCCGCCCTGTTGACCGACGCCCTGCTGCCCGTACGGCTGCTGCATCTGCTGTCCGAACGGTTGCTGCTGTCCGAACGGCTGCTGTTGACCGACGCCCTGCTGCTGCCCGTACGCCTGCGGGGGCGCCGTGCTGGGGCCCTGCTGGCCCTGTCCTTGCTGCCCCTGCTGTCCTTGCTGTCCTTGCTGCTGTCCCAGCTGGCTCATCTGCGGGGTGGTGCTCATGCGGGTGCCACCTTCCCTCATTGGTTGAGCATTGATCGGTCTCGTCAGCCCGTGACCACCAGGCCGACGATCTCGTCGTCCGAGAACCAGACACGTACGTCGGGCCGTCCCCCCGCGAAGGAGGAGTGCACCGCCTGGCGGATCTCGGGGGACGGGTTGTTGAGGTTGCGCCAGTCGCCGGCCACGAACAGCCGGAGCCTGGGCGGGAGTTCACGCGGATACGGCACCAGTTCGTCCCAGTACCGCTCGGCCTGGCCCGAGCCGACCGCGTCCGGCAGCAGATGGGTGACCGCCGCCTTGATGTCGGGCCGGTTGCCGATCCGCTGGGAGGCGGGCCGGCCGGGCGCGTCCTGCTGTGGGGATCCCGTGGCCCGCAGCAACGCGCGGGCACTCTCAGGGGAGATCGGCTCCTGCGCGGCCGCCCTGAGCATGCCCTGCAGCGCGGCCAGGGCGCCCACCACCACCGGTGAGGCGGAGGAGGTCCCGGAGAACGTGTCCGTGTACCAGCCGATCTCCTCGGCCCCGCCCTGCAGGTCACCGGGCCGGTCCCAGGTACCGCCGGTGGTCGTGACCTCACGTCCCCAGCCCTGCGCGTCCACGCGTGCCCCGTAGTTGGAGAACGCGAGCCGCGAGCGGTCCGGGCCGTGGTCGCGGCCGTGTGTGCCCGGCGGTGGTGCGCCCGCGCCGACCAGGATCGCGCCGGAGGACTGGTTGGAGGGGTTGAACGGGTTCCGCCACCACTCCGGGAACTCGGCGGGGCGGCGCTCGTACACGCCGTCGTCGAGCGACTCGGCGCCGTTGCCCGCGGCTGCCACCACGATCACGCCCTTGGCGGTCGCGTACCGGACGGCCGCGAAGTTGTCCGGCCACCACTCGATCGGAATGTAACCCTGCTGGTCGTCGCGCGTCTCGAAGTCGAACCGTGGGCCTGGGGCGTGCAGTTCGATCAGGATGATGTCGCCGGGGCCGAGGCGGTCGGCCGCCGAGTGGATCGCAGGCGCGGTGCCGATGCCCTGGAAGGACGCGGCCGCGGTCACCGTGTCCGGCACGATGCCGGTGATCCCCTGCTCGTTGCGGTCGCCGCCGATCACGCCGATGACGGCCGTGCCGTGGTTGCGCCAGGCGAGATCGGCCAGCGGGGTGCCGACGACGACACCCGCGAGCTTCGCTGCCAGGTCCTGGTGGCCGAGTTGCCAGGCCCCCTCCACATCGATCACCGTCACGCCCTGGCCCGTACCGCCCGGCCGCTGCCAGGCCCAGTACGCGTCGATCCCCCCGGGCGCCGGGCGCAGATATCCCTGGCGGCTGGTGAAGTCCGGGGTGACGGGCGCCCCTTCCTTCAGGCGCCGGCTGTCGTCGGCGCTCTCCGCCGCGCGCCCCACCGACCCCACGGACGCCGGTACGGCGCCGGGCTTCACGTACGCCGTGTCGATCTCCGGCAGTGCCGCGATCCGTGAGCGCAGTTCCTGGGCGCGGCTCTCGATGCCGCGCACCCGGTAGAAGAGCGCGAGGTCGGGGCCGCTCTGGGTGGCAGCCGCCGTGGACTGCCGCAGACGTTCCTCGCTGCCGAACAGCGGCTCCAGGGAGAGCTGTTCGTCGCTGAGGAACATGTTGAGGGCTGACACATCGGCGCCCGCCGCCGAACGAACGCCCTCGGCCCGGGCGCGAAGCCTGGCCTCGGGACGTGCGACGACGATCAGCTCCTGCTCGGCTTCTCGGTAGGTGAATCCCGCTCCGTCGGGCCCCGGCCCGGACGTTCCCGGGCCCTGCGCCGGCTGTACCTGGTCGGTCATCGCGTACCGCTCCCTTCGGTCCATGCGGGTGCTCTTGGCTCGGTCCATACGGGTGCTCTGTCGCGGGATGACGCGGTGCCATGTCCCGTCCCCGGGCCGCGCCTTCGAGGCACACCCTGCTACGCGGAGGGCGACTCGTCCACCCCTGTCCGCATCAACTTGGTTTGAAAACAAGTTGAATTGGGAACCCTGTGCAATCCGTCCTGAAACAGATGTCACGAGGCAATCCGGCCAAATGCTGAGGAGACGGATGTCATGTTCTGGGGCGGCAGGGCCCGTTGACCGCTCGGACGGACTCCTGAGCAGGGGGGCATGACGGCTGAGGGGTGGTACGCGTACTGCGTACCAC
>NZ_JBHXMF010000047.1:0-75548 GCF_042721055.1 Streptomyces sp. NPDC058470
TTTACTTTTTTTTGGCGGGGTAACAGCCGTTTTCCTTGGCGTGGTACCCAAACTCGGGGCGCGGTCGGGCGGGGTGGGGCCGGCGCCCCGGGGGGCAGGGGGCCCACCCCGCGCTGAACATGTCCGCCCCCGCACAACGTGCGACTACTCCGCGAGAACCGCCTCGGCGTCCAGCGTCGTACCCACGGCCTGGAGGACCGACGCGATCTTGAACGCCTCCTGGATCGTCTCGCGGTCCGCCCCGGCCCTGCGGAGCGCCTGCTCGTGGGAGTCGAGGCACGCACCGCAGCCGTTGATGGCGGAGACGGCGACCGACCACAGCTCGAAGTCGACCTTCTCGACACCCGGGTTGCCGATCACGTTCATCCGCAGACCGGCGCGCAGCTTCCCGTACTCCGGGTCGGAGAGCAGATGGCGCGTGCGGTGGAAGACGTTGCTCAGCGCCATGACGGCGGCAGCCGACTTGGCGGCGGTGTACGCCTCCGCGGACAGGTTGGCCCTGGCCTCGGGCGCCAACTCCCGCAGTACGCGAGGGGAACGGGAAGCGATGGCGCACGCCAGCACCGTCCCCCACAGCTGCTGCTGGGTGAGGGCGGAGTTGTCGATGACCAGGTCGAGGTTGAGGCGCAGGTCCTTCGCGTAGTCCGGTACGGCGGACTTCAGTTCATCGAGTGACATGACCGCATGAAGCTCCGTTGCAGCGAAGGAACGCCCGTCTTCGGGGGCGCTTCCCATGGGCTGGACGATGCCGATGCTGCCACAGACTGCTGCCCGGGGCGCTGCGGCCATGGCCCGTACGCGTCCGAGCGGGCCCGTGCGGACCCGCTCGGACGCCTACGGGCCCGCTCCGTGCCCTACTCCGTCCGCAACCCGTCCGCCCGCATCAGCCGCAGCAGCGGTGGCAGGCTGAGCAGCGTCACCAGGACCACGACTCCCGCGCCGATGCCGATCATCGACAGGACACTCGCCCAGTCCACCCGTACCGGAGTGGTCGACATCTTCAGCAGGACCGTTCCCAGGGTCAGGCCCACCGCCGAGGCCAGGGCCAGGCCGAGGGCGATCGGGATCGCGGTCTGCCAGAGGACCGACAGGCTCAGTGTGCGGCGCCGGGTGCCGAAGGCGACCAGGGCCGACAACAGCTTCTTGCGTTCGCGCAGTTGCTCCAGCTGGGAGACCAGCAGGCTCGCGCCGATGAGGAAGAGGACGCAGGTGGCGCCGACGAACAGGCCGGTGCGGATGGAGGTGTACTGCTCGGACTGATCGCTGGACGACCACAGGAAGGGGTTGGAGAACCGGCTGATGCTCGTCGCCGTGTTCCGCACGTACTCGTTCACGTCCGGCACGGACTCGTCGACGCTGAGATAGATCTGCCCGTAGACGACCGGCGCGGCCTTCGCCGGCAGGGCGCTCGGCGTGAACAGGAACCCGCCGCGGTACGAACCGGTCTGGTCCTCGACCGCCTTGGCCTGCTTCAGGTCCTGCGGCACGGTCCAGGCGACCTCCTGGGACCGCGGGAGGTCCGTGAACGACGGGTCGATGTAGAGCGTCTTGCCCGGCTTGGCCAGCTCTTCCGTGTCGGTGTCGTAGTCGGCGCCCTTGACGGCGAAGACGTCGCCGTCATGGCACGAGGGCAGAGTCGCCACCTCGCGCAGGGAAGCGCAGTCGGCGACCGTGATCCCGTTGGAGAACTCGGGGTCCTTCCTGAGGTCGCCGAGGTAGCCCTCGGAGGACGCCGAGACCCTCGTGACGCCTTTGGTCCGCTCGAACTTCTCGGCGGCCGGGTCGAGCGGGACCCCGTTCGGCACGGACACCTGAATCTGTGCCCGCGTCAGATCGTTCTTGGAAGCCTCGGTGTAGTCGCTCTCGACGCCGGCGAACAGCATCTGCAGGGCGATCGCCCCGGCCACCGCCACCGCGATGCCGTTGACCATGCGAGCCGCCGCACCGCTGCTCAACTGGAGCCTGCGGACGGCAAGTTGCCAGGCGACGCCACCGGAGCCGAGCCGCGCGACGACGGCCTCGACGATCCATGGCAGCAGCGCGGTGACGCCGACGAGCAGCAGGATGACGCCGCCGATCACGAGGTACTGGTTGAAGTCCCCGTTCTCCCGGCCCTGCCCGATCATCGGGTAGAGCATCGCGAGCCCGCCCAGCGGCAGCAGCAGCCGCCACCACAGCCGGCGCCGCGCCGACCGTGCCGAGCGCACCACACCGAGCGGCTCGATGACCACACCGCGCAGCGCGAGCAGGGTGACCAGCACCGCCGCCGCCGGGACCACGAGAGCGACCAGCGCGGCCAGGGCGGGCGAGGGGTTCAGATAGCTGGGGAACACGCTGACGTCCAGGACCTCGACGGAGCCCGCGATCTCACGGCCGATCAGGAAGAAGACCATGCCGAAGCCGAGCCCGACCACAGCGCCCGCGAGCGCCTCACCGGCGGCGATCCGCCGGGTCATCCGGCTGTCGGAGCCGACCAGGCGCAGCGCGGCAAGCCTGCGGTCGCGCCGCTCACCGCCGAACCGTACGGCCGCGGCGATGAAGACACCGACCGGCGTCAGCAGCACCACGAACATGACGAGGACCATCAGGATCAGTACGGGATCCATCGCGTCGGACGACGGCTGCGGATTCCCGAATCGGTCGATGCGGGTCACCCGGCCGCTGCCGTCGATCCGCGGTGCCAGCCCCTCTCCGCCCATGTAGAAGGCGAGTTCGGCCGAACCGATGAGACCGGGTTCGGCGATGGTGCCGACGGTGCGCATCGGCAACCGCTCCCGCAGCAGCTTCCCGCTGTCCGACTTCAGCAGTTCGTCGAGCGCCGCGGAGACCACCATCTCGCCGGGCGCCGGGAACTTCTCCACCCCGGGCGGGAGCGGTGCCCCGGGCCCCTCGGGCTCCAACTCCCGCCCTCGGACGTTCTTTTCGCGAAAGGTGGTGCTGACGTTCGCGACAATCAGCGTGTTATCGGCCTTCGGCTTCCGTACGTCGCTGAACGTGATGTCCGTACGCGCGTTCTCGCGGTCGTGCCGGGCGGTCAGCGCGCTCGGTATCGCGGCGGTGAGCAGCAGCAGCGCCACGCCAAGTCCGACGCCGACGGCCGTCAGCAGGACCCGGCCCCACCCCTCGCGTCCGCCGGTGAAAGCGAACCTGGTCCCCATGGCCAGGTCTCTGGCCCACTGACGGGCCCATCGTGCCTTCATACGGCCCGCTCCATGTCCCGGGACTTTCCGTCGCGTACGACGATCTCGCGGTCGGAGTACGCCGCCACCCGTGCCTCGTGCGTGACGAGCACGATGGCCGCGTTGGTGGACCGGGCGGCCTCCGTGAGCAGTTCCATCACGCGCTCGCCGTTGAGCGAGTCGAGCGCGCCGGTCGGCTCGTCGGCGAACAGCACACGGGGGTCGGTGACCAGCGAACGGGCCACCGCCACGCGCTGCCCCTGGCCGCCGGAGACCTCGCCGGGCCGCTTGCCCCTGAGGTCGTCGACCTCCAGCTGCTCCATCCGCGCCAGGGCGGCGCGCTCGGCCTCCTTGCGGCCGGTGCCGTTGAGCCGCAGGGGCAGCGCGACGTTCTCGACGCAGGTCAGCTCGGGTACGAGCTGTCCGAACTGGAAGACGAACCCGAACTCGGTGCGCCGCAGAGCACTGCGCTGCGTGTCGTTCATCGTCGCCATCTCGCGGCCGTTGTACATGATCGATCCCGAGTCGGGCGTCACGATTCCGGCGAGGCAGTGCAGCAGCGTGGACTTGCCGGAGCCGGAGGGACCCATCACCGCGACGACCTCGCCGGGGTGGATGGAGAACTCGGCGCCGTCCAGCGCGGTCGTCGTTCCGTACGTCTTACGAAGGTCCGCCGCGGTCAGCAGGGAACCGGGAGGTGCAGTCGGCTGGCTCATCGCGCTCATCGAAGTCGTAGGGGTGGTCGGAGTGGTCGGGGTCATCGAGTCGTCACCGCCTCGGCGAGTCTGTCGAGGCGCGCGGCGGTCAGCTCCAGCCAGCGCAGGTCGGCCTCCAGATGGAAGAGGGCGTGGTCGCAGATCAGCTGGTCCGCGAGATCACCCCTGCGCTTGCGGTCGGTGAGGATGCGCATCATGCGCAGGTGTTCCGAGCGCTGCGTGTCGAGGATCCCGCTCGCATCGCGGTGGGTGAGCAGCGCGAGGACGATCTTCGTGTAGAGGGTCGACTGCAGATACGGCTCGGGCTTCTCCGGAGTCGCAAGCCACTGCTGTACGTCGGTGATCCCGGCCTCGGTGATCGCGTACCGCTTGCGCTCGGGACCGTCGCCCGCCTCTATCCCGTCGACCTCCACGAGACCGTTCTTCAGGAGGCGCGACATCGTCGAGTAGACCTGGCCGTAGTGCAGCGGCCGGTCGTGACCGAACTTCTCGTCAAAGGCCCGCTTCAGGTCGTAACCATGACGGGGCCCGGACTCAAGGAGTCCCAGGAGGGTGTGACCGATGGACATGGGGAGGACTCTACACACGGCGTATACATGGCGTGTATACCCACTGCGTATAGAGGGGCAGTGGGGAGGGCGGAAGCGCAGGTCAGGCCCCATTGTCACGGTTCTGTCACCGGGGGCAGTGCCCTTCAACTCCGGCCAGGGCCAGGGATCTTCAGCCCGTCCGGCGATTGAGGACGAGCGCGCCCAGCGCGACGCGGGGGTCTGGGGGCGTGCCCCCAGGAACAAGGGACGGGCAGAGGCGGAGGGGGCGAAAAACCCAGACCCGCGCCCACGCGCTACGGCACCGGCCGCCGCACCGGCGCCACTTCCACCGCCGTGGCTCCGCCGGGCTCGTCGGAGGCATAGGACCGGAGATAGCCCACCACCGTGTTGGTGACGGCCACCAGCGGCACGGCCACCACCGCCCCGCCGATCCCGGCGACCATCCCACCCGCGGCGACCGACAGGACGACCGCCAGCGGATGGACCCGTACCGCCCGCCCGAGAATGAACGGCTGCAGGATGTGCCCCTCGATCTGCTGCACGGCGAGCACCACGGCCAGCACCATGACGGCCGTGAAGGGCCCCTGTGTCACCAGCGCGACGACCACCGCCAGCGCCCCCGAGATCACCGCCCCCACGAGCGGGATGAACGCGCCCAGGAAGATGAAGACGGCGAGCGGTACGGCCATCGGGACGTCGAGGAAGTAGATGCCGAGGCCAATGAAGATCGCGTCGATCAACGCCACCACGACCGTGCCCCGGACGTAGGCGGTCAGCGTGCGCCAGGCCCGCGGGCCCGCGCCCGCGACGCCCGGACGGGCCGCCGCCGGCACCAGTTTGAGCGTCCACTCCCAGATCTGCTTGCCGTCGTAGAGAAGGAAGAGCGTCGAGAACATCGTCAGCAGGATGCCGGTCAGGGCCTCGACGATGACGGTGACGCCTTCGAGGCCGGCCGACGTGATCTGATCCGTGTTCGTGCCGATCGCGTCCCGCAGGTTCTTGGCGATCTCGTTGATCTGCTTGTCCGTCACATGGAAGGGGCTGTTGAGGAGCCAGTTCCGCAACTCGTCGACACCGTCCTGGATCTGGTCGGAGAGGGTGTCGATGTTCTCCTGGACCTGCCAGACCACGAACCAGCCGATCAGCCCGATGACGACGAAGCCGAGGATCGCGGTGAGCGCGGTGGCCAGCCCTCGCGGCACCCCGTAGTCCTTCAGACGGGCGACGGCGGGTTGCAGTATCGCGGTGATGAGCAGCGCGGCCACGAAGGCGAACACCACCAGCTGTACGGCGCCGATGACCCGCATCAACACCCAGACGGTGCCCGCGAGTACGAGCAGCCGCCAGCCGGCCTCGGCAGCGACCCGTACGCCCCACGGCACGGCCACGGCGGGGTCGGGGCGGGCGGCCACGGCGGTCACGTAAGCGGGAGGGGCGGGAGCGGGGGCAGAGGCGGGCTCGACAGGGGCGCCGGAGAGATCGGAGACGCCCGATGCACCCGATGCGCCCGAGGTACCTGAAGCCGCTGCCGCGTCGTCGTGGGAACCCCGCGCGTCCGGGCCGGCGTCCGACGAGGACCGAGCACTCGACAGGGGCGGGACATCACCTGGGGCCCCGGGATCGCGCGAGGCCCCGGCCGCTTCGGAAGACGGGGTGTCCGCCGGGGAGGTGCCGCGTGACCCTGCATCCCGTGCCGGCTGTTCGTCCGGTCCGGACTGCGACTCCCGCTCCACCTCCGCCCGCCGCTCGTCCAACCGTCTGCCCAGTTCGGTCAGTCCGGCCCCGGCCCGGCCGATCCATCCTGGTACGCGCGACATGATCCGTCCTCTTCCGCCGCCCCCGTTGCTCCCCACCACTCCCCCCTGGAGTCGTCGGGTCCGACCGTACATGGCCGAAGCCCCTCACCGTAGGACGGGGAGGGGCTCCGAAAGGTTGAGCGGCCGGCGTGCTGAGCGCGGGCTCAGTACCAGTTGTTGGCCTGCCAGAACGACCAGGCCTCACAGGGACTGCCGTAGCGGTCGTTCATGTAGTTGAGGCCCCACTTGATCTGCGTGGCGGGGTTGGTCTGCCAGTCGGAACCGACGGACGACATCTTGGAGCCGGGCAGGGCCTGGAAGAGACCGTAGGCACCGGAGGAGGCGTTGACGGCCGTGTAGTTCCAGCTCGACTCGTGGTCCACGATGTTGCTGAAACACTGGTACTGGCCGCTCGGCACCATGGACTGGGCCATCGCCTGGATCTGCGCGGTGGTGTACGAGGACTGGACGGCGAAGCTGCTGGCGTCACGCGTCGCGTCGCGGCTGGCCGCTTCCTCGGCTTCCTTGCGCTCCTTGGCGTCCTGCTCGGCCTTCTCCGCGGCCTTCTGCTTCGCGACGGCGTCGTCGGCGGCCTTCTTACGGGCAGCCTCCTCGGCGTCCTTCTTGGCGCTCGCGTCGGCCTGGATGGCTTGAGCGGTGGCCTGCTGCGTCAGGGATGCGGTCTGCACCTGGGCCTGCTGGCCGACAGGTATGTCCGCGAGGAGAGTCGCGTCGCTTGCCGTCGCCTCGGCGTCGTTCGAGGGCACAGCGGTGCTGCCCGAGGCAACTCCGACGACGCTTCCGACAGCGGTGACCGCGGTGGCCGAGGCCACTGCGAATCCCCGGACCGAAATCCGGCTCACACGGTTTCCTTCCAGCATCGACCGCTTAGGTGACCCTCGCGGACGCAATCGTGCCCCTCGGCGCTGGCCTCCCAACTGCGGGGTCACGGGAGGCGCGGGCCCGGTGGGCAACTCCCTTGCGGGGATTGCCACGTGGTGCGCGGGCGGCATACGACGGCTCTATGGAGTTCTGAGGTTCCTGTGGTGCCGTACCGCTGGGGGTACAGGTGTGTCGTATGCGGGGCCTGACAGGAGTGAGACTCTGCCGTACCTCGACGCCACAGGGCAATTCCGAGTTGCGTGTGAAAGCTCACACCTTGTTTGCCCCAGGAGTTTTGCGGAAACGAGCGCGCAGCAGGACGCCGCCCGGCTAAGGTTTTCGCCTTCGCCGGACGGCGCCAACTACTGTGCATCCGCCACCCATTGCCGGAACGGGGCCAGGTGGGTCAGACGGTTCAGATCTGCCCTTCCTCCAGCATTTCGGTCACCAGTGCCGCGATCTGGGACCTCTCGGACCGGTTCAGGGTCACGTGCGCGAAGAGCGGATGGCCCTTCAACTTCTCGACCACGGCGACCACACCGTCGTACCGGCCGACTCGCAGATTGTCCCTTTGTGCCACGTCATGGGTCAGAACGACCCGTGAATTGGCGCCGATCCGGGACAGCACGGTCAGCAGCACATTCCGCTCCAGTGACTGCGCCTCGTCGACGATCACGAACGCGTCGTGGAGGGAGCGGCCGCGGATGTGGGTGAGCGGCAGGACCTCCAGCATGCCGCGTGCGGTGACCTCTTCGATGACCTCCCGCGAGGTGACGGCCGACAGGGTGTCGAAGACCGCCTGCGCCCACGGGCTCATCTTCTCCGACTCGGAGCCGGGCAGATAGCCGAGCTCCTGCCCGCCCACCGCGTACAGCGGCCGGAAGACCATCACCTTCTGGTGCTGGCGCCGCTCCAGGACGGCCTCCAGACCCGCGCAGAGCGCGAGTGCGGACTTGCCGGTACCGGCCCGGCCGCCCATCGACACGATCCCGATGTCCGGGTCCAGGAGCAGATCGAGCGCGATGCGCTGCTCGGCGCTGCGGCCCTTGATGCCGAAGGCCTCGCGATCACCGCGGACGAGCCGGACATTGCCCTCGGCCGTGACGCGCCCCAGTGCCTTGCCGCGCTCCGACTGGATCGTCAGGCCCGTGTGCACCGGCAGGTCGGCCGCCTCGGGGACGTAGGCGTGGCCTTCGTCGAAGAGGATGTCCACCTGCTCGCCCGCGAGGGTCAGTTCGGACATTCCGGTCCAGCCGGAGTTGCCCGTGATGGCGAGCTCCGCGCGGTACTCCTCGGCGAGGAGTCCGACGGAGGATGCCTTGATCCTGAGCGGCAGGTCCTTCGACACGACCGTGACGTCGTACCCCTCGGCCTGCAGATTGCGGGCCACCGCGAGGATGCGGGAGTCGTTGTCCCCCAGGCGGTAGCCGCTGGGCAGCACGCTGGGATCCGAGTGGTTGAGCTCGACGCGCAGGGTCCCTCCGAGATCCCCGATCGGGAGAGGGGCGTCGAGGCGGCCGAACCGCACCCGGAACTCGTCGAGCAGGCGCAGGGCCTGCCTGGCGAAGTAGCCGAGTTCGGGATGGTGCCTCTTGGCCTCCAACTCCGTGACCACGACGATCGGCAGCACTACCTCGTGCTCGTCGAAGCGGTTCAGGGCGTTCGGGTCGGCCAGCAGGACGCTGGTGTCGATTACATATGTGCGCCGGTCTGGCATACGGCGCTTTGTGCTGGTCACCACGGAAGGACGTACCCCCTCGGATGAGGTCGGGGAGCGACGAAGGAGATCTGGACCGGTCTGCGGCGCCGATGCGCGGGCCGAAAACCGGCCCTCCGCTTCGTCCGTACTGACCGCACGGTCGGGCTGGTGCAAAGGGCCTCCCGGGCGGACGGCCCCGTGCCGCCCGCTGAGATCCGATGCCCGTGGTTCGGGCATCGACCTGGAAGGCTTATGCCCTCGAACGCGCGATGCCATGCCAAGCCGGATGACGGCGCGTTCGTTAACTCCAGATGACGCGTGTCCCGTACGGCGTCCTGAATGGACCCGCGGGTCAGCCGCCGTAGCGGCGGTGTCGCGCCGCGTAGTCACGCAGGGCGCGCAGGAAGTCGACTTTGCGGAAGGCCGGCCAGAAGACTTCACAGAAGTAGTACTCGGAGTGGGCCGTCTGCCAGAGCATGAATCCGGACAGCCGCTGCTCGCCACTCGTACGGATCACCAGGTCGGGGAAGGGCTGGCCGCTGGTGTAGAGGTGCTTGCCGATGAGGTCGATGTCGACGGACTCGGCGACGTCCTCGATCGAGGAGCCCTTGTCGGCGGCGTCGAGGAGCATCGAGCGCACGGCGTCGGCGATCTCCTGGCGGCCGCCGTAGCCGATGGCGACGTTGACCACTATCCCCTGGACGTGCGCGGTGGACTCCTCGGCCTCCTTGAGGGCGTTCTGCATCTGCCCGGGCAGCAGGTCGGGCGTGCCTACGTGATGGACGCGCCAGCGGCCGTCGGCGGCGAGGGTGCGGACGACGTTCTCGATGATCCCGAGGAGCGGGACCAGCTCGTCCGCGGGACGGTCGAAGTTGTCCGTCGACAGGAGCCACAGGGTGACGACCTCGACGTCGGTCTCGGAGCACCAGCCGAGGAACTCCTCGATCTTCTCGGCTCCGGCCCGGTGCCCGTGGGCGGCCGTGGAACCCGCCGCCTTCGCCCAGCGCCGGTTGCCGTCCATGATGACGCCGATGTGCTTGGGCACCTGATCGTGATCGAGATGACCTTCCACCCTGCGTGCATAGAACCTGACCAGCAGTCGGCGCAGGTTGTCGCGCAGGTTCACGTGTTGTCAGCCCCTCCATGCAGATGACGATCCCCCAGGGCCGACAGCCTACCCCTGTGGGAACGCAGTGTTCCCTTGGGGTACGGGGCTCTCCTGCGACGGGGTGCGAGGCCCTCCGGTGAGTTGTCGGTGGGCTGCCGTAGCTTCGTATTCATGAACGACATTTCTGTATACGGCGCCGCGGCGGAGCGGTACGACTCGATGGAGTACCGGCGTACGGGGCGCAGCGGACTGAAGCTGCCCGCCGTCTCGCTCGGCCTGTGGCACAACTTCGGTGACGACCGGGGCCTGGAATCCCAGCGGGCGATCCTGCGCCGCGCCTTCGATCTGGGCGTCACGCACTTCGACCTGGCGAACAACTACGGGCCGCCGCCCGGCTCGGCCGAGCTCAACTTCGGCAAGCTGCTGAAGCAGGACTTCGCGCCGTACCGGGACGAGCTGGTCCTGTCGACCAAGGCCGGCTACCTCATGCACCCCGGCCCGTACGGCGAGTGGGGTTCCCGCAAGTACCTGCTGTCGTCGCTGGACGCCTCGCTGAAGCGGATGGGTGTCGAGTACGTGGACATCTTCTACTCGCACCGCTTCGATCCGGACACTCCACTGGAGGAGACGATGGGCGCGCTCGCGTCCGCGGTCCAGCAGGGCAAGGCGCTGTATGTGGGGGTGTCCTCGTACACCGCCGAGCAGACGGCCGAGGCGGTCCGCATCCTGACCGGGCTGGGGGTGCGTCCGCTCATCCACCAGCCCTCGTACTCGATGATCAACCGCTGGATCGAGGACGACGGCCTGCTCGACACGCTGGAGTCGGCCGGCATGGGCTGTATCTCCTTCGCGCCGCTCGCGCAGGGCCTGCTGACGGGCAAGTACCTCAAGGGCATCCCGGAGGGCTCGCGCGCCACCCAGGGCAAGTCGCTCGACCCGGGCCTGGCGGGCGACGCGGATGTCGTACGCCGGCTGAACGGACTGAACGACATCGCGGCCCGCCGCGGTCAGTCCCTCGCCCAGCTCGCGCTCACCTGGGTGCTGCGGGACGCGCGGATGACCTCCGCCCTCATCGGTGCGTCCAGCGTGCGGCAGCTGGAGGAGAACCTGGCGGCGCTGTCCGCGCCGGGGCTGACGGCCGAGGAGCTGAAGGAGATCGACGCGTTCGCGGTGTCGACGCCGGGGACGAACATCTGGGCCGGTCGGCGCTGAGTCACCGGGGCTTCGGTTCGCGGAACCGGGGGGCGCACGGGGGCGCCCGTCGGGCGGGCCGGGTGCGGGGACAAAAAACGGGCCGGTCCGTGGGGGGGAGACGGACCGGCCCGAGGGGGGGTTTCCACCATAACCCTTCGTAAGTGATGCTGCGTGCATCGGCGTGCCACAACTACTCTCCGGAGTTGCCCGACGACGCCACGGTGGGTGCGGAAGCCCGGATTCAGGGCGTGATCATGGCCGAATAGCAGCGGAATCAAAGGGATTCTCCGGCTATCGCGGAGGATTCGGAAAGATCCAGTGGATTTACCCACCAGTGTGCCCTTCCCCGGCGACTCACCCGGACGTACCCCGAGAGAGTGACCGCCTCAGGAACGTCCGCTTGACGCCACCGCTAACTTCGCAGCCATGGCCACGTTCACCACCCCTGAGACGTCCGAGCCGGTACCGCTGGAGCGCGCCGAGTCGGCGCGAACCCGTGGGCGCGGACTACTCGGCCGGGACGGGATCGAGGGGGCGCTGCTGCTGAGTCCGGCGAACTCGGTGCACACCTTGGGGATGCGGTTCGCGATCGACGTCGCGCATCTGGACCGGGAGTTCCGGGTTCTGGCGGTACGGACGATGCGTCCGGGACGGGTGGGGCTGCCGCGGCCGCGCGCCAGGCATGTCCTGGAGGCGGAGGCCGGGGCGATGGAGCGGTGGGGCGTACGGCGCGGGGTGCGCCTCGCGATCCAGGCACCGTGACATGAACCGAGGCCTGCCGGTGGTCCATAAACCGAGGACAGTGGCGCTGCCACAGGCCGGTGACATCACGTCAGGTCGCGTCGGGCCATCTCAGGGAGTGGACCCGGCACCGCGCAGCCCCCTCCACTGCGCGGTGCCACACGCGCAGCTTTGCTCACGCGAATTACCTTGGTCTGAACTTACGTGAGGCAAACAGCCGAGGCGAGCCGGTCTCGATAACGATGTGGAAAATCTGTGCGTTGTCCGCCACACCCCGAACACGGGTCGGGCCAGGCAGCGCAGGCCGCCCATCTCCCGCCGCGCGTCCGCCATACGGACGGACATCTCACGCAGACCGGCCCGCATCGGCATGTTTTCGGTCAATCGGCCGGACGGTCGGCCCGTGCCCTCTCAGAGGACAGAATCTGACCTCTTTCGGCTCTACCGTCGGCCCATGACAGTGAAAATCACTTGGGCCGAAGCAAGCGCACGGCGGCTGGAACGGCAGTTCCTCGCCGCGCCGGCGGAGACCGGCACCCCCGTCGCCGAGATCGTCGGCGCGATGCTCGGCGCGCACGCGCAAGTGCTGTCGGCGGCCGAGGTGTCGGTGGGCGTCCGCACGGACGGGGTGACGCGGGCGGACGTACGCGCGGCGCTGTGGGAGCACCGGTCGCTGGTGAAGACGTACGGTCCGCGGGGCACCGTGCATTTGCTGCCCGCCGCCGAACTCCCCTTCTGGACGGCCGCGTTGGCGGCGATGCCGACCGGCCGGAGCCCGTTCGCACGAGACGCAGGACTCGGTGAGGCACGGGCGGAGGAGGTGATCGCGGCGATCGGGGACGCGCTGGACGGGGCGTATCTGACCATCGACGAGCTGGGCGACGCGGTCGTGGCGCGCACCGGGCCGTGGGCCGGGGACCTGGTGATGCCCGCGTTCCAGACCATGTGGCCGCGCTGGCGTCAGGTGATGCACCGGGCGGGGCAGCGGGGTGCGTTGTCCTTCGGACCGAACCGGGGCCGCAAGGTGACGTACACCCGGCCTCCGCGCTTCGAACCGCTCGCGGCGGACGCGGCGCTCTCCACCCTCGTACGACGCTATCTGCGCGCCTACGGACCGGCGACGCCGGTCCACTTCGCCAAGTGGGCCGCGGCGCCACGGGGTTGGGTGGGTGAGCTGTTCGCCTCGCGCGCCTCCGCCGGTGAGATCGAGGAGGTCGGCTTCGCGGGAGGACCGGCCTGGGTGGCGGCGGGCGACACGGAGTTCCCCACGGCGCCCGTGCGCGGGGTGCGGCTGCTCCCGTACTTCGACGCGTACGGCATCGCCGCCCAGCCGCGCGAGACGCTGTTCCCCGGGGCAGCGTACGAGCGTGCCCTCGCGGGCGGTCAGGCCGGGAACTACCCGGTGCTCCTGGTCGACGGCGTGGTCGCCGGGGTCTGGCACCAGCGGCGCCAGGGACGGCGTACGACGGTCGCTGTGGAGCCGCTGGGGCGGCTGACGGCGGCGCGGGAACGGGAGTTGGCGGCGCAGGTGGCGCGGGTGGGGGACGTGCTGGAGGCGAAGGCCGAGTTGGTGATCGGGAGAGTGACGGCGGGGGCGCACGCGTGAGCGCGCTGTCCGCGCTTCCGGGCCGCTGCGCGAGGGCACGCCGACCCGACTTCCGAGCGCGCTACGCCGGCTTCCGGGCCTCGATCAGGAAGCGGGTGCTGTGGGCTACGAACGGGCCCTCGGCCTCGATCTGCTCGTGCAGGGCGTGGAGTTGGGGGCGGCGGTACTGGTCGACTGTGAAGCCGGGGACCATCCAGATCACCTTGCGCAGGAAGTGGACGACGGCTCCGATGTCGTGGAACTCGATACGGAGGCGCGCTCCGAGCGGAGGTCCCCGTGGTCGAGACCGGCGGCCCGGGCGGCGGCGACGGGTGTGGACACCTGCTGAGCCCTGCCTAGTGTCGCCCCCCGAAGATTCCCTCGTGGAGTACGAGCATGGCGTGCTCGTCCTCGCCGTGGTGGACCGTCCCGGTGTGCTGGAAACCGTGCTTCTCCAGGAGGCGTACCGAGGCGGTGTTGCCGACGAAGGGATCGGCATACAGGGGGCGGGTCTTTTCGAGTGCCAGGAAGAGGGCGAGGGCCTGGGTGCCGATGCCGCGGCCCCAGTAGGGGCGACCGAACCAGTAGCCGATGAAGCGCCGTGGGGCGCGGCGTGGGTCCTGTGGCGCCTGGGTCTGGTGGTCCTGTTCGTCCTCCCACCAGGCGACGATGTTGCCGGCCGGTTCGCCGGCGACAGTGATCGTCTGGACGAAGTTGGCGCTGTCGCCGAGAACCTTCGTGGTCCAGTGGGTCATGAAGACCTCCCGTTCCCGGGAGGGGAACCTCGACCGCCGCACCGCCTCCGGGTCCAGCTGCTGCTCGTAGAACAGCTCCAGATCGGCGACCTGTACGTCCCTGATCCCCACGTCGTCGCTCATGCTCAGGGAGTGTGGCACCGGGCACTGACAACCGGGGTGCCCTCAGGACCTCTCAGGGGACCAGCGGCCGTACGTCGCCGGCCACGAACCGTACGAAGCCCTCGGGATCGGGTTCGTCGGCGGTCGGCTGGAGGATCACGGTGTCGGCTCCGGCGTCCGCGAGGCGCTGGACGGCCTTGGCGACCGCACCCGCGTCACCGGCGACTCCGTGCTCGGGCAGCGAAGCCTCGCCATTGGCCTCGATCTCGGCGCGCAGGCGGGCCTCGGCGTCGGGCCCGGTGGCCGCGTGGAGGTAGACGACCACCCGGTGGTGATCGGTCCGCTGGGCTTGTGCCCGCCCCTCGTCGATGAGCAGGCGTGCCTGTCGTACGCCCTCGGGTGTGGTCGTGGCGGTGAGGATGGTGCCGTCCGCCGCCGCACCGGAGAGCCGGAGCGTACGGGGCCCGGTGGCACCGGTGAGAACCTCCGGAACCTCGGTCGGCGGCCAGTCGAGGGCGACACCGTCGAGCTTCACGTACCGCCCGTCCGTGCTGACCCGCTCCCCGCGCAGCAGCGCGCGCAAGGCGTCGAGGTACTCACGCAGCAGGGTCACGGGCGACTCGGCCCGCGCCCCGACCTGTCCCATCCAGTCCTGAACGCCATGGCCGACGCCCAGGATCGCGCGACCCGGGAACAGCCGGTGCAGCGTGGCGGTCTCCATCGCGGTGACGGCGACGTTGCGCAGCGGGACGGGGAGCAGACCGACGCCGACCCGCACCTGGTCGGTCCAGGCGAGTGCGGCCGTCGCGGCCGAGATCCCGCCCTCCAGAAAGCAGTCCTCCCAGAACCAGAGTTCCTCAAGGCCCGCCTCGTCCGCCGTGCGCGCCATGGCACGCAGACGTTCGGGGGGCAGTTGAGGCCGGAACACCGCGCCGAGTCCAGTCATAGGGCCTTCTTACCTGCGGTGGTCACGGCGGACAACCGCTTTACGTGGTGGTGATGTCAACCAGGCCGTCGGGGCGTCGGTCCGGCTCCCTACGGAGTGCGGGCAGCAGGTCGGACCGGCGACGCCCCATTGGCGCTCCCTCCTCCCGTTGCAGCCTCGCGCGATCCCGCAGAATCAACTCTCCTACCTCTCAAGGGGGTTGGAGATGAGACGGATACGAAGACCGCAGTCATTCCCGGCTGTACACGCGCGGACTCAGCGGATGTCTTCGATCCCGTCCATGACCTTCACTCCGCCGACAAATGCAGCGAAGGCATCAGCCCCTACGGTGAGCGCCCCTCGACCGGGGGCCTTGGAGTCGCGGACTCCTACCCACCGCTGGGCGTTGGCGATCTCGACGCATTCGTTGTCAACTGCGCTGTAGCTGCTCTTGAACCAGCCCGCTATCGGGGGCTGCGCGGCGGTCTGCGCCTCGTTCATCCGGTGAGCTCCTGTCGTGCTGCGGCCAGCAGAGCGAGGCTGACCGACGTGTCGGCCGCCTGCGATCGCAGGTAGTCAAACATGAGCTTGTAGCTCTGCACTTCGGCGGGGGCATCGAGATAGAGCCCACGCTTGTGGAGTTCGAGATAGACCACGTTCATGCTGCCGAGCGGGTCACCCTCGTCGTCACGACCGAGGATCAGGAAGTGGCCGCCGGAGCCGGCCGAGTGAGCGCCCGCGGTGAACTGGAGAACCTGAATGTCCACATTGGGGCTCTGCGCAATGGCGTGCAGATGGCCGATCTGTTCCGCCATCACATCCACGCCGCCGACTGACCGCTGGAGTACAGCCTCATCGAGGACCACCCACAGGTGCAACGAAGGGGAGCGGTCCAGGATCGCCTGGCGCTTGACCCGTGCGTCCACCTTACTCGCGATCACGTCCGCCTCTGTGCGGACATCCAGCGCTTCGTGCATCGCGAGTGCATAGCGCGGAGTTTGGAGCAACCCAGGAACCAGTGCGTTCGCGAAAACGTGCTCATACGCGGCAACATCCTCGAACGACAGCAACGGGTCCATGACTTCCGGCACGGCAGGATGATCCATCCACCAGCCGTTCTCCTGGTCCCGGACAAGCTGGATCAAAGTGTCCCGCTCCTGGGTTGTAGCACCGCAGATGTCGGCAAGCGCCCTCACTGTAGGAACTCGGAGCTTGGCACGGTCCTGCCACATCTCGTACCGGTTCACGGTCCCGACGGAAACTCCAGCCCGTTTGGCCACCTCGGCCTGCGTGAGGTCGGCCCGAGCACGAAGGGCCCTGAGTCCACGGGCAATCTGCATGCGCCCAGCGGGTCCCGCTGATCCTCGTACGGTCACCGTCTCGTCTCCAACTCGGCCGCCATTGGCACTCGTCTCTTCCGCAGGGAGCCAGTACGCACGCAGAGCGTACGCAGCACCGGCAGCGTCGGCTCCACCCGTGAAGTTCACCTTGTTGAGGGAGAGTCGAGCCAACCGACTATCAACAATTGAAATTCAATGGCATCGTACTCAATGACCGCGCCACGCGTTGAAGCGATCACCAATCGCAGTGATCTACGGCACGTGTCGGCGCCTTCAGGAGGAGCGGCCATGCGACGACTGATCAGACAACTCGCCAACTGGACAAGGGTGTTCATCGCGCCAATCGGCCGTCACCGTGCGGGATACCCATTACCGCGGGTCCCATCGCAGACATCCCCGCCCGAACCTCACCACACATCCATCGCGGCGACCGTACGCGCCTGGTACGACCCCATCGACGGCGCGGCCACCCAACTCGTCCGCCCCTACCTCCACGCGTACGAGCGCGACGAGAAGGCCCGGCTCCAGCGGCTGCGCCGCGACACACTCTGGTGGGCCACCTACGGGATCGACCTCGACAACCGCGACATCCACGGTTGGTTGGAGGCGGCGTAGTGGACGATGACAACTGCCGACACGTACGCCTGCCCTGGACCGGCGCCGACGGCAAGAGGTGCTATCTACTCGGCGACGGCTCGGGGGCCGGAGTGCTGTCACGGCACGCGGACCGCGTCGAGGCCGTACAGCTCGGATTGGCGGGCAGGTTGCTCGACCGCGCTCGACAGTTGATCGAAGTACCAGACGCAATCACCCAGCCTGATCAACTAGGTCTGCTGGCAGCCCAGTTGACCCTCGCCCTTCATGACGCGCTCCTCATTGCCGAAAGCCGCGGCGCCCGCCTGGCTAACCGGCTTCCGGAGGCCGCGGTCAACGCCGTGGGACGTGGGATGCACGACACAGACGACCCGGCGGCGACAAACCTTACGAGAGGCCTCAACGATCCCGCCGGGGACTCGGACATACCGCAGCTCATCGAGATCGTCCGCCATGCGGCAACGGACAGCCCCGCCGCCCCGCACGCCCTGGGCTTGCTCAGGCTCCCCGGCGGGGACCTCGCCTCGGCCGGAGCCGCCCGCCACTACGTCCGGGACACGGCCCGGTCATGGGGACTGCCCCCGGACACCGTGGACACCCTTGAGACGATCACCGGTGAACTCGCCGCAAACGCACTGGAACACAGCCACAGCAGGTCAGTCACCGTAACCCTGTCCCTCGCCACTCAGACCGCCACGGTCAGCGTGACCGATGAGGGGCGGGGACGGATCACCGTGCCGGAGACGGCAGGGCCCGGACAGGAACGCGGACGGGGCCTGCTGATCGCCGACACGCTCGCCAACCGCTGGGGCCAGCGGCGCACCGGCGCCGGCGTGACCGTCTGGGCCGAGGTCACCACCGACGCGACACCGGGCTGACCCGCCCGCGCACATCACACCAGCCACTCGGTCAGCCCCGCCTGCCTTCTGCGTTCCCCGCGATCGCCCGTAGGCTGCTCCGCTCGCACCAACTCGCCCTGGACAGTGAGTACGAGAGCCGAGAGCTCGTTGCGACGAGGCCCGGGGGACGATCCTCAAGCGCACCAACCGCCCCGTCCGGTCACCCGGTTGACGGGGCGACGGCAACGGTAATCCATCGCAGCGAGTGCGCGATGGCGTCACACAGCTCCCGCATCGGCCCCTCGGTACCGCTCAGCGGTACCGAGAAAGCCAAGTTCAGGTAGCCCACGCCGCCGGGCATGTGTACGTGGAACTCAACGGTGGTCTCGGTGATGGCGCGAACCGCCCGGCCGGCCGGTAGCTCAATCACGTCCACCTCGACGCACCGACCAGTGCGCTGGGCCAGTGCCTGGGCGAACTCACCCGGTATCGGGGCCAGTCCGCGGGGTGTCGGTGCCAGCGAGATGAGGAGCGAAGCGGGCAGGACCGACTCGCCTGGTGACTCCGTCTTGAGGAAGAACTCCAACGCGCCCTGCGCCAAGCCGCTTTCGGCGGTGTTGCGCAAAGTCGTCCAGACGCTTCGGGCCGACTCCGCGGGTACCCCGCTTCCCGCGGACTCCTTGTCCACGAAGGTCTTCAACTGGCGGCGCCAGCGCTCGTGAGTGAGATCGACCCGAAACCAGTCGCGGGGGACGAGGAGGCGGTAGTCCGAGGGCGGGGTCTCGTACGCGGTCACACCGGGGTCCCGGAGGTGATCAGCGGCGATCCGTCGGCGTTGAAGAGGCGGATGCTGCTGACCGTATTGCCGAACATTGTGGAGAAGGTGTCCCAGCCGGCCTCGGTGGGGGTGGCCATCTCCATGACCAGGGTGGTGCCGTTGGGGAGGGGCACGTAGACGCGTATGAACGAGGTCGGGAACGTGAAGCTTTCGCCGGACTCGGTCAGCTCGCCGGTGAACTGCGACTCCCGGACACCGATGTACGACACGGCAGGTCCGCAGGGAAGCTCGATCCTGGAAGCCTCACCGGCGCCCAGGCGGCCGAGGCTCGACGAGATCTCCCGTACCGCTCCCGAAACGCCTCCGTCGACCTCTGGGCTGTCCACCAGAGATGCGAACAGCGTTGCGGTACAGGGTGTCTCCTCAACTGCACTCACACAGATGGCGGCGTACTCGGCGCCGGCGGCCAGCAGGTCGTCGAACCCGAGCGCGCAGACAGCCCCGAACCTGGTCTTGTCGTCCTCGCCCGCTCCCGGGAGGACCTTGTTCGCAAGCTCCTCCAGCAGCCGTATCGCCTCGTCGTCATCGGTCTGGTGAATGGGGAGATCATGGTAGATCTCTGGCATCACCCAACGGACCTGGATGTCGTCGGAGCGGAGGACAGGCGGTGCGGTGTGGGTGGGGACGAACGCTGACAGCTTGAGCTCGGCCATCACGGAGTCTGGTCTCTTTCGGGTATGGGGCGCTCAGGAGCCTCGGGGAAGTACTTCCGGGAGGTGGCATACATTCCGTAGTAGGGGTAAAGGCCGGGGATGTCGGCGCCGCCTTGGCGTGCGATGCCGACGATCTTGCGGTAGAGACGAGCCCTGCAGCGCACGTTTCGGTTGGTCTGGTCGAGCAGGCTGCGGCGACGCACCAGGTACGTCCCCACCAATGAGGCACAGACAATCAGCGCGTCGACGCCGATGAACGCGATCTGGAACTGCTGGGACTTCTGCGAGGCGACCAGATCCCAGAACGGCCACGCACCGAACCCGAAGACGAAAATCGGCAGTGCTAGGAGACAGCCGAGGACGCTGGCCTTCTCGGTATCTTCGCGCCGCTGGAACAGCATCCAGTGCATGGCCTGGTCATCAAGAAAGTCGAAGCGCACCTCGCGTCCATAGCGCTCCGCTGCCGCCTTTGCGGCGGGGACGGCCGCGATAACCGACGAGGAGACCATGTTGTGCACGGTCCCCTGATCATCGACGAACCTTCCAAACTCCAGCGTTTGGTAGTCACCCATGAATGGTCTCCTTACCCGACGGGCGCCAACGCGCCATGGAACGAGGCCGGTGACGGGCTCGGTTGCGGCGTCGGCGAGGGGGTCCTCGCCCCGCCGGAGGACGGGCTGGGAGGCGTGCTGGGCGTGGGGGTAGGCGTACCGGGCGGAGGGCTCACCGTGTTCGGCTTGTCGTCCGGGGAGATGTAGTGGCCCAGCCTTCGAATGCTCTGCACGTACGCGTTGCCGAGCGCAGCGCCCTTGATGTAACGCGTAACGGCCACTGGGTCGAATCCTCCTTCAGGAAGCTTCACCTTGGTGATGCCGCGTTTGGTGAGGAACTTCGAGGCAAGACCGACACCCTTGTTGATGTTCTTCACCGCGAAGCCGTTGGTGAAGCCCGCCCAGACGGCCTCCTGCGCGACCAGCAATCTCGACCCCTTGGCCGCGGCGGTGAGCCCCCTCACGGCCCCAAGTCCCGGGATAATACCGAGGACATCGAAGGTGATCTTCAACCAGTCGAACTTCCCGCCGCGCGCGAAGTAATCGTACAGACGGCCCGACAGAGCGGTGGCACTGAGCGCGCCCGCCACAACGACAAGGAAGACGGCGAGCGTGCCTCCCGACAGCACCACCGCTGCAACCAGGGCCGCCACCGCCAGAACCGTGGCCGCGGTCGATATCCAGTCCGCATGGTCCGCGATCCAGTTCATGATCCCGCCGGGGTCCTTGACCCCGTCATGGTGGATCACGTTCTTGATTTTCCTGGCGGCCTTCCTCGCGGCCTCGTCGCGGATACTCGTCGCCTTGAGTATCTTGCCTTCCGCCTTGACCATGAGGTCGGCGGCATCATCCTGCTTCTTCTGCTGCTTACTGTGCTGCACCGCGTCGTCACCGGTGAGGACTTTCCCCGTCAACGGCTCCAGCACCTTGGCCGCGGCCTTGTAGTCGACCTCGGCCTCGCGGTATTCCTCCAGGCCCTTGTCCGCCATCCGCTGCGCCCGATGCAGCTCACCGGCGTACTCGTCCGACTCCCCGTCGTTCACCTTGGTGCCGAGCGCCGACGCAGCCTCGTCGTAGCGGTCGTACGCCTTCTTCAGCCGCCCGGACGTGTCACCCGCGATCTCGTGGAAGGCACGACCCGCGTCGCTGTCCCACCCGTCGACCGACGCCAACGCCTTGATGTTCCGGGCCTGTTTGTCGATCTCCTCGGCCATGCCACGGAGTTTCTTGCCGAGCCGTGCCACCTCGTACGGATCACCGGGCACCGGATCGGAGTCGTACATCGGTGTCCAGTCCCTTGGACGCGCTGTCACGGCTACTTCCCCTTCTTGTCGCTCTTCTTGGCATCCCGGAGAGCTTCCGCGAGTTCGTGGTCGATGTCCTCGTACGCCTTGGCCGCGTTGTCCGTGTACTTGGCCAGGTTCTCGATGTCCTTCATCAGCTTCTTGCGGTTCTTCTTCCACGTTTCGGAGAAGTCGTCGAAGATGTCGCGCAGTTTGTCGCTGCCGAGATCGTCGCCATAGCCGTCTGCCGGGTTGCCGTTCTCCTTGAACTCGCGGTGGATGCGGTAGAGCGATTCCGAGCAGTCCTTGATCATGTCGAGGTCGTATCGAGTCTTGTCCGCCACGATTCAGGCTTCCTGTCAAAGGGGCAAGGGTACGGCTTCACGATCACCGGTTGATCGACTGGATCTCCTGGACTGCCATGTCCTGAGTGGTCTCGAAAGTGCCGTTCGGTAGGTCGCCCTTCGAGCCGCCGGAACCCTCCCAGGAGATCTCCCAGGTGATCGACGTCTTGAGCTGGTACGGCTCCCCGCTGCTTGCACGGAGGTACTTGATGCCGCACGGCGGAGTTTCGTCAGCGTCACCCTCGGCGTACGGGGTGCCGATGGAGCCGCCGTCGTCGATCTCGCAGTTGCCTGAGGCAGAGTAGGTCTCGGCGTCGTCGGTGCCGGGCTCCAGGTGCAGGGCGATCGGCTTGGCGGTGGTCTCCGCCCACAGACCGGTGCCGGGCAGCTCGGCGCGGACCTTGACCTCCTGGAAGGTGCCCTTGTCCAGCCACGCCCAAGTCGGCAGGTTCACCGTGGACCTGGTCTCCGGCTTCATCTCGACCTTCGTATCCGGGACGCGGATCTTGTCGTACGCATAGGCAGCCAGGACGTCCGGAGTGGGCGCGTTGGGGTCGTCGGGAACGGTGCCGGCGTCCTGCCAGAACATGACCCTCTCGCAGTCCCACGCCTCGATGTCGTCTTCATGACCTTCGCGCACGACGCTGCGCCAGAAGTAGCCGTCCTCGCCGAGGTTGTAGTTCTTGTAGCCATCCTCGGCCTTGCCCGTCTCGTACTGGTCGACGAATAGGTCACTGTTCCAGAAGAGGTGGGCGTTCACCGCGCCCAGCCCAGTGGATTTCTTCAGCCGGTCGACACCGGCCTTGAGCTGCTCCGGGGTCATGACCGGCTCGTACCAGCAGGCCGGAGGCTCCCAGTTGGGGTCGACGGACGCGAGCTCCCCGGTGGATACCGTGGATGTCCCTCCGCCGGAGTGCGTGATGGTGATCCTGGACTGCGAGACGTTCGCCATGAGCTCTTTACCGCTGGCGGAGCCGCTGGTGTCGCTGCCCGAGGACCCTCCCGGCTCTCCGGTACCCTCGCCGTCGTCATCACCCCAGGCAAACGCCGAAGACGGCGTGAGCAGAACCAGTGCCAACGCCCCCGCGGCCAGGCCGACTACGGAACGAATGTGGCGCTTCACTGGCACCCACCCCGGGTCGACTCGACCGTCGTGGTCCTCCAGACACCGTCGTCGGACTTGCTCAACTTGGTCTGGTACAGCACGTACGCCTCGTCAGACGGCGTGTCCGTAACCTCGCCGGTCTTCAGGTTCTTCGTGGACCCCTCGCCCTCGTCCACGCAGTAGAAGAGCGTGCCCGAGCCATCCGCGCTGATGCGCACCTGCGGGTCGAACACCTGCCCCTTACCGATGAGCGTCAAGTCCTCGTCCACGAGTCCCTTGACCCACTCCTGCGCGCTGGTCAGCGCGGCGCCCTCGTTGTAGAAGGTGACCGCATCCGCCTGCGGATCCTGCTTGATGATCGCTGCGTAGGTTCCGAGGAGCCGCGCCTTGCCGTCGTCCATGACGGCCTGCAGCTTCGCGTCGCTGTTCGTCCAGCCGTCGAAGGTCACCTGGAAGGACGTGGGGAGCGTGATCTCCGGACGCTCGGCATCGGACGCCGCCGAAGCCGATACGGCAGGGCTGCTGCTCGGGCCCTGGTCCGCTCCCTCGATCTTGTCCGAGTTGCCCTCACCTCCTCCCGAGCCGCAGGCGGTCAGCAACAGAGCCGCGGATGCGGTGAGAGCTGCTGTCACGAGCCGGGTGGGGCGGTTCACTCGGGACTCCTGGTGAGGTGGGGGTGATGAGCGAACCAAAGTTATCCAGGAGGTATGTACGACGCCAGGGCGAGTTCCGTCAAGGAGAACCAACTAGCCAGGCGAACTCAATCGGTTTACGCAGCTTTGTCCTACGCGGCGCGTAGCTAGATGGTGTGCCACATGTGGCTCAAGGCACTCCATTCGATTGCCGACAGTGGCCAGAACGCGCCGCAGCCGTGGCCAGAGTGCACTGAGTCTCCCGGTCCAGAGCCCCGCCGACCTGTTAACCGCAGGCCATCCGACGTACATGTTCGCCGGAGGCGGGTCCTCCTCCGGCGCGTTACCACTATGGATGGGCCACCGGGCCCCGGGAGCTCAGGTGCGTCCGGGGGTGGCGGGCATCGGCTGGCCGACCTCGCGAGCACGGGTTACCCCGGGCTGCGGGGGCACCCCCGCAGCCCAGGCAGGTGCACGGCGGGTCATCCGGAAGGGCTTCGCGACAGCGGATTGATCGTCACCGTGCACCGCAAGGGCACGTTCGTCGCCGATCCACGGCCTGACGGGTCCACCGGTGACGACCAGACCCCGGCACCGCAGTGGCGGTCAGCGCGATCTGCCGAGTGGCCCGAACACCTCCTCACCCTCCGAGAGGCATATTGCTACTTGCTTTACTACTTCGATGCTAGCCTGGCGACATGACCGACATCGAGCAGTACGGCAAGGACGAGGGACCGGCCCAGAAGGTCAGCGTGTCCATGCCCGCCGGCCGCATCGCGGCGGTCAAGCAGCGGGTGGGCGCGCGCGGCTTCTCGGCGTATGTCAGCGCAGCGGTGGAGCGACAGATACAACGCGATCTGCTGGAGGAGCTGCTCCGGACGAAGGAAGCGGAGATCGGCTCGCCGTCCCCCGAGATTCAGAAGTGGGCCGCGGAGATCTTCCGCGAGGCCGAGACGCTGGCTGCGAACGAGCCGTCGGCAGAGACCGGCGAGGGGGACAAGAGCCCCGAATGGCACGCGCACAAGGCCAGTTGAGCAACGGCGTCCTACTCCTCGACAGCGAGGGACTCGGCAGGTTCATGGCCAACGACCCGCGCATCACGGGATTGATCCGTACCGCACAGGCCAAGGACACCCTCGTCGCCGTGAGCAACCTGACGCTTATCGAGGCATGGCACTCGAAGGTCCGCATGGACCGCCTCCGCCGGCATGTTTCGCGGCTGGAGGTTCTCCCCGTCACGGACGCCGTCACATGGCGCGCCATCGACCTGCTGCGGAACGCGGGCCTGCACGGCCACAAGTACGCGATCGACTCAGTCGTGGCTGCGACAGCCCTGGGCTACGCAGGGCCTCGCATCATCATCACTTCCGACGCGGACGACATGAACAAGCTCTGCGGGGACAGGGTCCGCGCCGTGGGGGTGTGAAGACGGACGGCGCGTTGGACCTCTCGGCGTCTCAGCTGCTGGTGGTCGCGCCGGTCCCATCGGCCTCACCCCTCGGGAACGTGACCTCCACCCGGCGGTTCTTCCTGCGGCCCTGTTCCGAGGTGTTGTCGGCGATCGGGTAGTCCTCGCTGTAGCCGCGTACCTCGAAGGTCACGTCCAACGAGCCGAGATAGGAGGCCAGTTGGTCGTGGACCACTTCGGCGCGGTTCTTGGAGAGGGTGAGGCCGTGGGTGTACGAGCCGAGGTTGTCGGTGAAGCCGAAGACCCGGACGGTTGTCGCGTTCTGGGCCTTGATCTCGTCCGCGATCGCCTGGATACGGGAACGGGCCTCCGGGTTCAGTTTCGAGCTGTCCTTGGGGAAAAGGACCTCGGCCTGCAGGGCGAAGGTCACGTCCGAGTTCGTGTCCTCGCGGCGCTCTTCGCCGCCGAGGTCTTCTACGACGGACTTGATGTCCAGCACCTTGGCGGGGGCGAGCGTCCCGCCGTCGGAGAGCTTCAGACCGGGGCTGTTGGCGTCGATTTCGGGGGGCGGTGAAGTGGTCACACTGCCCGGCGGAGCGCTGGGGTCTTCGTCATCGGCGTGCGCCAGGCTCCCGGTGAGGCTCAGGGCGGCCAGTACGGCGAGCGCGGTGAACGCCGAGGCGGCAGTGCGGGATTGGAGGGCCATGGTCACTCGCCCTCGGTGAGCTGGATGGAGGCGGGAGGCATTCCACCGACCTGGAAGTCCACTTCGGTGGTGTCCACGGGCGGTGCGGGGAACTGGGCGAACCACTGGGCGGTCGCGCCCTGTTGTACGCCGCCGGTGAACTGCGTGCACAGGCAGCGGCCGGAGGTGTCGCGGAGGATGAGGTACTTCTTCTTGCCCTTCTGGTCGATGAGGCTGGCGCCGGCGATGGAACCGCCGTTCCTGGCCAACTCACTCTCGTCGCCACGCCATTCCGCCGCGACCCACAGGGCGCCCGTGTTGTTCGTGACCGTCCCCTCGACTGTCACAAACCCGCCCTCGTCGCGCTTGGCGGACGTGACCGCCAGCACCAGACCGTTCTCACCCTTGACCTCGGCAAGTACCGTTTCGGGCTCCGGCGTCTTCGATTCCGAGTTGCCACCGTCGCTGCTGCTGCTCGTCGTGGAAGCCGACGAGGTCGGGGCTCCCTCGTCGGAGTTCCCGTCGTCTCCCCCACCGCAGCCGGCCACCGTGAGGAGCAGCCCAGTCGTGATCGCCAGCGCGCTCAGCGCCCTGCGGCCCTTCATGGTGTGCCGAATGCCCATCGGTACGACTTCCTCTCACTCGGCCAGATGCACTGAGAACAGCACGGACGCGTCCGGAAGGTCGATCGGATCGAAGTCTCCGGGATCGATGTCCACGATCTCGCCGTCACAGTCCAGTTGGACGGAATTCTCGGGATCCGCGTCCAGATCGAAATCGCACCGCGGCTGGATGACGGCAACGGCGTCGGCGCTGGCCTGCATGCCCTCTGTCCCGGGAATGATCGAGTCACCGACCGTGTAGTTGGTCTGGATGTCGGCTTCGAACCCGGGAAAGCCGTTCGCCGTGACGAACTGGATGCCCTGAAGGGTCGAGTCGTTTTCGGCGGCCAACTGCTGGGCCGCGGCGGCCGCTCCAGCACCCGCGGGGTCGAGATCGCCGTCGAGCCAGTCCAGCCAGTTGTCCTCCTTGCCGATGGCTACGCCCAATTCGTCGACTATCTCGTCCCGCGCGTCCTGCGCGGCCGCCAACGCCGCAGCGTCCGCCGCGGATTGAGCTCCATTGCGGGCGGACGCTGCTTGGGCGAACACGAAGAAGGCCAACGCGGCGAAGAGCAGGATCGTCGTCAGCCAGATGTAGATGGGGAGGGTCTGCCCTCGGTCGTTGCGCAGGTGTACGGCGGTCAGCCGCCGCCGATGACGTTGTTGACCGCAGTCATGATTGCCCCAGAGATCGCGCCGTCCAGGCCTAGCCCGTCGATCATTGTGAAAATCCCCGCAATAATGATCATCAGGCCCGCATACTCCACGAACCCGGCCCCCGCGTCTCGCTCCGCGCCCCGCATCCGGGAGGCAACGGTCCGCGTCCACGTCTCGAACCTGCTCATTGTCTCTGCCTTCCCAGCCGACGCCATCAACACCAACCCGAGCACCGTACGTGAGAACACGCCTACTGCGAGTGGGTCCATGGGCCCAACTTCCCCGTACCGGCGTCCGTCTTGGAATCACCGGGTCCACCCCTCGCGCGCGGTGCCCAGCCAGTGGGCGATCGCTTCGCTGCGCGAGGAACTGTGCAGTTTTGCGAAGATACGGTTGATGTGGTTCTTGACGGTCTTCTCGCTGATGAAGCAGGTGGCGGCGATCTGGCGGTTGCTCATGCCGGTTGCGATGAGGTCCATTACCTCCACCTCCCTTGAACTCAGGCCGAAGTCGGGCCGGTTGGGGATGCGGCGGTGAAGAGCCGCCGCGTATGTGAGCCGAGCCTTTGAAGACTGTGCCACAGATGGTTGCAGATGCGAAGAAGTTTTGTTCGGTTCGTAGGAAACACCGAGTGAATTCGTGAAAGTCGGTGTGGCGTGCCTCAAGTTCCGTACGGCTGTGATCAGTTCGGCGGCGGTGAACTCGCCGTGGACGAGGTAGCCGGTGGCGCCGCGGCGCAGGGCCTCGGCCACGACCTCGGGTTCGCGGCTGTACGTCAGCATCATCACGGGGGCGAGACGGGCCAGGCCCGGCAGGGCGGTCAGGCCGTCGGTGCCGGGCATGCGGACGTCGAGGAGTACGAGGTCCGGGGTGAGGTGGGCGGCGAGGGTGAGGGCCTCGTCGCCGTCGGCCGCCGCCGCCACGACCTCGATGTCCGGGTGGCCGCCGAGCAGCGCGGTGAGGCCGGCCCGGACGACCGGGTTGTCGTCGGCCACGAGTACGCGTAGCGGTGGCGGGCCGGGAACTGCCTGGTCAGGCATGTGCGGCCTCCTGTTGAGGGGGGTGGGGAGCGCCGGGCGGAGCAGGGAGGGTGACAGGGAGCGTTACGGCTACCTCTGTGCCGCCCTGTGGGGACTGGCCCAGGTGAATGCGGGCGTTGAGGGTGGCGGCCCGTTCTGTCATGCCCAGCAGGCCGAAGTGGCCGGTTTTCGTTGCGTCTTGGAGCGTGGTGGCGCCCGGAAGGCCTCGTCCGTCGTCCTGGACGCGGACTGTGAGGGCGGTGTCGGAGGCTTCCAGTTCGATCGTGACCCGCTTCGCGCCCGCGTGGCGGTGGGTGTTCTCCAGGGCCTCGGACACGATCGCCAGGACATGGTGGGCCGTGGTGTCGGGGAGGGACGGGCAGCGGCCGCCCTTGTGGTTCAGGGAGGTTCTGATGTGCGTGTGCGACTCGAAGTCCGCTGTGCGGAGAATCAGTTCGGAGACGAGGTCCGTGTGATGGCGCAGGTCCGAGAGGAGTGCGCGTGACTCCGCCGCCGCTCTGCGCGCCGCACCCGCCACCGTCGTCGCCTGGCCTTTGAGTGCCTTGAGCCCGTCAAGTGCGTTGAGCGCCTTCGGGTCCGACGGGTCCGAGGCGTCGGTGCTGCCCGAGGCCTCTGCCGCTGCCGCCAGCGCCTCCGCCGCCAACGCCAGGCCGTGGAGGGTCTTCGCGACGGAGTCGTGCATCTCGCGTGCCAGGCGGGCTCGTTCGGACTCCACGGCTTCCGCCACGGCCAGGCGGGAGGTCGCCTCCGACAGTGCCTCGCTGGCCGCGCCGAAGCGGAACATCAGGTTGCGGAGGGTGACGCCGATGATGCCGGCGCCGACGCAGAAGCCCGCGATGAGGAGGGTGTTGGCACCTGTTCCCGGGTGGTGTGCCCAGGCCCTGTACACGGTGAGCAGGACGATCAGTTGCAGGCCGGTGAAGACTCCCGAGCCGCGCCAGCCGTACAGGAGGCCTGCCAGGAGCGGGGTGCAGACCGTCGCGTAGGCGAGGGGGGAGGCCGGGGACGCGGTCAGGAGGAGGATCGCGCCGAAGGCGAGGTCCACGGCCATGAGGGTGGGGTGGGCCAGGAGGCGGGGGCCGAAGCGGTCCCAGTCGCGGAGCATGGCGTACGAGCCCATGACGCCGAGGACCGCCGCGGCGAGTACGGCGTAGCGGGGTGGGCCGTCTGTCGCGTTGGCCATCGCGACGGGGGCGCCTATCGCGATGGCTGCGAGGCGTACGGCGAAGGCCTGGCGGCAGAGGGCCTGTAGGGCGTTCAGTTGGAGGCGGATGCTGCCGGGGGCGGGGGCGTCGTCCGCGAGGTAGCCGGCGTCAGCCTTGGGCCAGCTTGCGTCGACCGCCGGGTGCTCGGCGCCGGGGGGCCGACGTGTACTGGTGCTCGCCCCGTCCTTCTCGTGCCCGGCGTGCTGGTGGACCGCGGGTTGGGTGCGCTGCTCGGCGCCGGCGAGGTGCCGCTCGCTCTGGGACGGGTGCCGCCCTTGGCGGCACGCATGCCCACAGCTATGACGGCTGCGACGGCCCCCGGCGCGCACGGCCCACAGCGAAGTCAGTCGGCGGGTGGTCATCAGCGGCCCAGGATCGAGCCGAAGTCGGTGCCCGAGCCGAGGAACATGCCTGTGGCGATGAGGATCATGGTCGCGGGGAGCATGAAGACGAGGGTGACCATGGTCGCCTTGGGGATGGTTTTCGCGGCGCGGCGGCGGGCGTTCTGGGCGTCGGTCCGGCGCATGTCGTTGGCGAGCTGGATGAGGGTGTCGGCGATCGGGGAGCCGAGTTCCTCGCCCTGCTGCAGCGCGGAGACGAACTGGGCGACCTGCTCGGAGGAGTTGCGCCTGCGCAGTTCGTCGAAGGCCTGGCGGCGGCTGACGCCCACGTCCATCTGGCGGAGCGTGATGCGCAGTTCGTCCGCCCAGGGGCCCTCGTATTTCTCGGCGACGCGGTCCAGTGCCTGGCGGAAGCCGAGGCCCGCCGAGACGACGACCGCGAGGACGTCGAGGAAGTCGGGAAGGGTGCGGTCGATGACCTCCTTGCGTTCGCGGACGGCCTGCCAGATGAGGGCGTCGGCGGCGACCAAGCCGAAGGCCAGGGTCAGGGCGGCGAAGAGGAGTTGGCCGTTGGAGAGGAAGACGAGGCCGAGTACGACGCCGAAGACGCCGTACACCGCCCGGCGGGCCGCGTAGCGGTTGAGGGTCAGGCCGCCGGGGTTGCCCGCCATGTCGATGCGGCGGCGTTTGGCGTCGACGCGGCGGGGGCCCATCAGTCGCAGGACCATGGGGGCGAAGCGCATGCCGAGACGGTCGACGGCCGAGTCCGCCTTGGAGACGCGGGTTCCGCCGACCTCAAGGGCGAGCACGAGGTCGGAGGGCAGTTTGGCCTCGGCCCGGATCATGCGGATGCCCAGCAGGACGCCCGCGATCGAGGCGGCCATGAGGAGAGCAAGCAGCAGAGGCAGCAAGGTCATCCCTTCCTCATACGTCGATCTTGCCGAGGCGGCGGATGACGAAGAAGCCGACGGTGTAGAGGCCCAGGGAGAGGAGGACCAGGCCCTGGCCGAGTGGGGAGCCGGTGACACGGGCGAGGGCTCCTTCGTTCGAGGAGTTGATCAGCACGAGTGAGCCGATGCCCAGGAACGGGACCGTGAAGGCGGTGGCGTTGACCTCGGAGAGCATCGTGCGGACCTCGCGGCGGGTCTCCTTGCGGTCCTCCAGGGTCTGGGTGAGGTTGCGCAGCGAGCTGACGACCGAGCCGCCCGCCTTGTTGGCGAGCACCAGGGTCGTCACCAACACGATCAGTTCGCGGGAAGGGAGGCGTTCGGAGAGCTCGGCGAGGGCGTCCTCGACCGTCCGGCCCATCGTCAACTGGTCGGCCACATGCGCGAGTTCCTCGCCCGCCGGGGCTTCGAGCTCCTCCGCCGCCATCGCCAGGGCGGTCCGCAGCGCGAGTCCCGCCGCCGTCGCGTTGGCCAGCAGGCGTGCCACGTCGGGGAGTTGGCCGATGAAGGCCTCGATGCGTTTCTGGCGCTGCCAGTTGAGGAAGACGGCGGCGCCCCAGACACCCATGAGGGCGGCGATCGGGCCGAAGAAGGGGGCCAGCGCCGCCGCCGCGATCAGCCAGAGCGCCACGACCACGGCGGTGACGTACGTGAAGAACTCCCCCGCCGTCACGTCGAGTCCGGTCGCCGAGAGCCGCAGGTGGATACCGCGGCCGATGCGGGTGCGGCGCAGCCGCCGGTCGACGCCGGCGAAGCGGCGTACGCGGCCGGCCGCGGTGCGCAGGGGGCCGGCGCCGGAGAGGCGGTCGACCAGTGCCTGGCGCTGGGCGCGTCCGGAGGCGTAGGCGTGGACGCCCGCGACGGCGAATGTGCCGCACAGGACCGTCGCGCCGAGGGCGAGCAGGGCGGGGCTGTTCATGGCTCACACCTCCCCGGCATAGGGGGCGTCCGACTCTCCGGCCCGGGGGTCATCCGATGGCCTGCCTTGTGTTCAGTACGTCGACGGGGGCCTCGGTCACGCCGAAGGCCGGCGGGAGCGGTTCGCCCGCGACGTACAGCTTCTCCGCGACCGCGCGCGGGAGCGGGAGGTGCTCGAAGTAGCCGCGGACTACCCGGTCGGGGCCGACGGGACGGGATATGAAACGAGTGACGGGCGCGATACGGAACTCTTCGCGGCCGTGCGAGACGAGCAGCGCGATCTCCGTGACCTTGCGAGAGCCGTCGGCGTGCCGGGAGAGCTGCACGACGACCTCGACGGCCGAGTTGATCTGGTCCTTGAGCGCCTCGAAGGGGATCTGGACCTCGGACATCGAGCCGAGGGTCTGCAGGCGCATCAACGCGTCCTCGGCGGAGTTGGAGTGGACCGTGGCGAGGGAGCCGTCGTGGCCCGTCGACATCGCCTGGAGCATGTCGAGTGTCTCGCCGCCGCGGACCTCACCGACGATGATGCGGTCGGGGCGCATCCGGAGGGAGTTGCGGACCAGGTCCCGGATGGTGACCTGGCCCTTGCCCTCCACGTTCGGGGGGCGGGATTCGAGGCGGATGACGTGCTCCTGCTGGAGCTGGAGTTCCGCCGAGTCCTCGATGGTGATGATGCGTTCGTGGGACGGGATGAGCCCGGAGAGGGCGTTCAGCAGGGTCGTCTTGCCGCTGCCGGTGCCGCCGCTGACGATGACGTTGAAGCGGGCCCGGACGAACGCCGCGAGGAGCATCAGCATCTGCTCGTCGAGGGTGCCGAGGCCGATCAGCTCCGGGAGGGTGTACGCGCGGGGGAAGCGGCGGATCGTGAGGGTCGGGCCGGTGAGCGCGAGCGGGGGGATGATGACGTTGACCCGCTCGCCGGTGGGGAGGCGTGCGTCGACCATGGGGTTCGACTCGTCGACCCGCCTGTTGACGGTGGAGACGATGCGTTCGATCGTCTGCATCAACTGCTCGTTCGAGGCGAAACGGAGGGGGAGCTGCTCCACTCGTCCCGCTCGCTCCACGAAGATCGAGTCCGGGCCGTTGACCATGATCTCGGTGATCGACGCGTCGGCGAGGAGTGGTTCCAGGACGCCGAGTCCGAGGGCCTCGTCGACGACTCGGCGGATCAGCTGGGAGCGTTCCGCGGAGGAGAGGACCGGGCCCTCTCGGCTGATGATGTGGCCGAGTACGCGTTCCAGGCGCAGTCGGCGTTCGGCCGCCGCCAGGCTCGACATCTCGGCGAGGTCGATCTCTTCGAGCAGTTTGGTGCGGTACAGGGCGACGAGGTGTCCGTCCTCACGGGCGGGTCCCCCCTCGTCGGGGGCGGCGATGCGGGAACGCAGGCTCATGGATTCGGCTCCTCTCGTACGGGCGGTCAGTCGTCGGTGGGCATGGTGGCGCGGCGTACCACGGTCACGTCGTCGAAGAGCGGGATGACTGCGGGGACTTGGACGGTGACGGTGGCGGTGGTGAGGTCAGGGCCCTCGGGTGCCGAGACGTCCGGGTCCAGCCACCCGCTCACGGCGGCCTGACCGGCCGCGTTGCCATCCCCTCCCTGCGACGCGACCCGTGCCGCGGCTCGCGCCCCCGTGCCGGCCTGGTTGATGCCGTACCCGATCAGGCCCAGCTGGATGGCGGCCATCCCGACGACGAGCAGGATGGGCAGGAAGCCGGTGAACTCCAGGATGGAGACGCCCCGGTCGTCGCGGAGCCGGTGCCGCAGGCCTCGGAGCCGACGCCTGAGTCTCTGGGAGACCTGGGAGATCCTCATCCGCCCTCCCCCTCCAGCGCCGCGCCCGCTTCTCCGTTCACGGTCCACCCCGCGTCGAACCCGGGGAAGAAGAGCGGCACTTGGACGCTGACGTTGGCCGTCATCAGCGAGCCGGCCGGAGCGCAACCGATCTCGGCGCCGCTCCAGGCCCCCGGCAGATGCTCACTCCCCGCGGCCTGGCACGCCCCGCCCACATCGCCATTCACGGCGTACGCCGCCGTTGCCGCGCGAGCCGCCTCGTCCGCCGCGTTCCCGGCGAGGGAGTACGAGTAGCCGTACAGCACGCACTGCCAGAGGATGGTCATCACGACGAGCAACAGCGGGAACATCCCGGCGAATTCGAGGGTCACGGCGCCTCGGTCGCCGCCCCTTCGCCGGAGTGCCAGCGCGCCCCGGTCCGAGGACGGTGCCTTGCGTCGCCTGCCGCCGCCTCCGCCCTCCTGGGCGATCACCAGTCCCAGCTCACCCGCGAGCGCCCACAGGGCCTGTTTCACCGTCGAGCGGGCGTCCAGGTCCTGGAGCCGGCCCGCGTCGACGACGGACTGGAGTTCCTTGAAGGCGGCGGGTATCGCGGAGCGGGCGACCTTGGTGCCGGTGACCTTCTCGACGAGGGACGGCTGGATCTCCGTACCGCGAGCGAAGCGGTTGACGACGGTCGTCGTCTCCTCGGCCTTGCGGATCTGGAGGCGGTCCCACATGCGGATCATGCGTTTGGCGGCGCGTACGGCGATGACGTCGGGGGTGACCAGCAGCAGGGCGTGGTCCGCCATCTCGATGGCGGCCGCGGTCGCGGAGTTCAGCTGGGAGCCGCAGTCGACGATCACGACGTCGTTGCGGGAGCGCAGGGTGGCGAGGACCTGGCGGGCCACCCGGTCGGTGACCTCTTCACCGCGTTCGCCCTCGGAGGGGGCGAGGAGCAGGCCGAGGCCGGTGTCGTGGGTGTAGACGGCGTCCTGGAGCACCCGGGGATTGATGTCGCTGATGCCGGCGAGGTCGGCGACCGACCTGCGGAACTGGACGTCGAGGTAGGAGGCCACGTCGCCGGACTGGAGGTCCAGGTCGACCAGGGCCACGTCGCGGCCCGACGCCCGCGCGGCGAGGGCGAGTTGGACGGCCGTCACCGTCGCGCCGACGCCGCCCTTGGCGCCGGTCACCGTGACGAGGGTGCCGCCGGGCCCCGCGTACAACTCCGGCGTACCGCTGACCAGATGGCGGCGCATGCCGCGCGACCAGGCGGCGGCCGCCTGGACGCGTTCCGCGAGGGAGTCGTAGCCCAGCGGCAGTCCGACAATGCCGCGGGCGCCGGAGTCCATGGCCGCGGTGAGTACGCCGTTGCCGGTGTCGGCGGTGATGAGGACGATGCCGACCACCGGGAAGCGCATCACCAGGTCCCGGATCAGGTCCAAGGCCGGGACGGGACCTATTCGTTCGTGGACGAGGACGACCTCCGGCAGCTCGTCCAGCGACTCCCCGGCGAGCCGAGCGAGGGTGTCGAGCAGGGCGGTCGAGTCGGGGACCGGTGGGGCCGGTTCGGCATCCGCGAGCTGACTCAGCAGCGTGGTCAGCGCGCGAGCCGAGTCGATGTCCCCGACGGCCGGGAGAATACGGATGGTCATCGGACGCACCTACGGGTCGTCACGACCGGCTTCGCGATCACCACGGGCGACTCGGCGGTCGTCGTACGCCACCTCGCGACCGTCACAGCCGACTCCGCGGCCGCCGCACGCGACCTACCGGCCACCGCTCGCCGCCTCACGACCGTCACAGCCGACACAGCGGCCGCCACACGCGACCTACCGGCCACCGCTCGCCGCCTCACGACTGCCACAACCAACTCCGCGGCCGCCACACGCGGCCCCGCCGGTATCACAACCGGCACCGCCGTCGCCCCGCGCCGCCCCGCCGGAGGCATGCCCGGAACAGTCACGCCCTGAACAGTCACACCCGGCCTCGTCATGCCCGGCCTCCTGGTCGTCATGCCCGGCCTCCTACTTGTCCTCGTCGAGGGTGTATGTGCGGTCGCCGGGGGCGACGGGAGTGTTCGAGCCGCCTGCCACCAGGGCCAGGCGGACGTGTTCGGCGAAGGACTCGGCGAACGCGACGCGTTGGGCGTCCGCGGTGTCGAGGGCGAAGGTGATGGGGACGGCCTGGGTGGCGGTCCGGCTGCGCTCGGCGGTGGACTGGCCGGGGTCGAGGGCGGTGAGCTTGCCGACGTCGATGACGCGGGCGTTCTCGACGATGACCTTGGACTGGTTGACGCTCGTGTCGCCCTCGGCCTTGAAGGTGGCGTAGATGTTCACCCGTGAACCCGGGTTGATCTTGCCCGCGACCCCCGTCGACGCGTCGATCATGATCGCGATCTCCTGCTGGCCCGCCTCCAGTGCGGGCCGGTCCACGATCATGTCGGTCTGGAGCAGGGAGCCCTTCTCCAGCTGGGTGACCGCGATCTTGCCGCGGATCTGGGAGAGGTCGGTGACGGCCGTGGACGACAGCCACCGCTCGGGCATCTCGACCTTCTCGAACTGGTCGGCCGACAGCTCCTTGTAGGGCGCGATGTCGCCCTTCAGACGGTACGCGGCCACCTCCGGGCCGACCTTGGAGTTCACGTCACGGATCACCGAGAGCACTCCGGCGAAGGCACCCATGGCGCACAGGGCCGAGAGGACCAGCAGGATGACGCCGCGGCGCTGGCGTGAGTTCATGATCCGGACAACCTCGATCGTGGGGCGGAGACGGCGGGGTCGAGCGGTCGTACCTGGTGTTGGCGAGCGGTCGTACTTGGTGTTGGTCGAGCGGTCGTACCTGCTGGTGGTCGAGCGGTCGTATCTGCTGGTGGTCGGTGGTGCTTATGTGGCGCCCGGGGGCAGGGCGCGTACAGAAGAGGCTGCCCGTACGGCGGCAGCCGGAAGCTCCGATGACGATGCCGGTGCGGACAGTGACCGCGACGGCGAGGTCTGTGACGACGCCGGCTGCGGCGTGGACGACGGCGGTGGCAGTGGAGCCGCACAGAACCCGCAGCGGTCACCGATGAGTTCGAGCCCGCACCAGTGGCACTGCTCCCGCCGGACGGACGACACGAGCTGGTAGAGCACGGACACGTCGTACAGCCCTGCGGCGAACTCGACGAGCTTCCCGGTCCCCCACCAGCGCGCCGATGCCTCCGGCAGCGGAACGGTCGCGACGCCCTGCACACGCCAGGCGGGCGCGAGCGTCGCGGTGACCCAGTCGGAGGGTGCCTGACCTGCGGCGGCGAGCAGCCGGGTGCCGAACTCCGGCCCGGCGAGCTCCTCCTGGCCGACCCGCACGAGCTGTGGCCGCGGATTGGCCAGTACGGCGAACTGGGCGCCCGGCACCCACGACTTGGCGTGGGACTTCAGGGACACCGGGACCTGGTCGAGCTTGGTGACCGAGCCGAGCAGCGCGCCGGCGTAGATGTAGTGGGCGAGCAGGCGGGCGGCGGAGGCGAGTACGCCCGGACTGAAGTCGCAGACCGACAGCTGCCTCAACTGCTGGGCCAGCAGCGCCACTCCGAGCGGCGGGAGGTCGATGCCGAGCAGCGCGATGCGGTCGCTCTCCAGGACGGAGCGGACGGTGCGCAGCCGTTGCGTCACGGCGTCGGAGACCGAGGCGGGGTAGAGCGAGATGACGTACCCGTGCTGCTCGATGAGCGCGTGCATCCCCAGGAGGGAGCTTTCGAGGGTGTCGAGGGGCTGGACGACGGCGGGCGGGGTCTGCCGGTCGTGCGGCGGGAGCACCAGATCGGGACTGGTGACGGCTATCGCGGTCGGCACGCTGCACACACCCCGTTCGCTGCGGCGGGCCCTTCACTGCGGCGGAGTGGTCAACCACCGCCCCAGATCGCCCCTGTTTCGCCATGGACTGTCACATATGGCCACGGATCGCCACTGTGACGCCCTTCTGCAACAGCACCTTATCCACGGCATGCCCCCCTCAACACCGACTTCGCGAGATCAACTCACTGAAGGTGCGGGCGTGATCAACGGAGAGTGAGCCGCATATGCCACAACTCGGCGTGCCGGTAAGGGCGTTGAGGGGTCCAACAGCCGCCAGAGGTCTTGACAACCTAATTGGTCTGGACCACCTTGGACCCCAACAACGGTGACCACCGTTCCGTACGCCCTCCCCAGCTCTCCCCCATTCCGTCCCCCTCACCGGAGGTCCCAGTGGACCGCGTACCTGGCATGCCCGGACGCAGACGTACTTGGGCGGGGCTCCTCGCCGCCGCCGTCACCGCTTCCTTCCTCACCGTCGCCGGCCTCGCCACCGATGCCTCGGCCGCGGACATCAACAACGTCAAGAACGCCGGCTACGAGTCGGGCCTGGCCAACTGGACGTGTACCGCGGGCAGCGGTTCGACCGTCTCCTCTCCGGTGCACGGCGGGGCGGCCGCACTGAAGGGCACGCCGGCCGGCCAGGACAACGCCAAGTGCACGCAGGCCGTCGCCGTGAAGCCCAACTCGACGTACACGCTGAGCGCCTGGGTGCAGGGCGGCTACACCTACCTCGGGGTGACCGGCACGGGTACGACGGACGTGTCGACCTGGACGCCCGACTCCGCCGCCTGGAAGCAGCTGACGACCACCTTCACCACCGGCGCCTCGACGACCTCGGTGACGGCCTACACGAACGGCTGGTACGGACAGGCCCCCTACTACGCCGACGACATCTCGGTGTTCGGTCCCGACGGCGGCGGTGGCAGCGACCCGGCGCCGACCATCCCGGCGGCCCCGGCCGGTCTGGCCGTCTCCTCCACCTCGTCGTCCTCCGTCTCCCTCGCCTGGAACACGGTGTCGGGCGCGACCGGCTACAACGTCTACCAGGGCGCCACGAAGGTCCAGTCGGTGACGGGGACCTCGGCGACCGTCTCCTCGCTGGCCGCCTCGACCTCGTACACCTTCCAGGTCACGGCGACGAACTCGGCCGGTGAGTCGGCGAAGTCGGCGACGGTCACGGGCACGACGACCGCGTCCGGCAGCGGCGGTGGCAGCACGCTGCCGAAGCACGCCGTGACGGGTTACTGGCAGAACTTCAACAACGGCGCGACGGTCCAGAAGATCTCCGCCGTCCAGGCCCAGTACGACATCATCGCGGTCGCCTTCGCCTCCGCCACCACGACACCGGGCGCGGTGACCTTCAGCCTCGACTCGGCCGGGCTCGGCGGCTACACCGTCGACCAGTTCAAGGCGGACATCGCGGCCAAGAAGGCGGCGGGCAAGAAGGTCATCATCTCCATCGGCGGCGAGACCGGCACGGTGTCCGTGAACAACTCGACGTCCGCGACGAACTTCGCCAACTCCGTCTACTCCCTGATGACGACGTACGGCTTCGACGGCGTCGACATCGACCTGGAGAACGGTCTCAACGCGACGTACATGACGCAGGCGCTGCGGTCCCTCTCCAGCAAGGCGGGCTCGTCGCTGATCATCACGATGGCGCCGCAGACGATCGACATGCAGTCCACGTCCAACACCTACTTCCAGACGGCGCTGAACATCAAGGACATCCTCACCGTCGTCAACATGCAGTACTACAACAGCGGTTCGATGCTCGGCTGCGACGGCCAGGTGTACTCGCAGGGCACGGTGAACTTCCTGACCGCGCTCGCCTGCATCCAGTTGCAGGGCGGCCTCGCCGCGTCCCAGGTGGGCCTCGGCCTTCCCGCCTCCACCAGCGGCGCGGGCAGCGGCTACGTCTCCCCGACGATCGTGAACAACGCCCTCGACTGCCTCACCGTGGGCACCAACTGCGGCACGTTCAAGCCGTCGAAGACCTACCCGGACCTGCGCGGCGCGATGACCTGGTCGACGAACTGGGACGCCACGGCGGGCAACGCCTGGTCCAACTCGGTGGGGCCGAAGGTCCACGCACTGCCGTAGTACCTCCGTTTCCTCCAGTGGGCCGCACTCCTTACGGGGGTGCGGCCCTCGGCGTCGTCTCGGCCACCTGGCCGTTGCCGTCGGCGGGGTGCGGGAAGCGGTTGGTCGCGAAGAGGTAGGTGGCGCCGGCCTTCAGCGGGGGGCCGCCGTGTTCCACGGCCACCTGCACCGTGCCCGTGCGGTCACCTTTCCTTCTTTCGCCGACCCGGACCCGGTAGAGGTCCCAGTCGATCTCGTCGATGGTCCTGCGGCCCGCGGTGTCGAGGACGTCGGCGATGAAGACATCGTCGGCGGTGGCGGCGACCTGGCGGGGGTCGGCGGGGTCATAGCGGGTGAGGGATTCCGCCGACCCCGCCGGTCCTGCCGACCCCGTTCCCACCGACCCCGTCGGCCCCGTCGCCCTGTTGACGTTCTGGCCGCCGGTCCAGCCGCCACCGGCCAGGGCCAGCGCGACGACGGCCGAGGCAGCGGCGGTACGGGCTCTCCGCATTCCGTCAGCCCCAGAGGCGGTGATAGTTCCGGCGGTCACCCTTCGTCGGCCTGCCGTCCTCGGGGAGGCGCCCGAAGTCCGCGTCCATCAACGTCGCGTACCGGTCGGCCGACTTGTGGCAGAAGCCGAGGGCGTGGCCCAGCTCGTGGGCGGCCACCACCCGGCGGGCCCTGGTGTCGCCCCGCCGCCTGCCGTCGCCCAGGTAGGCCCGGTTGAGGTGGACGGTGTCGGCTCCCGGCCCCGACGACCACTTGCCGTAGACGTTCTTCCAACCCGGCCCGGTCCGGTTCACGTCGCGCCAGCGCAGGTCGGCGGCCGAGTTCGAGGCGGCGGACCTGATCCGGACCTGGGCGAGCCCGTCGGTGGACCAGACCCTGTTCGCCCGGGCGAGCGCGTCGTCGAACCCGGTCTCGTCCTTCCAGCGGATCTCCCCCTCGTGGACGGAGGAGCGGTCCCGGGAATCCTCACCGCCCTCGGCGCACCCGGCCGGGGCCGCCCGGTGCGCGGGATCCGCGGCCGCAACCGGCTGGGGAACGGCGAGGAGGACGGTCGCCACCACGGCGGCGCCCAGTCCGAAGTCTGACCTCATGACCATCAACCCTAGGCACAGCGAGGCGGCTTCATGCCGCGTGCTACACCATGGGGTGATCTCGAATACGCGTCCCAACTCCCGGTCGGCCGCCGGACTGGCGGCGACAGCCTGTCGAGCGCAGACAAGACCACAATCCACAGTTGTGGCACAGCGCGAAGAAGCAGGAAGCCACGGAATCCGACCCGGAGCCCCTGCCGCGTAACGGCACAGCACCGGACCGGAAGGCCAGAATCTCCCCGCTTCAGCAGGGAGAGCAGGTCAATGGGAGGACCGCTGCACGACCCCGCCGTCGTGGACGGTGTCGCCGGGTCCCGCTGTGGGACTGCGCGCAGGCGTGTGGTGGTCAGCGCGTTCGACTCCGGCGGTCAGGAGAGCGACGCGTGCGGCTCCGGCGGTCACGATCGAGCAGTTGAAGGCGATCGCCACGAGCTCGAAGTGGCTGACGGCCGGCTGAGACTCTCCTACTGGGACCGGCCGCCGTGGGAACTCCCAGGCACGGCACCCCTGTTCAGGTCACGGGTGGCGGTATTTCCTGACCTTAGGGCCGTCCGCGGCGCGTTGGATCTGTTCGATCGCCTCGGCGGAGTTGATGCGGCCCGCCGCCGTCTCGCCGATGATCCCGGCTGCCAGATCGCGGTTGAGCCTCTGGTACCAGTCGGTCCATGACCTCGCGGTTGAGCGTCGGGGGCCTGACCTTCGCCATCGCGCCGGCTTCGTAAGAGCGCGGATACATCTGTCCGGTCCGGCGCTTCGTAAGAGCCTCGGATACACCTGTCCGGCTGAATTTCGGCCGATTCCCGCCACCAACCCTTGGGGAATACTTGACCTGACCATGCCAGACCTCCACGATGAGCGCCACACCCGCACCAGCACGTCGCACTGATCCACCCCCCACCGCTCCACTCCCCTCGTTCCGGAGATCCCGGAGCGCCCGGAGAAACAAGGAGATTTCATGCGACTTCGCATTCGCGGCAGCGGCACCGGCACGGGAAGCAGACGCCGTCGCCGTACCGCCGCCTTCGCCACCCTGGTGGCGCTCGCGCTCGCGGCCCCTCTCATGGCCACGGCCACCAACGCCACCGCCGACGGGGCGAAGGCCCCCGCGGCCGAGACGGACCCCGTCCGCCAGTACGAGGTGCACATGCACTCGGACTCCAAGTCCCGGACGGCGATCCAGCAGGCCGGCGTGACCGTGGACGAGGCCGACTCGGAGACCGTCGTCGTCTCGGGCCGCGCGGACCAGATCAAGAAGCTGCGCTCGCAGGGCTACGAGGTCTCACTGCTCGGCTCGGCGCCGGACCGTTCGAGCGCGGCCGACGTGGGGATCCTCGACTTCCCCACGGCCGACTCGACGTACCACAACTACGCGGAGATGACGACCGACATCAGCTCCGTCGTCGCCGCCTACCCGAGCCTCGTGAGCCAGCGCGTCATCGGCACCACGTACCAGGGCCGGAACATCGTCGCCCTCAAGATCAGCGACAACGTCGCCACGGACGAGGCCGAGCCCGAGGTGCTGTTCACCCACCACCAGCACGCCCGCGAGCACCTCACCGTCGAGATGGCGCTCTATCTGCTGAAGGAGCTGACCTCCAAGTACGCCACGGACTCCCGTGTCTCAAGTCTGGTCAACTCCCGCGAGATCTGGATCATCCCGGACCTCAACCCGGACGGCGGCGAGTACGACATCGCGACCGGCGCGTACCGCTCGTGGCGCAAGAACCGCCAGCCCAACACCGGTTCGTCGTACGTCGGTACGGACCTGAACCGCAACTGGGCCTACCAGTTCGGCTGCTGCGGCGGCTCCTCCGGGACGACCTCTTCGGAGACCTACCGCGGTACGTCGGCCGAGTCCGCCCCCGAGGTCAAGGTGGTCGCCAACTTCGTGCGCAGCCGGGTCGTCGGCGGCGCCCAGCAGATCAAGGCGGGCATCGACTTCCACACGTACAGCGAACTGGTGCTGTGGCCCTACGGCTACACGACCGCCAACACCGCGACCGGTATGACGCTGGACGACCGCAACGCCTTCGCCGCGGTCGGCGGGAAGATGGCCGCCAGCAACGGCTACACGGCCGAGCAGGCCAGTGATCTCTACATCACCGACGGCTCGATCGACGACTGGCTGTGGGGCAACCAGAAGATCTTCTCGTACACCTTCGAGATGTACCCGACATCCAGCTCCGGCGGCGGCTTCTACCCGCCCGACGAGGTCATCGTCCGGGAGACGTCCCGCAACCGGGACGCGGTGCTGCAACTCCTGGAGAACGCCGACTGCATGTACCGCTCGATCGGGAAAGAGGCGCAGTACTGCGCGTGAACTCTCCGCCGGTGAGCTGAGGACAGGTGAGCGGGGAACTGCGGGCCGTACGTAGCCGGCCGCGCAGTTCCCCGCGCCCCTTTACGAGGTGCTGTCCTCGTCGTCCGCCTCGACATCCGCCTCGACGTCTTCCTCGACATCCTCCTCGAAGTAGGCGTCGAGGACGGCGTCGAGCTGGTCCTCCCACTCCTTGAAGCGTGCCCGGGCCGACGCCTCGATCTCGATCGGGTACCAGCGGCGGTCCGGCGTGTGCACCGTGATGGTGAACCGCTTCCCGAAGCGGGGCGACTCCGTCTCGACCGCGCCGATCTCCTCCCAGCGGAACTCCGCCTGCTGGTCGTCCAGGCGCAGCTGTACGCCGCTGTGATCGGCCCTGATCGAGGCGCGCCGGTCGGAGGCCTCGAAGACGGGACCGTCGGCGTCCGCCGCGGCCTCCTCGGCTTCGTCGGAAGCCTCGGTCTCGTCCTCGTCGCCGTCCTCGTCGTCGGCGGCTTCCTCGTCGTCGCCGGCGGCTTCCTCGGAAACCGCCTCCTCGGAGGCGACCTCCTCAGCCTCTGCGTCCTCGGCCGTCTCGGTCGCCTCGACGTCGGCGTCCTCGACCTCCGAGTCCTCGACCTCCGCGTCTTCGGCGTCCGCTTTCGCGTCCGGTTCCGCGGGCACGGGTGCCGTGAGCCCGGGGATGTACGCCGGGTCGACCGCGGCGGCATCCAGGGGCTGGCTCTTCGAACCTATGCGCTGCTCCACAGCGGGCAGTATGGTCGACGATCCTGTGTCAGGAACAGCCAGCCCCTACATAGCTGCACGGCCGTTATGACAAACCGGCCGTTATACGAAAAGGCTCAGCACCGCCGCCACCGCGAACCCGGCGACCGACAGCACGGACTCCAGAACCGTCCAGGACTTGAGGGTGTCCCGCTCGCTGATGCCGAAGTACTTCGCCACCATCCAGAAGCCGCCGTCGTTGACGTGCGAGGCGAAGATCGAGCCCGCCGAGATCGCCATGATGACGAGGGCGACGAAGGCCTGGGAGTGGTCGCCCTCGGCGAGCAGCGGCGCGACGATACCGGCCGTCGTGACGATGGCGACGGTCGCCGAGCCCTGGGCGACGCGCAGGACCAGCGAGATCAGGTAGGCGAGGACGAGCACCGGCAGACCGACGTCGTTGAAGGTGTCCGAGAGTGCCTGGGCGACCCCGCTGGCCTTCAGTACGGCGCCGAAGATCCCGCCTGCGCCGACCACCAGCAGGATGTTGCCGACCGGCTTGAGCGACGAGGTCGACACCGTCTCAAGAGACTTGCGGGACCAGCCGCGCCGGATGCCGAGCAGGTAGTACGCGAGCAGCAGGGCGATGGTGAGGGCGACGAAGGGGCTGCCGAAGAACTCGATCACGGAACGGAGGGTCGAGGGGTCGAGCGCGATCGAGGAGAACGTCGCCGCCAGGATCAGCACCAGCGGCGTACCGATGATGCCGAGGACCGTGCCGAACGGTACCGGGCTCTCGCGCGGCTCGACACCCGACGCCCGCTGCTCCTCCCGCACGGCCAGCTTCGCCTCCGCGGCGGCCTCGACCATGTCCTGCGGTACGGCGACGAAGATCCGCTTGCCGATCCAGGCGGCGTAGACCCAGGCGGCGGCCACGGCGGGAAGTCCGCAGATCACGCCCATGAGGATGACCCAGCCGAGATCCACGTGCAGGAGTCCGGCGGCGGCCACCGGACCCGGGTGCGGCGGCAGGAACGCATGTGTCACGGACAGGCCGGCGAGCAGCGGCAGGCAGTACAGCAGGATCGATTTGCCGGAGCGCTTGGCGGCGGCGTACACGATCGGTGCGAGGACGAAGATGCCGACGTCGAAGAAGACCGGGATGCCGAAGATCAGGCCGGTCAGGCCCATGGCCAGTGGGGCCCGCTTCTCACCGAAGAGGTTCAGCAGCCGGGAGGCCAACACCTCGGCGCCGCCGCTGACTTCGAGGATCGCGCCGAGCATGGTGCCCAGGCCGATGATGATCGCGACATGGCCGAGGATGCCGCCCATGCCGGACTCGATGACCGAGACGGCCGTGGACCGCTGGACCGTGCCGAAGAGTTCCGTCACCGAAAGACCGGCCGCCAGGCCGACGGCTATGGAGACGGCGAGCAGCGCCACGAAGGGCTGGAGCCTGAGCTTGATGATCAGGACGAGCAGGAGGGCGATGCCGAGGGCGGCGACCGTGAGCAGCCCGGCGGTGCCGTCGACGAGGAGGAGCAGACCGCCGGTGTGAGGTGGGGTCTCGGGGGCGGGGGGCGTTGCTGCGAGCGGGTACGAGAGCAAGGGGGACCTCTTCTTAAGTGCATGGTGCTTTCAGGGCGTGGGGGATCGCGGCACGGCGCCCACGGGGTGACGGGCGCCGCACCGTGATGGCGTACGGGGTGCGGGAGTTGTGTGGAGAGAGACGTCAGCCGAGTACGGCCAGCGCGTCGATCTCGATGAGGAGTCCGGCCGGCAGACCTACGTAGACCGTCGTGCGGGCGGCGGGGGGCGCGGTGAGGCCCTGCTCCTCGAAGTAGGTGTTGTAGATGCCGTTCAGTTCGGCGAAGTGGTCGACGTCGGTGAGGTAGACGCGGATCATCACCGCGTCGTCCCAGCTCGCGCCGCCCTCTTCGAGGATCGCCTTGACGTTGGCGAGGGTCTGGAGGGTCTGCTCGCGCAGGCCGGGTCCCGCGGGCGTGGGCGACTGGCCCTCGACGGCCGGGAGGAAGCCGACCTGTCCGGCGACCTGGAGGATGTTCCCCTTCTTCACGCCGTGCGAGAACTTGGCGGGCGGGGTGGTGTGGGTCTTCGGGGTGAGGGCGATCTTCTCGGTCTTCTCAGTCATGCCGTGCTCATTCCTTCGGGGCTTCCAAGTCGTGCGACTTGCCGGAGTACTCGCGGCTGATGGCGTCCGTCGTACGGCGTACCAGCGGGAGCAGGGTGAGGAGTTCGTCGGCGGTGACGACGACGTTCGGGGCGGAGACGGACATCGCGGCGACGACCCGTCCGTCGGCGCCGCGGATGGGTGCGGCCACGCAGTTGATGGACTCCTCGTGGCCGCCGAGGTCGGTGGCCCAGCCCTGTTCGCGCACCGCCGTCAGTTCCTTGAGGAAGGCGGCGGCGCCCGGGATCGAACGAGCCGTGTACATGGGGTAGTCGAGCTTGTCGGCGATCGCGCGACGCTCGGCCTCGGGCAGGTCGGCGAGGAGCAGCTTCGCGACGGCCGCGACGGTGATGGCGACGGGCTTGCCGATCCGCGAGTACATCCGGACCGGGTACCGGCTCTCCACCTTGTCGATGTAGAGGACCTCGTTCTCCTCGTGGACGGCGAGGTGGACGGTGTGCCCGCACTGCTCGTTCAGCCGTACGAGGTGGGGGTGGGCGATCTCCCGGATGTCGAGGTTCTCCACCGCCTCCTGGGCGAGGGCGAAGAGGCGGGCGCCGAGGCGGTAGCGCTGGTCGGACTGGCGGTAGACCAGCCCGTGCTCGTGGAGCGTGCGCAGCAGGCGGAGCGCGGTGGACTTGTGCACGCCGAGCCGGTCGGCGACCTTCCCGAGGTCGGCGGGTCCCTCGGCGAGCAGCGGCAGGATGCTCAGCGCTCGGTCGACGGTCTGGCTCATGGGGTACGTACCTCCTCGTCGGCCCGCGTGACGGCTTCGGTCCAGCCGGGGCCGAGTCGAAGTGTCTCCCACGCCTGGTCGTCCAGGGCGGCCAGCCGGTCGGCGTGGTCGCGGGAGGGCGGCGCGGCGAGGTCCCCCGGCACGGTGAGGGCGGCGGCGGCCATGAGGTGGCCGTGCCGGAGCCGGTCCTTGGCGGGGAGTCCGCGCAGGGTCGCGGAGAGGAAACCGGCGGCGAAGGCGTCACCGGCGCCGACGGCCGCGACGACGTCCACGCGCAGGGCGCCGACGAGCGTGGCGGTGCCGTCCGCGTCCTCGGTCCCCTCGACGTCCCTGTCGAACATGACGGCTCCGCCCTTGCCGTACTTGACGACCAGGACGTCCGGCTCCGGCAGCGCGTCACGGATCGCCCCTGCGCCGCGCAGCCCCCAGGCGTCCCGCGCCTCGTCCTCGCCGACGAACACGATGTCGGCGCCGCGCGCGAGGTCGAGCAGGACGCGCGGTCCGGCTGTGTCGCGCCACAGCCCGGGGCGGTGGTTGACGTCGAAGGAGACCAGCGGGCGGCCGGGCCGGCGCGCGGTGAGCGCGCGCATCAGGCCGAGGCAGTCGGCGGAGAGCGCGGCGGTGATCCCGGACAGGTGCAGCACGCGTCCCGCGCGGACGGCGTCCAGGTCCACGTTGTCCACCGCCATCGCTGAGGCGGCCGACCCGGCCCGGTAGTACGCCACCTCGTGCGCGTCGGTCGCCCGGTCGCCCGCCGTACGGAAGTAGATGCCGGTCGGACGCGCGGGATCCCTTCGTACGGCGGAGGTGTCCACGCCATACGCGGTGATCGCGTCGACGAGATGGTCACCGAAGCCGTCGGCGCCGACCCGGCTGACCCACTGCACGGAGTGGCCGGCGGCGGCGAGCACGCAGGCGACGTTCGACTCCGCGCCGCCGATCCCCCGGGTGAAGGAGGGGACGTCGGCGAGGCGCCCGGGCCGGGAAGGCAGGAACGTGACCATGGACTCGCCGAGCGCTACGACGTCGAAGGCGGTCACGATGGTGGGGCCCCTTGCTCTCCCGGGCAACGGCATCGGCACCGTTGACCCTGCATTGGCTGGGATGTTAGACAGCAGTAAGCGTCATACGCAATGAGCGTTGCAGGGAATGCAACACAGCACCTCGTCCGGGAACACGCTCGTCAGAACACCAGGGAGGCCCCATGGGCGCCGACACCGCCGCCGCACAACTCACCGCTCTCACGGCGGACCGCGTCGACCTCCGCTTCAAGGGCCTCCCCCCGGACGCCGCGGGCCTGACCGTCGGCGAACTCGCCGCGCAGCGCCGCAACCTCTTCACGGACGGCTTCACCACCCCCGTCCTCGCCCTCTCCGCCGAGCGTCTGAACCACAACCTCGGGCTGATGGAGACGTACGCGACCCGCCACGGCCTCGCCTTCGCCCCGCACGGCAAGACCTCGATGGCCCCACAGCTGTTCTGGAAGCAGATCGAGCACGGCGCGTGGGGCATCACCCTCGCGGTCCCCCACCAGGTGCGGGTGGCAAGGGAGTTCGGCATCGAGCGGGTCTTCCTCGCGAACGAACTCGTCGACGCCTCCGCCCTGCGCTGGATCGCTTCCGAACTCGCGACGGACCCGGACTTCCGCTTCATCTGTTACGTCGACTCCGTGCGCGGCGTGGAGTTGATGGACGCCGCGCTCTTCGGAGCCCCCCGCCCCGTGGACGTGGTCGTCGAGCTCGCCGCCGGTGAGGGCGCCCGCACCGGCGTCCGTTCGGAGGCGGAGTGCGCGGCGGTCGCGGACGCGGTGGCCGGGGCGGCGACGCTGCGGCTGGTGGGCGTGGCGGGCTACGAGGGCGAGGTGCCGGGGGCCGACCCCGACCGGGTGCACGCGTGGCTGCGCCGGCTCACGGCCCTGGCGGCGGACTTCGACAAGGCGAGCCGGTTCACGGGCCTTGCGGAGATCGTCGTCAGCGCGGGCGGCAGCGCCTGGTTCGACGCGGTGGCCGACGTGTTCGCGGAGATCCCCGAACTCTCCCTGCCCGTACTGAAGTTGCTCCGCTCCGGCGCGTACGTCTCGCACGACGACGGCCACTACCGCAAGCTCACCCCCTTCACCCGCGTCCCTGAGGAGGGCGCCCTGCACCCCGCCTTCCGGCTGTGGGCGCAGGTCGTCTCCCGCCCCTCCCCCGACCAGGCCTTCGTCAACGCGGGCAAGCGGGACGCGGCGTACGACCTGGATCTGCCGGAGGCCCAGGTGATCCGCCGCGACGGCACCGACCGTCCGGCCACCGGCGTCACGGTCACCGGCCTCTCCGACCAGCACGGCTGGCTCCGTACGGCCCCGGACGCGGACATCCAGGTCGGCGACTGGGTGGGGATGGGGCTGTCGCATCCGTGCACGTCGTTCGACAAGTGGCAGCTGATCCCGCTGGTGGAGGGGGACGGGACGGTTGTGGATTACGTGCGGACGTTCTTCTGAGACGTCTTCCGGCGAAGCCGGCTGGGCGGAGCGAGTCGGGTGGCCGTCGGTGGGCAACACCGCGTGGAGCGCGGGAAACGAACAGCGCGGGCGAAGCCCGGAAAGGCGGCACCAGGTGGACCTCGCGATCAGGAACGTACGCGTGGTGGACGGCACCGGCCAGGCCTCGTACCAGGCCGACGTGGGCGTCGAGGGCGGCCGGATCGCCGTGATCCGGAAAGACGGCCCACCCCTCGGCGGACGCCGGACCCTGAACGCCCAAGGCCTCGCGCTAGCGCCCGGTTTCATCGACATGCACGCGCACAGCGACCTCGCACTGCTCCGCGACCCGGACCACAGCGCGAAGGCCGCGCAGGGGGTCACCCTCGAAGTCATCGGCCAGGACGGCCTGTCGTACGCCCCGGTCGACGACCGCACGCTCGCCGAGGTCCGCCGGACGATCACCGGCTGGAACGGCAACGGCGACGACATCGACTTCAACTGGCGCTCCGTGGGCGAGTACCTGGACCGGCTCGACCACGGCTTCGGCGGTGAGGGCATCGCGGTGAACGCCGCCTATCTCATCCCGCAGGGCACCCTGCGGATGCTCGCCGTCGGCTGGGAGGACCGGGCGGCGACTCCCGAAGAGCTGGACCGTATGCGGGAGTTGGTGGCCACCGGAATGCGCGAGGGCGCCGTCGGCATGTCCTCCGGACTGACGTACACGCCCGGCATGTACGCCAAGGACGCCGAACTCGCCGAACTGTGCCGGGTGGTGGCCGGGCACGGCGGCTACTACTGCCCACACCACCGCTCCTACGGCGCGGGCGCCCTGACGGCGTACGAGGAGATGGTCGCCCTCACCCGCGAGGCCGGCTGCCCGCTCCATCTCGCCCACGCCACCATGAACTTCGGCGTGAACGAGGGGAAGGCCCCGGATCTGCTGGCCCTCCTGGACAAGGCGCTGGCGGAGGGCGCCGACATCACCCTCGACACGTATCCGTACACCCCCGGCTGCACCACCCTGGTGGCGATGCTGCCGAGTTGGGCGGGCGAGGGCGGCCCGGAGGCGATCCTCGCCCGTCTGAGGGACGACGGGACGGCGGAACGTATCCGGCACCGCATGGAGGTCGTCGGCGCCGACGGCTGCCACGGCGTCCCCATCGAGTGGGACACGATCGAGATCTCGGGAGTGACCGACCCCGCGCTCGCGCCGTACGTGGGCAGCACCGTCCAGGCGTCCGCGGACCGGCACGGCGAGGCTCCCTGGGTCACCGCCCGCCGCCTGCTGATCGCCGACAGCCTCGGCTCGACGATCCTCCAGCACGTCGGGCACGAGGAGAACGTCCGCGCGATCATGCGGCACCCGGTGCACACCGGCGGCTCGGACGGCATCCTGCGGGGCGACAAGCCGCATCCGCGCGCGTACGGCACCTTCCCGCACTATCTGGGCCAGTACGTAAGGGAGTTGGGCGTCCTCTCCCTGGAGGAGTGCGTCGCCCACCTCACCGGCCGCCCGGCGGCGCGGCTGCGGCTGCCGGACCGCGGCCTCGTCCGCGAGGGCTACCGAGCCGACCTGGTGCTCTTCGACCCGGCCACGGTCGCGGCGGGCTCCACCTTCGACGCCCCCCGCACCCTGCCCACCGGCATCCCGCACGTCCTCATCGACGGCCGCTTCGTGATCGAGGACGGGCGCAGGACGGACGTACTGGCGGGGCGGGCGGTCCGCGGGACTCCCGTGTGACCGCCCGCTCTCTCCGCCGCTACGGCTGGGGCAGGGTGCACCCGGCGCGGCTCAGGTCGAGCTTGTTGTCCAGCCCGAAGCACGGGACGATCTGGTAGGTCTCCTGGGCGTAGTTGATGCCCTGGCGGACGGTGACGGTGCCGTTCGCGTCGACCTCACAGGGGTTGTTGACGGTGCAGCTCGCGCCGTCCTCGTTGCCGGTGTTGTTGACGGCGACGACCTTGCCGGTGGTGTTGTCGATGACGGGCGAACCCGACGTACCGCCGATGGTGTTGCAGGCGGAGGTGTAGCGGAGCGAGTCCTTCCAGGTCCAGGACCCCTCCTTCAGGCGGTAGACGAACCCGTCGGCGTTGCAGGTGTAGATCCGCTTCCAGTACCCGGAGACGACCTTGATGGCCGTACCGGCCGTCGGGTGCGCGTCGTCCAGCGTCAGCGCGCTGATGCCGTACGTGCTCTGGATCTGCGCGTACGTGCTGGTGAGCTGGTAGATCGAGATGTCCGTGTCGGTCATCGTGCCGTACGCGATCTTGCTGGCGCGCAGGGTCGCGACCTTCGTACCCGCGGAGTTGAGCAGGCTGAAGGTGCGGGTGGAGGCGCGGTCGACGATGACCTGGCCGGCTGTCGGCATGCCGGTCTCCAGGCAGTGGCCGTTGGACAGCACGAGGGCCGGGTCGTCGGCCTCGGAGGCGGGCATGCGGATGACCGAGCCGGAACAGTTGCTGAGCGCGACGGTGCCGGCGAAGTCGACGGCCTGGATCGCGGGAGCGGCGGCGCTTTGCGGTTCCGCGGACACGGACGCGGACTTCGGCTCGGGTGCCGGTGCCGGTGCCGCGACCGCGGGTGCCGCGCCCGCCCCGGCGATCACCAGGGCGAAGAGCGCGGCGACGAGAGGCTTTCTCATGTGGGGTCCCCTCTTGCGACGTGGGTGACCGAAGGTTCTCCGGTCACCTTCTGTTTTGTCATGCGCATTGTGAGGGGATCAGCCAGGGGCGACAAGGAGCGGTTTCCGGCCTGACCGGCCGATCGGCTCTCGCCACGACAGGGAAGAAAAGAGAACAAAACATCCCGTCTCACGTGGTGGAAAACACCCGCCGCCGAGCGTTACCCGGCCGTAAGCTCACGGACATGCAGGTGATCCAGTCGACCAAGCTCGCCAATGTCTGTTACGAGATCCGGGGACCGGTACTCGAGGAGGCGATGCGGCTGGAAGCAGCCGGGCATCGGATCCTCAAGCTGAACACGGGGAATCCGGCGGCCTTCGGGTTCGAGTGCCCGCCCGAGATCCTCGAGGACATCCTGCGGAACGTCTCCTCGGCGCACGGTTACGGCGACGCCAAGGGACTGCTCGCGGCGCGCCGGGCGGTCGTGATGCACAACCAGACCCTGGGTATCGAGACGGACGTCGAGCACGTCTTCATCGGCAACGGCGTGTCCGAGCTGATCGTGATGGCCATGCAGGGGCTGCTCGACGACGGCGACGAGGTGCTCGTACCGGCGCCCGACTACCCACTGTGGACGGCGGCCGTGTCCCTGTCCGGCGGTACGGCGGTGCACTACCGCTGCGACGAGCAGTCGGACTGGATGCCCGACCTCGCGGACGTGGAGCGGAAGGTCACCGACCGCACCAAGGCCATCGTGATCATCAACCCGAACAACCCGACGGGCGCGGTGTACGACGAGGCGATGCTGCGCGGGCTGACCGACATCGCCCGCCGCCACAACCTGCTGGTCTGCTCCGACGAGATCTACGACAAGATCCTGTACGACGGTGCCACCCACACGGCGACCGCGAAGATCGCCCCGGATCTGCTGACGCTCACCTTCAACGGGATGTCGAAGGCGTACCGCGTGGCCGGGTACCGGGTCGGCTGGATGTCGATCTCGGGGCCGCGCGCGCATGCCGACTCCTACATCGAGGGCCTGACGATCCTCGCGAACATGCGCCTGTGCGCGAACATGCCGGGTCAGCACGGCGTGGTCGCCGCGCTGAGCGGGCGGCAGACCATCAACGACCTGGTGCTGCCCGGCGGGCGGCTCAGGGAACAGCGCGATGTGGCCTACGAGCTGCTGACCCAGATCCCCGGCGTGACCTGCGTGAAGCCGAAGGGGGCGCTGTATCTCTTCCCGCGCCTGGACCCGCAGGTCTTCAAGGTCAAGGACGACCGGCAGCTGGTCCTCGACCTGCTGCGTCGCGAGAAGATCATGGTCGTCCAGGGAACGGGCTTCAACTGGCCCGAACCGGACCACTTCCGCGTGGTCACCCTGCCGACCGTCGGGGACCTGACGGACGCGGTGACGAGGATCGGGAACTTCCTGGACGGCTACGGGCAACCGTGACGCTCACACCGTGCGTGTGCTGAGGGTGGCGCTGCGTACAGGCTTCGACCGGTCGCACGATCCGGCTCAACTTTAGACGTAATCCAAGCTAGGATGGGATCCTGTCAGTGCACAGGAGGCTGTCCCATGTACGAACCGATCCGCACCAAGTCGGTCCACCGGATGGCCGGCACCACCTCCGACTTTCCCCATAGGTCGCGCGAGGAGGAGCTGGACATCCAGTTGGCCGGCCATCTCGCGGCGCTGCTCGCGGTGACCGACGAGATCCGTGCGGCCGCGCCGTCCGGCGAGCTGGACACGGCGGCCGAGCGGCTCGCCGCGCAGGTGGCCCGGCTGCGGGACGGGGCGGCGCCGGTGCGGTCGTCGGTGGCCGACGCCCTCCGCGAGCCGCAGCTCGTCTCCCTGCACCAGCGTGCGCACGCCCTCGCGGGCCGCGCCCTCGTCGTCGCGGCGTCCCGCGCCGACACCGCCGCCGCGATCCTCTCCGCCGAGCGCATGGACGCCCACGCGTCCGCCACCGCCCCGCAGTCCCTCGCGGCCCACTGAGCCTCCGGGCTCCCCTTGTTCGGCCCCGGTCCGCGTATACCGCAGCGATGTGCGGGCCGGGTGCCACGGCACTGCGTTCGCTTGAGCCGGGGTCGCGCTTGCTGCGGGCTTCGGGGTGACCCCGGTGGCTTCGTTGGGCTGCGCCTGCTCGGCACCGCCGAAGAGCGCCATCGTGTCGGCACCGCCGAAAAGCGCCATCGTGTCGGCAGCGCCGAAAAGCGCCATGGTGGCTGAGCGCCGTGACGGCGCTCAGCCACCTACGCCCCTTACGCCCCCAGGACGAGCTATCCGCCGGCCCTGTCGCTCAGCACCACGATGATCAGCAGGACCAGCACCGCCAGGATCAGCAGAGCGACCTTGAGGCCGACGGGCCACGGCTGCTTCTCCTGCGGCGGCGCGACGGGCACCGGAACCGGCGGCGGCCCGTTGAACACGTCATGGCCCGTGACCGCCGCCCGTGTGCACCACGGACAGGTCGGCAGATGGGACCCGTACGCGTGCAGCGGGCGGTTCTGGCCGACCCGTACGAGCCCGCGTTCCCTGTCCAGGGCGCGCAACCACGCCTCCGCGGTGGGGCGCGCGGCGGGGGCCTGCACGCCGGGGCCGAAGGCGGCGCGGGCCAGGGTGAGGAGCTCCGGCGGCAGCACGGAGGGGTCGACGGTGCCACGCGGGATGACGACGAGCTCGGGGCGCACGACGTAGGAGCAGCTCGCGGCGATGTTCTCCTTGACGGTCGACTCGGAGGCGCTGTCGTGCGGGACACCGCCGAAGGGGTGGTTGCCGGCCCCCGTTCACCACATCGAGTGATTCAACAGCAGGGGGACACGCTTCGTCTCGGCCTCAAACACCCAGGGGTTCTCCGAAATCCTCGCAGTGGCAGAGGTGATGCCGAGAATGGGGGCCGGGATTACGTTCTACGCGCAAGAAGGCCGGGGCCGCGCACAACGGTGTGCGCGGCCCCGGCCTCCGCCGGGTTGCGCGGCCGGCCTTGACGACGTCGCAGGTCAGGGCAAGCCAGACCGGCCGCGGAGCCTTTACGGGGCGGGCTCGACCGCTGGTCGTCCGCCCCGGGTGGGACTAGCCCAGTCGCTGTACCAGCGCGTGGTACTCGTCCCACAGTTCCTTGGGTGTGTGCTCGCCGAAGGTGTTGAGGTGCTCCGGTACGAGCGCGGCCTCCTCGCGCCACACGTCCTTGTCGACGGTGAGCAGGAAGTCGAGCTCGGACTCGGACAGTTCGAGACCGTTGGTGTCGAGGGCACCCTTGGCCGGCAGAATGCCGATCGGGGTCTCGACGCCCTCGGCCCGGCCGTCCAGCCGGTCGACGATCCACTTCAGGACCCGGCTGTTCTCGCCGAAGCCCGGCCACACGAACTTGCCCGCGTCGTTCTTGCGGAACCAGTTCACGTAGTAGATCTTCGGCAGTTTCGCCTGGTCCTTGTCCTTGGCGACGTCGATCCAGTGGCCCATGTAGTCGCCCATGTTGTAGCCGCAGAACGGCAGCATGGCGAACGGGTCGCGGCGCAGCTCGCCGACCTTGCCCTCGGCGGCGGCGGTCTTCTCGCTCGCCACGTTGGCGCCGAGGAAGACGCCGTGGTTCCAGTCGAAGGACTCCGTCACCAGCGGGACCGCCGTGGCACGACGGCCGCCGAACAGGATCGCCGAGATCGGCACGCCCTTGGGGTCCTCCCACTCGGGCGCGATGATCGGGCACTGTGCGGCGGGCACGGTGAAGCGGGCGTTCGGGTGGGCGGCGGGCGTGCCGGACTCCGGCGTCCAATCGTTGCCCTTCCAGTCCGTCAGGTGGGCCGGAGTCTCCTCCGTCATGCCCTCCCACCAGATGTCGTTGTCGTCGGTCAGCGCCACGTTGGTGAAGACGGAGTTGCCCCACAGCGTCTTCATCGCGTTGGCGTTGGTGTGTTCACCGGTGCCGGGCGCGACGCCGAAGAAGCCGGCCTCGGGGTTGATGGCGTACAGCTGGCCGTCCTCGCCGAACCGCATCCACGCGATGTCGTCGCCGATCGTCTCGACGGTCCAGCCGCCGACCGTCGGCTCCAGCATGGCGAGATTCGTCTTGCCGCAGGCGCTCGGGAAGGCGGCGGCGACGTACTTCGACTCTCCCTGCGGCGGGGTCAGCTTGAGGATGAGCATGTGCTCGGCCAGCCAGCCCTCGTCGCGCGCCATCACGGAGGCGATGCGCAGCGCGTAGCACTTCTTGCCGAGCAGCGCGTTGCCGCCGTAGCCCGAGCCGTACGACCAGATCTCGCGGGACTCCGGGAAGTGCGAGATGTACTTCGTGGAGTTGCACGGCCACGGCACGTCCGCCTCGCCCGACTCCAGCGGCGCTCCGAGCGTGTGCACAGCACGCACGAAGAAGCCGTCGGTGCCGAGTTCGTCCAGGACCGGCTGTCCCATGCGGGTCATGGTGCGCATGGACACGGCGACGTAGGCCGAGTCGGTGATCTCCACGCCGATCGCGGAGAGGTCCGAGCCGAGCGGGCCCATACAGAAGGGGACGACGTACATCGTCCGGCCGCGCATCGAGCCGCGGAAGACACCGCCCCTGCCGTCCGTCCCCTGGAAGATCTCCCGCATCTCGGCAGGGGCCTTCCAGTGGTTCGTCGGACCGGCGTCGTCTGCCTTCTCGGAGCAGATGAACGTCCGGTCCTCGACCCGCGCGACGTCGGTCGGGTCGGAGACGGCGTAGTAGGAGTTGGGGCGCTTGATCGGGTCGAGCTTCCTGAAGGTGCCCTTGCGGACGAGTTCCTCGCTCAGTCGCTCGTACTCGGCTTCGGATCCGTCACACCAGACCACGCTGTCCGGCTGGGTCAGTTCGGTGATCTCGTTCACCCACGAGATCAGTGCTTTGTGGTTGGTGGGTACGACGGTGGGAGCCGCGATGTCGCGCGCCACGATTGCTCCTAAATGAGGGGTTTTGTTTGTTGTGCCCCGTGGGGGCTGCGACCCGGATGCTTCACGATGCTCATGCCCTGGCGCTCATCCGGTGCCGACCGCACTCATTTGATCATCCGACTAGACCGCGCATATGTCCAGAGGGCCTCACAGCTGAGCGGAGTGACCATCGCCACTCACCTCCGGGTCTCCTCCGGGTTTTCTCCGCGTCGCTTTGGGTTCAGCGCCGATATCGCGACGTACCGCGACGTACGGCACCCCGGGCGGCCGTGAGACCATGGCCACTATTGACCGACCATCTGGCCACACTGATAGGTAACTTACGGTTCCGTAGGTAGAATTCGGCCCATGACTGCGTCCGTCCCCGACGCGCCCACGGACTCACCGGCCACCGGCCACAGCTCCGTTGCGCACTCCGCGTCGCACTCGTCCCCGTCGCACCTGCCCCTGCCGCACCTGCCCCTGCCGCACCCGCATCTGCCGGACGAGATCAAGCCCAAGCTCCGCGGCTGGCTGCACCTCGGCATGTTTCCGGCCGTCCTGGTCTCGGGGCTGGTGCTCACGGCGCTCGCGAGTTCGACCCGCGCCCGCATCGCCTGCGCGATCTTCGCCCTGACGGCCTGCCTCCTGTTCGGGGTGAGCGCGCTCTACCACCGGGGCAACTGGAGCCCGCGCATGGACGGCGTACTGCGCAGACTCGACCACGCGAACATCTTCCTGATCATCGCGGGCACCTACACACCGCTGACGATGCTGCTGCTGCCCGAGGCCAAGGGGCAGTGGCTCCTGTGGAGCATCTGGGCCGCGGCGGCGGCGGGCATCATCTTCCGGGTGTTCTGGGTCGGCGCCCCGCGCTGGCTGTACACCCCCTGCTACATCGCGATGGGCTGGGCGGCCGTCTTCTTCCTCCCCGACTTCATGCGGGCAGGCGGAATCGCCGTGCTCGTCCTGGTGGTCGTCGGCGGGCTGCTCTACAGCGCGGGCGGCGTGATCTACGGGATCAAGCGACCCAACCCGTCACCCAGCTGGTTCGGCTTCCACGAGGTCTTCCACTCCCTCACCGTCGGGGCGTTCGTCGTGCACTATGTCGGGATCTCGCTGGTGGCCTATCAGCACGGCTGATCGCCCGCCCGTCTCCCACCACCCCCCTTCCCGGGAAGCACTTCGCGCCTTCCCTCTGAACCCTCTCGACCTTCTGGACCGACTCCCCCTCAGTGGCCGTGGCTTCGAAGCCGCGGCCACTTGGCATGTCAGGGCGGCGACGCCCACCACGACGATCCCCAGAACGACAGCCGCGCCGCCGACCAGGAATCCGGCCACGCACAACAACGCCGCCACAAACGCCTGCACATTAAAACTGCCCCTCACGAGCCCCTCCTCCCCCCTCGGCCTCACAGAGCGTAAATCAGCCCTATCTCAGAGTGACATGCCGCGCTGACAATGCACCTGCCGCGACAGCACCCGCTCCCTTTTGATTGACAGCTACCACCTTTTGATAGCTACTATCATTTCATGGTTGCTACCACTCAGGACAACGCCGTACAGCACGACCCCCGCCGCTGGTGGGCCCTCGGGGCCCTGGTCGCGAGCATGCTCGTGCTCGGTTTCGACATGACGATCCTCAATGTTGCGCTGCCGACAATGGCCCGCGACCTGGGCGCTTCCACGGGCGAGCAGCAGTGGATGGCCGACGCGTACGTCGTCGTCTTCGCCGCGCTGATGCTCCCTGCCGGCCTGCTCGGCGACCGCTTCGGGCGGCGCCGGATGCTCATCACCGGACTCGGGATCTTCCTGGCCGGCTCACTCTTCGGCGCCCTCGTCGACGACGTCACGCTCGTCATCGCCGCCCGCGCCGTCATGGGCGTCGGCGGCGCACTCGTGATGCCGCTCGCGATGGCCGTACTGCCGTCCCTGTTCGGGGCCGACGAGCGCGCCAAGGCCGTCGGCGCGGTGTCCGCCGCCTCCGCGCTCGGTCTGCCGCTCGGACCGATCGTCGGCGGCTGGCTCCTGGACCACTTCTGGTGGGGCTCTGTCTTCCTGGTCAACGTGCCCATGGCCGCGCTCGGCATCGCCGCCTGCGTCTTCCTCCTCCCCGAGACCAGCGACCCGGCCTCTCCGAAGGTCGACGCCGTGTCCACCGCGTACACCGCGGCCGGCCTGAGCATCCTGATCTACGCGATCATCGAGGCCCCGCAGCGCGGCTGGGGCGACCCGCTGCTCCTCGCCCTGCTCGCGGTCTCCGCGATCCTGATCACGCTGCTCGTCCTGCGCGAACGCCGCAGCGTCCGCCCGATGCTGGACCTCTCCCTGCTCGCCCAGCGCGCCTTCCTCCTCAACACGCTCGCCGCGACCCTCGTCCTGTTCGTCCTGTCCGGGCTGATGTTCGTGCTGCCCCAGTACCTGCAGGCGGTGCTCGGGTACGACGCGTTCGGCACCGGGGTGCGGATGCTGCCGATGATGGGCGGACTGCTGATCGCCTCACGTGGCGCACAACCGCTCCTGGCGAAGTTCGGGGCGCGCGCGGTGATCAGCGGCGGCCTGGTCGCACTCGCCTTCGCCGCGATCCTCGGCAGTCGTACGTCCGTCGGCGACGGCTACGGGTTCACCGCCCTGTGGCTGTCCATCGCCGGGCTCGGCTTCGGCTTCGCCGTGGTCCCCGCGATGACCGCCGCACTCGGCGCCCTGCCCCGTGACCGCGCCGGCAGCGGCTCCGGGCTCCTCATGACGGTGCGCCAGGTGGGCAGCGCGATAGGAATCGCCCTGCTCGGCTCGCTGCTGGCGAGCGCCTACGGCCACCGGCTCGACACCTCCGGCCTGCCGGGCGCCGCCGCGGACTCCGCCTCCGACTCGGTGGTCGGCGCCCATATCGTCGCCGCCCAGCTCGGCGACCGCGCGCTCGCCGCCTCCGCCGACGCCGCATACGTCCATGGCATGAGCCTGGTCCTGCTGGTCAGCGGCATCGCGGCGCTCATCACCGCGCTGCTGGCGGCGGCGCTGCTGCCGAACGCCAAGCCGTCCGAGCCCACCGACCGCCCCGCGCCCGGGAAGGACACCGACATGGCCCCGGCCGCCGCCGATGCCGGACAATGAGCCCCATGGCCGCCACCGCACACAGCTCCGCCTCCCCCGCGGAGCCCCGGCTCGGACTTCGCGAGCGGAAGAAGCAGAAGACCCGGATCGCGATCCGCGACGCGACGTACCGGCTGATCAAGGAACAGGGGTACGACGCCACGACCGTCGAGCAGATCGCGGAGGCGGCCGAGGTGTCCCCGTCCACGGTCTTCCGCTACTTCCCGGCCAAGGAGGACATCGTCCTCACGGACGAGTTCGACCCGATCCTGGAGCAGGAACTGCGGGCGCGGCCCGCCGACGAGCCGTGGATGGACTCCCTGCGCCACATCCTCAGGAAGGCCATCGGCCCTGGGAACACCGAGGACCCCGAGGTGACGCGGCTGCGGACCCACCTGATGGTCCAGGTGCCCGCCGTGCGCTCCCGGATGATGGAGAGCATGTCGGTCACCGGCCGCCTGCTGTGCCGCGTCATCGCGGAGCGCACCGGCAAGGACCCCGACGGCCTCGAAGTACGCGTCTTCGCGATGTCCCTGGTCGGCGGCCTGATGGAGACCTCCATGTACTGGGCCGAGAGCGGGCACGAGGGGGACCTCGCCGACCTCGTCGACCGGGCACTGGACGTCATGGAGAAGGGGCTGACGCCCTGAGGCCCGGGGACACAACAGAACCGCACGCTCAGATGTACACCTGCTTCATTCATTACATGAGCGAGCCTGTAATCGCCCCCATGGCCGACGTCCGCAGGCACCTGGCGGACGTCATAGACCGCGCCCACAGGGACGAGATCCCCACGATCATCACGCGGCGCGGGAGGCAGGAGGCGGTGGTCATCGATATCGAGGAGTACCAGCGCCTGCGCGAGCTCGCGGAGCGAGTTGAGGACGCCTGGCTCAACCGGCTGGCCGACGAGGCCGAGTCCGAGGGACTGTCCGGGTCCGTATCGCTCGAAGAGATGGCCGCCGCACTCCGCTCCCACAAGGCCTGAGCGCCATGGGGTACGTCACGCGGTTCACACCGCACGCCCAGCGGGACATGCTCAAGATCCCCCGCCCCGACGCCCTCCGGATCCTCTACCGTCTCACCGAACTCCAGCAGGCCCTGGACGCGAACGACACCTCGGCCCTCGACGTCAAGGCCCTCCCAGGGCACCACGCCCGCTGGCGGCTCCGAGTCGGCGACTACCGCGCCGTGTACACGGTCGAGGACGGCCTGCTCGTCGTCTGGGTGCTCACGGTCGCGGATCGCCGCGACGCCCACCGGAACCTGTGAGCTCCGACCGACCGGGAGGGCGCGCCCGACACGGGCACGCCCTCACCGAGTTCGGCGGACAGGGCCTAGCGGCGTTTCAGGTCCTTCGCCCCGCAGGCCACCCCGTCCTTGCTCGGGTCGAGCTTCAGGGGATCGTCCTTTCCGTTGATCTTCAGGAGCCCGTAGTCGTTCGTCTTCAGCCATGCGCAGCGCGCGGCCGTCGTGTTCTTCACCTCGTCGGGGAAGACGGTCGGCACGCAGACGTTGATCGAGCCGTAGTGCCGGTCACAGCCGGAGATGGTCGGGCTGACCTTCTGCGAGGTCCGCTTCTTGCCGGGCTCGGTGACCGCGCCCTGTAGGGAGTCGGCGAAGGAGTGGACGTGTGCGTCGGCGTTCGACTCGGCGGCCAGTGCCGACGGGCCCTGCAGATGCACCCACTTGGCCACCGACGGCACCCCGTTGGCGTCGACCGCGAAGAGCATGTACCAGCCGGGCGGCGCCAGGTTGGGGTTGCTCGTCACGTTCAGGTCGACGTTGTTGCCGTCGACGGACAACGGCAGGTCCACGAACCGCTGGTTCGGGTCGGAGGAGTGCGTCACCGCGGCCGGACGGATCAACTCGGCCTTGGCGATGGGCCGGTCGACGGTGATGCGCTGCGTGTCCCCGTAGACCCACTCGTTGTCGATCACCGAAGTGATCGTGGGGCGGGTGCCCTTGAGGAGGTACGGCGGGGTGTAAATGGACACGTCGTGGTTCCAGGTGCCGTTGCCCGGGTTGTCGCCGGTCGTCATCACCCGGCCGTCGGGCAGCAGGAACGCGGAGGAGTGGTAGCCGCGCTCCTCCGGGTCGGGCGCCACCGGGTCGAACGTCGAGGTCGCCGGGTCGAAGATGGACGACTCGTACACCGGGTTGGCGCGGTTGTGCAGGGCGCCGCCCGTCTCCAACACCTTGCCGTCGGGCAGCAGTACGGCGGAGACGTACATCTTGCCCTGGTTGCCCGTCTCGGCCACCGCACCGGCGCCCAGGTCCACCGTGCCCTGCGGCAGCGGCGGGCCGACGGTGTACGACGGGTTCGCCGTCTTGAGGTCGATGATGTCCGTCAACCGGTTGGCGTCCGGGTTCGAGTCGATGTTGCCGCCGCCGACCGTGAGGACCTTCTGGTCCTGGGCGGGGGGCAGCAACACGCTTGCGGACTGGTCGCGTTCGTCCTTGTTCTGGAGACCCGGGACCGACGTCACCGTGTTCGCGCCGTAGTCGTAGATCGCCGACCCCGTGCCCGGGGTGCCGTTGCCGAACACATGGCTGCCCGAGTAGAAGAGGCGGCCGTCCTGCATCAGGATCATCGACGGGTACAGCCCCCAGTACGACCAGGTCTGGTTGACCTGCCAGAGCGCCAGCCACTTCTGCTCGTCGTCCGACCAGACTTCGGCGGTCACCGACCCGGTGGAGTCCTCGCGCAGACCACCGAAGGAGATGATGTCACCGTTGCCGAGCTCGGTCGCCGACGGATACCAGTGGCCGTCGTTCATGTCGTTCGTCTTGCTGTACGTCTCGGTGACCGGGTCGAAGATGTACGAGTCCTTGTACCCCTCGTACCCGTGCCCGCCCGCGACCGGGAAGGCCTTGTTGCCGCTCATCACGAGCACGCGCCCGTCCTGCAACTGCACATGCCCCGAGCAGAACATGTCCTTGGGTGTCGGGATCGTCTTGTACGTGCCGGCCACCGGGTCGTAGACCGCGCTGGTGAACGTGCCCGCGTTGAACTGCTCCTCGCTGTTGCCGGAGCCCGCGATCAACAGCACCTTGCCGTTGTTGAGGACGACGGAGTGCATGGAGCGGACCGGGTTCTGCGTGGGCAGCACGTCCCACTTGCCGTTGGCGCACTGCTCGGCGGTGCCGGTGCAGGTGGCCGGCGGGGGCGTGGCCGCGACCTGTTCCATCGTGTAGTCGTCGGTGGTCGCGGAGCCGGTGCCGTAGACGGAGACGCCCCAGGTGATGCGGTCGGTACCCGCGGGGACCGCAGGAGTACGGACCGTGGCCTGGGTCCAACTCCCCTGCATCTCCAGCGTCTTCAGGTCGGACCAGTACTGCCAGCCCGCCGTCGCGTCGTGCCGGAAGAGCGTGAGCGAGGTGTCCGGGGTCGTCGACTTGTACCAGAGACCCAGGTCGTACTGCTTGCCCGGCGTGACCGGCGGCGCACAGGTGGCGGACTCGGTGATCAGCGCCTTGCGGTCACCGTCGACCCGGCGGGTCAGCTCGACCTTCATGGCCTTGGTGCCCGAGTGGGCGCCGGCCACCGTGGAGAAGGTGAAGTCGTTGTCGCCCCAGCCCGACTTCTCCCAGCAGTACGGCATGCCGTCCGTGCCGGCCGTCTCGAAGCCCGGGTTGGTGACGAGGTTGGCGGCGGAGGCGGGCTGCGGCGAGATGAGCAGCAGGCCGGCGGCGAGGCCGGCGATCGCCAGGAGCGAGGTTCTCCTCCGTGGTCGTACGGTGTGTCTCACGCGGCTCTCCTTGCTGTGTGGCTGCTGCTCCCGCCCGCGAGCTCATTGCTGCGGCGCGGCAGATAGACCAGCGCTTCGGTTCCGACGAAACGCAGGACGAAGGTCGTCACCAGGGCCAGCGCGGTGGCGGGGAGTGCGCCCATCCCGAAGTGGCTCACGAACAGGGCGATCAGCGGGATGCGCAGCACCAGATCGGCGTTGGCGATCAGGGCGAACCGGCCCACGCGGTCCCACCAGTGGCGGTGCTTGCGGCGCTCGCGGAACAGGAGATGCTCGATGAGCAGGAAGTTCCAGGCGACCCCGAGCTGGTTGGCGAGGATCTCCGCCGGCAGGTAGTGCATGCCGATGACGGTGAGGGCGTACAGGCCCAGCAGGTTCGGTACGAAGCCGGTGGCGCCGATCAGGCCGAAGACCACCATGCGCGCGACGGGCGAGGCGGTGCGCAGCCCGACCAGATGGCGCAGGAAGCGGAAACCCTCCTGCGCGGTCGACTTGGACTCGCCCGCGAACCGGTCCTGGAAGACGAACGGCACCTCGGTGACCTCGCGGGGGCGGCTGCGCACCGCGAGTTCGAGGAGGATCTTGTAGCCGAGCGGCTGGAGGATATCGGCGGTGACCGCGCTGCGGCGGATCGCGAAGAAGCCGCTCATCGGGTCGCTGATGCCGTGCAGTTTGCGCGGGAAGAGCGTCTTGGTCAGCCAGGTCGCGCCGCGCGAGACGGCGATGCGGTAGCCGCCCGCGAGTCCTTCGCGGCTGCCGCCCTTGATGTAGCGCGAGGCGACGACGAGCCCCGCCGAGGAGCGCTCACCGGTGGCGACCAACTCCGGTACCAGCGACGGCGGATGCTGCAGATCGCCGTCCATGACGACGATCCAGTCGGAGGTCGCCGCCTTCAGTCCCTCGACGACCGCGCCGCCGAGCCCGCCCACGGGTTCGGCGCGGTGCAGCACGGTGACGGGGAACGGGCAGTCCTGCGCGGCCTCCCGGATCACCTCGGGGGTGTTGTCCGTGGAGTCGTCCACGAAGACGACCTCGCAGGGCAGCCGGGCGGGCACCGACTCGGTGATCTGGTGCAGCAACTCCCCGATGTTCGCTGCCTCGTTGAACGTCGGTACGACGATGGTGACGGCGCCGGGTTCAGGGACCTCCGCGGCGCGTACGGCGGGATCGCCCAGTTCATCGGGGACAGTGCTCTCGAAGCTGCTCATCGACTGCCTCCGTCGGTCGCTGTGGTGGTACTGCCTTCGATTCGCCGGATCTCGATCCGGTCCTCGCCCTTGCCGAAGGTGGCGACGGGCGTCGAATGCTCCATCGCGGCCTTGACGTTGGGCAGGTCGACCGCGTCGCGCCGTACGGTCGGGGAGGCGACGACGTAGTCGATGTCGCGCCAGCCGTGCGGCATCGTCTTGGTCACCGCGGGGTCGAGGTCCGCCTTGTAGAACCAGATGACGCCGAGCCCCGGCTTGTAGCCGGCGTGCACGAGGTCCAGCCAGAGCGCGTCGTCGACCAGGACCCGCGTCTTCCCGGGGTTGTCGACCTCGGTGCTGAGCCACGAAGAGGCAGCCCTGTAGGGGGCGTTGGCGTCGAGGGTGACGGCGGTGCGGTTACCGTCGTACCAACGCGGTACGACGTAGGCGGCGGCGCCCGCCACGAGCAGGACCGCCGTCACCCGCCGTCCCCACAGGACGTACCGCTTCTCGTCCTCGCGGCGCCCTCTGCGCAGCACCGCGTGGGCGACGCTGGCGGTGCCTCCGGCGAGGACGAGCGCGAGGAACGGCAGGGCCTGGATGACGTACATCGCGGGCAGATAGCCGCTCGGGCGCATGGCCACCAGGGCGAGGATCGCCACGGTGAGCGCGGGTCCGGCCAGCGCGCGTGCCGTCACCGACCAGCGCCAGGTGACCAGGAGCAGCAGCGCTCCGGCGAGGCCGCCGAGGGGCAGCACGCGGTCGTAGTACAGCCAGGACTGCAGAACGCCGTACGAGCCGGTACCCGAGTCGAGGATGAAGCCCGAACCGGGGCGGCTCATCTGGTACTTGATGCCGTCCCAGAGCGAGACATGGCCGGCCCCGGAGAACAACTCGCCCTTGAGGAGGGCGAAGAGCGGGTACGACAGGCCGATCAGGACACAGGCGGTGATGGCTCCGGTGAGCGCGAACTTCCGGGTGTCGCGGTGGCCGTGCCGCCACATGGTGACAAGGAGCGCGGGCAGGATGACGAGCATCGTCTCCTTGGTGAGCACGGCCGCCGCGGCCGCGATGCCCGCCCCGAAGTGGTGCCAGAGGTGGCGGTTCGGGGAGGCCGCGAGGCAGAACGCGAGCAGCGTCCACATCACCGCGATGTTGTCCAGGAAGATCTCGCGCTGGAGGACCACCGACAGCGGCGAGAGCCCGAAGAGCACCATCGCGAGCCCGGCCGCCCACCGGGGCAGCGAGAGGCGGCGCGCGAGGACGTAGACGAGGATCGCGCTGATGGCGCTGACCAGGAGCATCGCGACGCGCATCGAGCCGACCGTCATCAGCCCCGGGCTGATCTGGGCGGGTATCCAGGTCAGTGCGGCTATCTGGATCCAGCCTAGCGGCGGGTGGTCGTACCAGTACGTGTAGTGGGCCAGGCCGTTGCCCTCCTGCACGGCCCAGGCCTGGGCGAGGTAGGTGCCTTCGTCGTCGCTGAGGGTCGGGTAGTCGGCGATGTTCCAGCCCTGCACGAGCATGATCGCCACGAGGAGCGCGAGGCACAGCAGCAGATCGGGGCGCGAGCTGCGAAAACGCAGCGGGGGACGGGGGTCGGGGACGTTTTTGGGCGCAGGGGGCCGCTGCGCGGGGACCGTGGAGGTGGCCACCGCGGGAAGGGTGGAGGTCACGCGGGAATGTCCTCTCGGGACTCTCGAGCTACCGGACTACCGGACTACCGAACGGGCGAAGTCGCGATCTCACGAACTGGCGATCTCACGAACTAGCGGGCCACTTCGACTTCGGTGAGGTGCGCGCCGACATGGCTGGTCAACTCCCAGTCGTTGCGCCCCCGTTGCTCGCGCCAGACGGCACGAACGGCGGCGCCGGCCAGCAGCACCTGGTAGAAGGGGCCACCGACGATCAGCTTCAGGTAGTGGACAAAGCGGACGCGAAGCCCGTACTGCTTGCCGAAGTCGTGCAGTCCGACAAGCTCGAAGACAAAGGTGACCAGCGCCGTCACTGCCGGCAGGAACGTGATGAACGCGACGCCCACCGGCACGTCCAGGAAGAGCGCGATGGCCACGTTGAGCGGAATGACCACGCCGGAGATCGCCTGGAGGTACGGCGTCATGAGGGTGTACCGGGCCAGCAACCGCTGCCCGAATCCCGGGAGTTGCTTCCAGTCCTTCTTGCGGTAGACCTGAAGGAAGCCCTGGTTCCACCGGGTGCGCTGCTTCATCAGCGACATCAGGGTGCCCGGGGTCTCCTCCCGGGTCACCATGTCGGAGTCGTAGGCGACGACGACCTTCTTGCCGACGCTGGACAGCCGCACACCCAGGTCGCAGTCCTCAGCGAGGCAGTCGGGATCCCAGCCGTCCGCCTCCCGGAGCACGTTCGTCCGGACGAAGACGGTGTTGCCGCCGAGCGGGATGAACCCCTTCTGCGCGTGCAGATGGAGCCTGGACCTGAACCAGAAGAAGTACTCCAGGCAGTTGCGCAGGCTGTACCAGCTGGAGTTGAAGTTGATGAGCTGTACGCCGCCCTGGACGACGTCCGCGCCCGTGGTACGGAACGCGTGGTCCACGTGGGCGAGGAGCTCCGGGTGGACCTGGTCCTCGGCGTCGAAGACTCCGACGACATCGCCGCGGCAGTGCGGCAACGCCGTGTTCATGGCCCTCGGCTTGTTCTTCTTCTCGTGGTGGTCGACGACGACCCGGACGCGCGGGTCGCGTGCCTCGGCGCTGCGGGCCACCTCGGTGGTCTCCGGGTCGTCGTGCCCGACGATGACGATGATCTCGAAGTCGTCGTGGCTCGACTCCAGCAGCCGCTGGATGGTGTGGTCGAGTACGGCCTGCTCGTGCCGAGCGGGCAGCAGCAGCGAGAACGACAGGCCGTCGCCGCCGTCGGGACTGCTGAATCGGGTGGAAGCGAGCACCTCGGGCGTACGCCACGCGTGCATCTGCCACCACAAGGTGAAGGCTGCCATCCAGAACAAGGCCAGTGAAACGGCAGCGATAAAGACAGACGTGAGCAACAGATCCCCCCAGATCCCCAAAAGCCCCCTGTCGCGACAGCGAGTCTCACTCCTGCCGCGTCAACGTGCAGAGACTATGGGGGAACTGTGAAGCCGGAAAGCTCATCAGATAAATAGAGTGTTTCGGAATCCTCCATCGAGTAAGGGCAAGTACCCGGACGTATCCCGCTACGTCGGAGGTTTACGGTCCCTGTAGTCCCATGTCAGACGGCATTTCCGGCTCCCACGGCCTCGCGCAGCCGCTGAACATCGGAGGTCGGAGCATCGCAGGTGAAGTTACGGCAAACATAAGCGGAGGGCTCACCGTTGACCAACGGACGGTCAGCGAGCAGCGGAAGTTCGTCACTGTCCGCAGTGCCGACGGCGACGACGGCGCCCGGCGCGGTGCCCAGGAGCGCCGCCCGATGCAGTTCCCGGGTCGCGGGATGCTCCGTCGGACCCACCACGGCGATCTCCCGCGGCCCGTCGAGCAGCGCCTCCGCCGCGGCCAGCCCCCAGCCGACGAAGCGCGGCACGCGCGGCCCGAGCGCCTTCACGACCCCCAACGCCCGCTCCGCCGCGGTCCGATGGGGCTCCGCCCCGGTCTGCGCCGCATACGAGAGCAGCGCGCCGGCCGCCGCGTTCCACCCCGAGGGCGTCGCGTTGTCGGTGGGATCCTGCGGACGCCGGATGAGCCGCTCGGCATCGGCGGCGGTGTCGTACAGGGCGCCCGACTCGGCGTCCGTGAACTGTACGAGCACATGGTCGAGCAGGAACCCGGCGAACTCCAGCCACACCCCCTCACCGGTGACCCCCGCCAGCGCCAGGAACCCCTCGGCGACATCCGCGTAGTCCTCCAGCACCCCTGCGTTCGACCCGACTTGGCCGTCCTTGCTGGTACGGGCCAGCCGCGCCCGGTCGTCCATGTGCAGCCGTACGAGGAGGTCGGCGGCGCCGATCGCGGCCTCCACGAGGTCGGGGCGCTCGAAGTAGGCGCCGGTCTCCGCGAGGGCGGCGACGGCGAGCCCGTTCCAGGCGGCGACGACCTTGTCGTCCCGGCCGGGGGCGGGGCGCTCCGCGCGGGCGGCGAGCAACCTGCCACGGATCCCGTCGATCTTCTCGGCGTCGAAGACCCCTTCGTGCTGCGGAAGTTGGAGAACGGAAGCCCCCTCCTCGAAGGTGCCCTCCTCGGTCACCCCGAAGTAGTCGGCGGCGAGTTCGGCGTCCGCACCGAGGACTTCCCCGAACTGCTCGGGCGTCCACACGTAGTACGCCCCCTCGACATGCTTGCCGTTCCCGTCGTCGCTGTCGGCGTCGAGCGCGGAGGCGAACCCGCCCTCGTTAGTGCGCAGTTCACGCACCATGAAGTCGGCGGTCTCCAGGGCGACGCGACGCGCGAGATCGGAACCGGTGGAGCGCCAGAGGTGCGCATACACCCGGCACAGCAGCGCGTTGTCGTACAACATCTTCTCGAAGTGCGGCACAACCCACTCGCGGTCGACGGAGTACCGCGCGAACCCGCCACCGAGCTGGTCGTAGATCCCGCCCCGCGCCATCCGCTCACCCGTGTCGGCGGCCATCTGGAGCGCGCCCTCGGATCCGGTCCGCGCATGATGCCGCAACAGGAACTCGATCACCATGGACGACGGGAACTTGGGCGCCCCGCCGAATCCGCCGTACTGCGCGTCGTACTCCCGGGTGAGCCCGAGCAGGGCCCCGGCGAGCTCCTCCTCCCCCGGAACCGACGCGTCCCCGTAGCTCAGCTCCCGCCCGGCGAGATCCCGCACGATCTTCTCCGCGACCTCGGTCACCTCACCGCGCCGCTCGGTCCAGGCACTGTGCACACCCTCCAGGACCTGCCGGAAGGCCGGCATGCCGTGGCGGGGCGTGGGCGGGAAGTAGGTCCCGAAGTAGAAGGGCTCGGCGTCGGCGGTCAGGAACACGGTCATGGGCCAGCCGCCCTGACCCGTGGCGGCCTGCACGGCCTCCATATAGACGGCGTCGACGTCCGGCCGCTCTTCGCGGTCGACCTTGACACTCACGAAGTGCTCGTTCAGATACGCGGCCGTCGCCTCGTCCTCGAAGGACTCGTGAGCCATCACATGGCACCAGTGGCAGCTGGAATAGCCGACGCTCAGCAGTACCGGCACATTCCGCTTGCGCGCCTCGTCGAAGGCCTCGGCCGACCAGGGCCACCAGTCGACGGGATTGTCGGCGTGCTGGAGAAGGTAGGGGGACGTCTCGTGGGCCAGTCGGTTCGGCATACCTCCATCCTCGCGCACCACACCCCTCATCGCCGCGCAGGCACCGTGCTGATCCACGGATCAGCGCAGCCACCGTGATGATCGGTGCGCACCCTCGCGCGGACGCCCCGTACGCAGGACACTTGGCAGCGACAGATGTTGCCGCCGGAGGGGGACGTGACATGCGGGACAGCCACCGGGCGGATGCCGAGCGGCTGTTGGCCCGGGCCGTGGAGGAAGAGGTACGGCGGTCGGGGGGACGTACCGACGGGGGCGTGCTTCTTTCGCGGGCCCGGGGTGCGCTGGAGGCGATGGGAGAGACGGCGGCCGAGGAGTACGGGGCGTACACGGGAGCGCTCGACGAGGCGGAGGCGGGACGGCTGACGTTCGGGCAGCGGTACGCCCGCGACGGCGCCGGAACTCCCTTGCTGGTGGCGGTCGTTGCTGCCGTCGCAGCCGTCGCGGCGGACCTGGCGCTCGGTACGGGCGCGGGGACGGCGTTCGGTGCGGGGGCGACGGTGGGCGTGGTGGGCGCGGCGGCCACCGTGGTCAAGGTGACGGCCTCGCATCTGCCGGCGGCGAGCCGCCGGGCCGGGGCACTGGGGCAGCCGGGCGGCGCCGAGCAACTGCGTCTGCAGTGGCTGACGGCCCTGGAGGTACGCGGGATCCGGCCCTTCCTCGACCAGCAGCGCGTGCTCAACGCCTCCACCGGCACGAAGCAGGGCGGGCCCCAGCTGCGCCGCACCGACAAGAGCGCGGCGGCACGGCGACGCAGTGTTCTGGAGCAGTCCTTCGGTCAACTGCCCGACCCGGAAGGCCCGTTCACGGGTCGACGCGCCGAGCTGTCGCGGGTCGCCCAGTGGGTGCACGCGGCGCGCGCGAGCACGGAGACGAAGCCGACGGTGGTGGTGCTGTACGGCGTGCCCGGCGCCGGCCGCAGCACGCTCGCGATCCGGGCGGCGCACGCCCTGAAGGACCAGTTCCGGGGCGCGTGCGTGGTGGACCTGCGCGGCGACAACCCCGAGGAGCCGCCGCTGACGACACGGGACGCGCTGCTCCATCTGCTGAATCGTCTCGGCGCACCGCGCGAACAGCTCCTCTTCCGCGAGCGTTCCTCGCAGAACCAGCAGGACCAGCAGGTCAGGCGGCTGACCGAGCTGTACCACCAGCACCTGACGGGCCTGCCGGTGACGATCGTGCTGGACGACGCGAGTGACGCCGAACAGGTCCGCATCCTGGTCCCCGAGCGCTCGGACAGCCTGGTCCTGGTCACCGCCCGCAAACCCCTCGACCTGCCCGCCGACCTCGCCGCCTGGGTGCACCAGCTCCCGGTCGAGGCGCTGGAGGCAGCGGGCGCCGAGGAACTGCTGAACGCCGCGGCACAGGACAAGTCGGGCCCCTACGACGCCGAATCCTCCGAGCGCGTAAGGGAGTTGTGTGGCGGTCTGCCGCTGGCCCTGCGCATCGCCGGCTCCTCGCTCGGCCCCCGGACACCCCGCCAACTGGCCTCGGACCTGGCGGCGTACGGCCCGGTCGAACCGGTCGAGCGCGTTTTGTGGCTGCGCTACACGGACCAGACGGACACAGCACGCCGGCTCCTGCGCCGCCTCGCCCTCGCGGGCCGCGCCTCGCTGGGCGCGGTCGCGGCCGCCTCCCTCCTCGCCACGGACGAGCCGGAGGCCACCCGCCATCTGACCGCGCTCTCCCGGGCGGGCCTCATCGACCACGTCCGCGGCAGCCGCTACCGCCTGCACGATCTCGTCCGCACCTTCGCCCAGGCCCGCCTCCTGGACGAGGAGGAACCGGCCGAGCGTACGGCGGCCCAGGAACGCCTGATCGTGAACTACGCGGAGCTCGCGGACTCCGTGATCCGGCTGGTCGACGGCAAGACGTCCACACGAGCGGACCGGTTCGGCCCGCACGGCTTCACCTCTCTCGATGCGGCCCTGCGCTGGCTGGACGACGAGTCGAGCTTCATCACAGCGGCCCTGCGGAACGCGGAGGGCGTGGACCAGGCGGCCGTACTCCATCTCCTGGGCGCCCTCTGCGACTACTGCCTGCTGCGCGGCGACCTCTACCGCCTGGGCGAGATCAGCGAGTTGACGCAGGCCGTCGACCAGGGCCTCCTGGTCCGCTCGGTCCAGTGGCGTACGGGCATCGCGGCCCGCCAGCTGGGCGAACTGGACAAGGCCCGTACGACACTCTCCTCGGTCGTCGACCTCTATTTCGAGGCCCACCACGACGCGGGCGCCGCCCTGGCCCTGTGCTCCCTCGGCATCACCCTCCACCACCAGGGCAACCTCACCGAGGCCGCGGCCAAGCTCCAGGAGGCCATGGACCTCCAGGCCTCGCCCGAGCTGGCGGGGGACCGCGCCTGGACGATGCACGCGCTGGCCGGCGTGGAGCGCGACCGCTCCCGGCTCGCCGTGGCCCAGGACCTGCTCACCCGGGCCCTGGTCCTGCACCGCGAGAGCGAGTCCGTGCACGGCGAGGCGTGGGCGCACTTCCACCTCGGCCAACTGGGCCTGCGGATGGGCGACGTACCGCGCGCGGAACGCGAGCTGCGCGAGGCCCTCGACCTGTACGGCCGCACCCGCGACCCCCGCGGCGAGGCCTGGGCGCTGACCCAGCTGGCCCGCGCCCGCCTCGTCGCCGGCGACCCGTCCCCCGCGGTCGACGGCCTGCGCCAGGCGGCCTCCCGGCACCGCGACAACGAGGACGCGCGCGGCGAGGCGTGGACGCTGTACTACCTGGGCCAGGCCCTGGAGGAGACCGGCAACCTGGACCAGGCGGTGCGCGAACTGGAGCACTCCCGCACGATGTTCTCCCGCATGCGCGACGTGTACGGACTGGCCTGCGCCCGCCACCACTCCGCCCGCGTCACCCGCGACCAACGGGCAGGCCAGACAGGCTCGTTGCGCAACTCCGGCTTCGCCCGCCAGCTCCTCGTCGACGCCCGCGCCGACTTCCAGCGCATCGGCGTCGCGCACGGCGAGGCGTGGACGTGCCTGGAGCTGGCCGTGGTCGACGGCGGCAACGCCCGTACCCAACAGGCACTGAAACTCTGCGACGAGGCCATCACCCTCTTCACCTCCTACGGCGACCGCCGCGGCGAGGACTGGGCCCGCTTCCTGCGCTGCACCCTGCTCCCCTACGCCGCCCCCGGCGGCTCCGAGATCGGCACCGCCGTCGCCCAGGAGGAACTCAGCCGCCTCTCCCGCACCGGCCACGCAACCCGGGACACAAAACTCGACGACTACGTCGAGGCGTACCAGCTCCTCCTGGAGCGAGGCGTAAGCCTCGAAACCGGCTGGCAGGCCTGGCGTCTACAGATGGTGCCCAAACGGCATGCCCGGGATGTGATGGGGGTGACGGTGGGCGCGGGGCGGGGGTGACGGCGGCGGGGGCCCGGCATACGCCAACAAGACCGGCACCGTACCGACTCACGCCACCGAGACCCGCGCGGCACACGGGACTCGCCGACGAACACCGCGCGTAACCGGCGTATGCCCGACAGGCGCCGCACGGACCCGCTGAGCCCCCGCTCCCGGACCGACCGACTCCGTACGGCACCACGGCTTCACCGGCAGCGCACGCCGACGGGCACCTCGCCGTACCGGCGTACGCTGACAAACCCCCCCCCGCGCCCGCTGACGGCTCAGCCACCACCGGCGCTCACCGGCCACGCCACAGAGAGGCGTGGCGGCTCACCGCGGGTCAGGTCTCCCGGCCTGCGCCGGTCAGCTCAGCCCTTCTCGGCCTTCGCCGGTGAGGTCTTCGCGGGCAAGGTTTCCCCGGCTGAGGCGTCCGGGCCGCCGGGCGCCTCCCCGGAGCCACCCCCGCCCCCCTTGCCGGAGGCACCCGATTCGAAGGTGTCGTTGACCTTCCCCATGTGCCGGTTCATGGACTTCATCAGTGCCCACACCGCCAGGGCCATCGCCGCGAAGACGATGAAGCCGAGGACGCCGGGGGTGACCTTGTTCTCGTCGACCTCCTTGGCGAGGGGGACGAGGTGCGTCAGTGCCAGGCTTGCGCTCATGTCAGGCATTGTCGCGGATGCCCGCAAAGAGGTCGTCCTCGGGGAGGGAGGTATCGACGAGGGACTTCACGAGCTCGTACTCCTCGGTCGGCCAAACCTCCTTCTGGAGGTCCAACGGGACCTTGAACCAGCCGCCGTCGGGGTCGATCTGCGTGGCGTGCGCGATCAGCGCCTTGTCGCGGATCTCGTAGAACTCGGCGCACGGAACGTGCGTGGTCAGCGTGCGCTCGGTGCGCTCGAACTCCGACCACCGCTTCAGCCAGTCCCCGTACGGCGACTCCATGCCACGCTCAAGGAGGGCATTGTGCAGCGCCTCGGTGCGCGGACGGTTGAAGCCCTGGTTGTAGTAGAGCTTCTGGGGCTGGAACGCCGGACCGAACTCCGACTCCGGGTACTTCTCGGCGTCCGCCGCCGCCTCGAACGCCACCATCGAGATCTTGTGGGTCATGATGTGGTCGGGGTGCGGGTAGCCGCCGTTCTCGTCGTACGTGGTGATCACCTGCGGACGGAAGGCGCGGATCTGCTTCACCAGCTCGCCGGCGGCCTTGTCGACGTCCTCCAGCGCGAAGCAGCCCTCGGGGAGCGGCGGCAGCGGGTCGCCCTCGGGCAGGCCCGAGTCGACGAAGCCGAGCCACTCCTGCTTGATGCCGAGGATCTCGCGCGCCTCGTCCATCTCCTTCTTGCGTACCTCGTGGATGTGCTCCTCGATGTACTTGTCACCCTGAAGCTTCGGATTGAGGATGGAGCCGCGCTCGCCGCCCGTGCAGGTCACGACCAGCACGTCCACCCCCTCGGACACGTACTTCGCCATGGTGGCGGCGCCCTTGCTCGACTCGTCGTCGGGGTGGGCGTGCACGGCCATCAGTCGCAGCTGGTCAGTCAAGACTCAATCCTCAGTAAGTCGGCCAGTCGGCAAGTCGGCGCCCGGCGTGAATCAGCTCGATGGGCGGCTTCTATAGTGACGGAATCGGGGGGCGAATAATTCCGGGGCCCGGCCCCTGGGCCTCCTGGACCCATGCCGCCACCCCCGCCGAGAGGACGACCATGAGTACGGCGAGCACGCAGCTGCCCGAGGGCCGGTACGGCCGCTCCGCGGACGAGCGCGCCGACCGGAAACTCAAGGTCGTCGGAGGTGTGCTGGGCGGGATCCTGCTCGTGCTCATCGGCTGGTACGGGTACGACCACATCGCCGGGACCAAGATCAGCGCCGAGGTGATCACGTTCAGTGCCTCGGACACCGCGGTCGAGGTGCACCTGGAAGTACGCAAGGACGCGGACGCCCACGGCTACTGCACGCTGCGCTCACAGGCCGCGGACGGCGCCGAGGTGGGCCGCGCGGACTTCCGCTTCGACCAGGACGCGTCCCGCATCGACAAGGTCCTCACCCTGCGCACGACCGCCAAGGGCACCACCGCGGAGCTGCTGGGCTGCTACGACGACTGACGTCACCCCCAGCACTTACGTGCTGACCTGCGTTGACGTAATTCTGATGTCTTATGTCCTCCCCCTTCAGCCGCTGAATTGTTAGGCTCGTGGTTTCGCCCACCTGTGAAGGAACATTCTTCTGGGTAGGGCGATGCTTTGTATTTCCAGTACCTACGAGGAGCACCTGTGACCCAGACCAGCGAGAACGTCACCTGGCTGACCCAGGAGGCGTACAACCAGCTCAAGGCCGAGCTGGAGTATTTGTCTGGTCCCGCGCGCACGGAGATCGCCACCAAGATCGCGGCGGCGCGCGAGGAGGGCGACCTGCGGGAGAACGGCGGGTACCACGCGGCCAAGGAGGAGCAGGGCAAGCAGGAGCTCCGTGTGCGCCAGCTGACCCAGCTCCTGGAGAAGGCCAAGGTCGGCGAGGCCCCCGCGGCGGACGGTGTGGTCGCACCCGGCATGGTCGTCACCATCGCCTTCGACGGCGACGAGGACGACACCCTGGACTTCCTGCTGGCATCGCGCGAGTACGCGAGCGCCGACATCGAGACGTACTCGCCGCAGTCCCCGCTGGGCTCCGGCGTGAGCGGCAAGAAGGTCGGCGAGGACGCCCAGTACGAGCTGCCGAACGGAAAGCTCGCCTCGGTGAGGATCCTCAAGTCCGTGCCCTACCAGGGCTGAGCCGAGAATCAACCGGGCGAGCCCTACCAGGGCTGACCCGAGGACCCACCCGGAGTCCGGGACCCCATACATCCAGGGCCCACCCGTGTCCAGGACGGCGTCCAGCACCCCACGTACTCCGACGATGCCCCCGGCTGCGGGCGGATTCTCGGGGTCCTCGCAACACCTGATGGCTTACGTGGCCGTCAGTAGAT
>NZ_JBHXMF010000048.1:0-21780 GCF_042721055.1 Streptomyces sp. NPDC058470
AGATCCGTGGGTTCCGGGTGGAGCCGGGTGAGGTCGAGGCGGTGCTTGCCGCGCACGAGATGGTCGGTCGGGCGGCTGTGGTGGTGCGTGAGGACCGGCCGGGGGACAAGCGGCTGGTCGCTTATGTCGTCCCGGGTGGGGAGGGCTTCGAGCCGGCGGTGCTGCGGGAGTTCGCGGGTGCCCGGTTGCCGGAGTACATGGTCCCTACGGCTTTCGTGGTGCTGGATGCTCTGCCGTTGACGGTGAACGGCAAGCTGGACCGGTCCGCGCTGCCCGCGCCTGAGCTCGCGGTGGGTGTGGGTCGAGGGCCCCAGACGCCCGTCGAGGAACTGCTGTGCGGGTTGTTCGCGGACACGCTCGGCTTGGAGGGGGTGGGGGTCGAGGACTCGTTCTTCGAGCTCGGTGGTGACTCGATCATGTCGATGCTGTTGGTGTCGGGTGCCCGGAAGGCGGGCCTGGTGATCACCGCCCGCCAGGTGTTCGAGCACCAGACTCCTGAGGCGTTGGCAGCTGTCGCTGATCAACTGGCTGACGGCGTCGCGGTCGGCGGAGGCGATTCCGGAGTCGGTGAAGTGCCGTTGACCCCGGTCATGCACGAGCTGATCGAGCGAGCGGGCCTGGACAAGGTGAACCAGTCCAACCAGTCCCAGATGCTGGTGGCTCCGGCGGGCCTGGACTTTGCGGTCCTGACCGATGCGGTGCAGGCACTGGTGGATCACCACGACGCACTGCGGGCACGGTTGGAGGAGGCCGGTGAGGTGTGGCGGCTGGTCGTGCCGGAGACGGTCTCGGTCGAGTCGTGGGTACGCCGGGTCGACGCGATCGGGGTGGAGGGCGACGATGAACGGCGCCGTCTGTTCGGCGAGCACACGGAAGCGGCCATCGGCAGGCTGGATCCGCAGGCCGGTGTGATGCTTCAGGTGGTGTGGTTCGACGCCGGACCGGACACCGCCGGACGCATCATGATGGTCGTCAACCACTTGGTGGTGGACGGTGTCTCCTGGCGGCTCCTGCCCCCGGACCTCGCGGAAGCCTACGTGGCCCTCGCCGTCGGCAGGGAAACGGCTCTGCAGTCGGTTCCGACGTCGTTCCGGCACTGGGCCCGTGAACTGGCCGTACAGGCTGACAGCGAGGAGACACGGGCTGAGCTGCCGCAGTGGACCGAGTTGCTCAAGGGCCCGGACCCGGTGCTCACCTCACGGCCCGTGGACCGCGAGCGGGACACCGAAGCCACGATGAGCTTTCTGTCGGTGAAGGTTCCCGTCGAGATCGCCTCGGCTCTGCTGACCACCGTTCCGACCGCGTTCCACGCCGGGATCGACGACGTACTGCTGACAGGGCTGACCGCGGCGATCGCCGAATGGCGGCGCAAGCAGGGCCAGAATACGGCCGGCGGGTTCCTGGTCGATGTGGAGAGCCACGGCCGTGTCCCGCTGAGCAACAGCGACGATCTGTCCCGCACCGTGGGCTGGTTCACCAGTACATATCCCGTACGGCTCGACCCAGGGACCACCGACTTTGCTGTCCTGAGGGCGGGCGGCCCGGCTGCGGGCGGGGCTGTGAAGCGGGTCAAGGAGCAGTTGCGGGCGGTGCCGGGCGACGGTCTGGGGTACGGCATGCTCCGTTACCTCAACCCTGAGACCGCGCCGGAACTCGCAGTGCTCCCGACGGCCCAGATCGGCTTCAACTACCTGGGACGGGTCCAGGCACCGAAGCGGGCCGACCAGGCGGGCGCGCAGCCCGACCGGTTGCAGGCCTGGCAGCCATCGGGTGAAAGCGCAGGCGGCACTGACACAGAAGTCCCTGCCATGCATGCCCTGGAGGTCATCGCGATCGCCCACGACCAGCTCGATGGCCCTGAGCTCTCGCTGGGCATCGCCTGGCCCGGCGAGCTACTGGAGGAGACGACGATCCAGGCCCTGCTCGACAACTGGGCGGCCATGCTGACCGGCCTGGTCACCCACACCTCTGATTCCGGCAGCGGTGGCTATACCCCCTCGGACTTCCCGTTGGTGGATATCAGTCAGGACGAGCTGGACGAGTTCGAAGCCATGGCACAGCAGATCGATGAGGGGGCATGACATGAACGACTCCGCGCTGGTCGGCGTCTGGCCGCTGTCACCGCTGCAGGAAGGCATGCTCTTCCACGCGGTGTACGACGAGAAGGGCACGGACGTATATGTGGAGCAGATCAGCATAGGCCTGCAGGGCAAGCTCGACACAGTGGTGTTACGGGCGTCCTGGCAGGCCATGCTCGACCGGCACGAGAGCCTGCGGGCCGGCTTCCAGCGGCGCAGCTTGGGAGACCCGGTCCAGCTGGTCAGGCGGAGGGTCACGCTCCCCTGGCGGGAGGTGGATCTGTCCGGTCTGGCCGAGGACGCGGCGTTGGCCGAGGCCGAGCGGGTCGGTGCTGAGGAGCAGGCTCAGGGCTTTGACATGGCGGTGCCGCCGTTGTTGAAGGTGCTGGTGGCCAAGGTGGGCGCGGACCGGTATCGGATGTCGGTGACGCTGCATCACATCCTGCTGGACGGCTGGTCGCTGCCGATCCTGATGCAGGAGCTGTGGACTGCCTACGGGGAGGGTGGCGGCACGAGTGGGCTGCCCGCGGTGACCCCGTACCGGGAGTACCTCTCCTGGCTGGCGCGTCAGGACAAGGAAGCCGCACGGGAGTCGTGGCGGCGGGCCCTGGCGGGAGCGCATGAGCCGACCTTGGTCGCGCCGAACCTGCGCGACGCGACACCCGGACCTTCAAGCACGGTGAACGGCCAGGCGAGCCCGGCACTGGATGAGGCGCTGGCCGAGCTGACCCGTGTGCATGGTCTGACGTTGAACACGGTGGTGCAGGCGGCCTGGGCTTTGCTGGTGGGCAAGCTGACGGGGCGTCGGGATGTGGTCTTCGGTGCGAGCGTGGCCGGGCGTCCGATGGATCTGCCGGGCGCGGACAACATGCTGGGTCTGTTCATCAACACTGTTCCGGTACGTGTGGAGTTCGATCCGGCGCAGACGGTCGCCGGGATGCTGAGGGAGCTGCAGGCGCAGCAGACAGTGCTGATGGACCACCAGTACCTGAGCCTGAGTGACATCCAGCGCCTGGCCGGACCCGGTGCCCGGTTCGACACGCTGATGGCGTTCGAGAACTTCCCCGCAGGCGTGAACGGACAGCAGCCGCCGGACGAAGAGGAGAAACCGACAGGGCCGGGTGGCTTGATACACAGCGATGCCGGCTTCCGGGAAACCACCAACTTCCCGCTGTCGCTGGTCGTGGGCCCGATGGGCGGCCTGAAGTTCCGGCTGAGCCACCGGTTGGACACTTTCGACGACGACAACGCCCGCGCGCTGCTTGATCGGCTTGTTCGGATTTTGGAGCAGATGGCGGCTGATCCGCAGGTGCGGGTGAGTGAGATTGATGTGCTGAATCAGGTCGAGCGGTCGCGTGTGGTGGCTGAGTGGAATGACACGGTTCGGCCGGTGTCGGAGGGTACTTTCCTGGATCTTTTCGGGGCGTGTGTGGTGCGTACTCCGGGTGTGGTGGCGGTGCGGTGTGGTGGTGAGGTGTTGTCGTATGGGGAGTTGGATGGTCGTGCGGATCGGTTGGCGCGGTATCTGACGGGTGTGGGGGTGGGCCGGGAGAGTGTGGTGGGTCTGTGTCTGCCGCGTGGGGTGGACATGGTGGTGGCGTTGTTGGCGGTGTGGAAGGCGGGGGGTGCGTATGTGCCGTTGGATCCGGAGTATCCGGCGGACCGCCTGGGGTTCATGGTCTCGGACAGTGGTGCGGCGGTAGTGCTGGGTACGACGGGCACGCTGGCAGGGGTGCCCCTCGATGGGGTGCGTGTTGTGTTGCTGGATGAGGCGCAGGATGTGATTGCGGCTGGTTCCGGGGTGCCGTTGGAGACGGTGGTGGAGCCTGGGCAGCTTGCGTATGTCATCTATACGTCGGGGTCGACGGGGCGTCCCAAGGGTGTGGCGGTTGCGCATCGGGGTGTGGTGAATCTGGCTGAGGTGATGCGGCCGGTGCTGGGTGTGGGTGTGGGTGTGGTGGCGTTGCAGTTTGCGTCGTTCAGTTTTGATGCGGCGGTGCTGGATGTGGTGGTCACGTTGGCGGCGGGCGGGACGTTGGCGATCGCGTCGGGTGAGGAGCGGACGGATCCTGAGGCGCTGGCGGAGATGATCCGTTCCGCCGGGGTGAGTGTGGCCAGCGTCGTCCCGTCGCTGCTGGCGGTGCTGGATCCGGCGTCTGTTCCCGGTGTGGGCAACTGGATCGTGGGTTCTGAGCGGGTGAACGCGGACTTGGTGAGCCGGTGGACGCCTGGGGCGCGGGTGTGGAATGCCTACGGTCCGACCGAGGTGACGGTGATCACCACGGCCGGTCTCGTCGAGCAGAGCATCAGGGCGGAGGACCAGCCCCCGTCGATCGGCCGCCCGATCGGTAATTCGCGGATCTATCTACTGGACGGCTTCCTGCAGCCGGTTCCGGTGGGTGTGGTGGGTGAGTTGTATGTGGCGGGTCCGGGTCTGGCGCGTGGGTATGTGGGGCGTGCGGATCTGACGGCGGAGCGGTTTGTGCCGTGTCCGTTCGGTGAGGGTGAGCGGATGTATCGCTCGGGTGATCTGGCCGCGTGGACCGCCGACGGCCAGTTGTCGTTTGTGGGGCGTGCGGATGAGCAGGTGAAGATCCGTGGGTTCCGGGTGGAGCCGGGTGAGGTCGAGGCGGTGCTTGCCGCGCACGAGATGGTCGGTCAGGCGGCTGTGGTGGTGCGGGAGGACCGGCCGGGGGACAAGCGGCTGGTCGCGTATGTGGTCGCAAGGGCCGGCGGGGGTCTTGGTTCCCTGCGGGAGTACGTTGCTGAGGCGCTGCCGGAGTACATGGTGCCGGCGGCCTTCGTGGTGCTGGATGCTCTGCCGTTGACGGTGAACGACAAGCTGGACCGGGCCGCGCTGCCGGCACCGGAGGTGTCGGGATTTGCTGGTGGTCGTGGTCCTGCTACTCCGATGGAGGAGGTGTTGTGCGGGCTGTTCGGTGAGGTGCTGGGTGTGGAGTCGGTGGGGGCGGAGGTTTCGTTCTTCGATCTGGGTGGTGATTCGCTGCTGGCGATGCGGTTGATCGCCCGGATCCGTGCGGTGGTGGAGACCGAACTCAGCATCCGGGAGCTGTTCAGCGCACCGACGGTGGCGGGAGTGGCGCGTCTGATCGCCGACGCCGACGGTGAGACTCGTATCGCTTTGGTGCCGCAGCCCCGGCCGGAGGTGCTGCCGTTGTCGTTCGCGCAGCAGCGTATGTGGTTCCTGAACCGGCTGGAGGGGGTCGGTGAGGGCGCGGGCTACAGCATGCCGTTGGCGCTGCGCCTGTCGGGTGAGGTGGATGCGGTGGCGCTGGAGGCCGCGCTGGGTGATCTGGCGGACCGGCACGAGAGCCTGCGGACGATCTTCCCCGACACGGATGGAGTTCCCCGCCAGCAGATACTTGAGGGGGCGGCCGGACGTCCGCCGCTCGTGGTGGTCGAGACCACCGAGGGCCAGCTCGGTGAGGTCGTCGCCGAGCACATGGGCCATGGCTTCGACCTGAGCGTCGATCTGCCCTGGCGCGTGCGGCTCCTGGTGACAGGCCCGTCCGAGTTCGCGCTGCTGATCGTGGTGCATCACATCGCCTCGGACGGCTGGTCGATGGGCGTGATGACGCACGACATCACGACCGCGTACGCGGCGCGGTGTGAGGGCCGGGCGCCAGGTTGGGAACCCTTGCCTGTGCAGTATGCCGACTATGCGCTGTGGCAGCGCGAGGTCCTGGGCGACCTCGACGACCCCGACAGCCTGATCAATCGTCAGATCGACTACTGGCGGCGGACCTTGGCCGGAGCGCCCGAGGAGCTGCTGCTTCCGACCGACCGGCCGCGTCCTGCCGTGTCCTCGTTCGAGGGCCGTGCCGTTCCCGTGTGGGTGGCACCGCGGCTTCACCACCGGCTGGTAGGGGTCGCACAGCGGGGCAAGGCGACCATGTTCATGGTCATGCATGCCGCGGTTGCGGTCCTGCTCTCGCGCATGGGCGCCGGCAACGACATCCCGATCGGAACGGCGACGGCGGGCCGCGGCGACGCGGCACTGGACGAGCTCACCGGATTCTTCGTCAACACCCTGGTGCTGCGTACGGACTTGAGTGAGGATCCGTCGTTCACCGAGCTGCTGGCGCGGGTTCGGGAGACCGACCTGGCCGCCTACGCGCACCAGGATGTGCCGTTCGAGCGCCTGGTCGAAGCGCTCAGTCCGGCCCGGTCGCTGTCCCGCAACCCACTCTTCCAGGTGTCCCTGACACTCCAGGGTGCTCCCCAGGGTGACCAGCGGCTCCCGGACACCGCGGGCCTGCGGGTCCGTCCGCTGCTGCCCGAGTCGGACGCGGCCACGGCTCGCGTCGATCTGTCGGTGGACCTGTCCGAACTCCGCGACGGAGAGGGGAGTCCCGCCGGGATCACCGGCATGCTCGTGCACGCGACCGACCTGTTCGACGAGCAGACGGTCGAAGCGCTGTCCGATCGTCTGGTCCTGGTGCTGGAGCAGATCGCCTCCAACCCCGGGGTCCGGCTCAGCGACATCGACGTGCTGGGCGAAGACGAGCGGGCCCGGGTCGTAGCTGAGTGGAATGCCACCGCTCGTACGGTTCCCTCCGGCACGCTGCCGGAGTTGTTCGAGGCCCAGGTGCGCCGTTCACCGGAGGCCGTCGCCGTGGTGGGGGCGGAGCGGGAGTGGTCGTATGCCGAGTTGGACGCGGCGGCGAACCGGGTTGCGGGTGAGTTGACCGCTCGTGGTGTCGGCCGGGGCGATCTGGTCGGTGTGGCGATGGAGCGGTCGGCGGATCTGGTGGCCGTGCTGCTGGGTGTGGTGAAGGCAGGCGCTGGATTCGTCCCGGTGGACCCGGCGTATCCGGCGGACCGGATCACGTTCATGCTGGAGGACTCGGCTCCGGCCTTGGTGGTGTGCACGTCCGGGACCGAGTCGGTGGTGCCTTCCGGGACAGCTCGGCTGGTTTTCGATGCTCCCGATGTGGTCGCCGCTGTGCGGGCCCGGCCGTCCGAGGCTCTGGTCATGGGCGGCCGGGTGACAGATCCGGCGTATGTGATCTATACGTCGGGGTCGACGGGGCGGCCGAAGGGTGTGGTGGTCACACACCAAGGCATCGGCAACCTCGCGGCCACCCAGATCGACCGGCTCGGCGTGACTCCCGACTCCCGGATCCTGCAGCTGTCGTCGCTGAGTTTCGACGCCGCGGTCTGGGAACTGATCATGGCGCTACTGTCCGGGGCATCGCTGGTGATGGCCGGCGCGGACAGACTGCCGCCGCTGGGATCGCTGGATGAGGTGGCGGGTCAGTTCGGCGTCACTCATCTGACGGTTCCGCCCTCGGTGCTGGCGACGGTGGAGAGTCTGCCCGAGTGCGTGGAAACGCTCGTGGTCGCGGGTGAGGCATGCCCGCCGTCGCTCGTGGAGCGCTGGTCGGACCGTCGGCTCATCAATGCGTACGGTCCGACCGAGGTCACGGTCTGCGCGTCGATGAGTGAGCCGCTGACCCACGTCGGCGACGGGCCGGTGCCGATCGGCCGCCCGATCGACAACACGCGACTCTATGTGCTCGACGAGTATCTGAAGCCGGTTCCGGTCGGCGTGACGGGTGAGCTGTATGTGGCGGGGCCGGGCCTGGCCCGTGGGTACCTCGGGCGGCCCGGGTTGACGGCGGAGCGGTTCGTGGCATCCCCGTATGCCGCTTCGGGTGAGCGGATGTACCGAACCGGTGACCTGGTCCGCTGGACGGAAGAGGGCGAGCTGGTCTTCGCGGGGCGCACGGATGAGCAGGTGAAGATCCGTGGGTTCCGGATCGAGCTGGGCGAGATCGAGACGGTACTCGCCGGGCACGAGAGTGTGGGTCAGGTGGCGGTGGTGGTCCGCGAGGACCGCCCGGGGGACAGGCGTCTGGTGGGCTACGTGGTCCCCCTCGTCGGCCGTGCGGTCGAGGTGACGACGCTGCGGGAGTTCGCCGGAGCACGGCTGCCGGAGTACATGGTGCCGGTGGTGATGGTGCTGGAGTCGCTGCCGGTCACCGTCAACGGCAAGCTCGACCGGGCCGCCCTGCCTTCTCCCGACTTCGCGGGAGTGGCCGACGGCCGTGGGCCCGCGACACCGGTCGAAGCAGAGCTGTGCGCGCTCTTCGCCGATGTGCTCGGTCTGGAATCGGTGGGAGCGGAGTCCTCGTTCTTCGACGTCGGTGGTGACTCGCTGCTGGCGATGCGGCTGATCGCCCGGATCCGGTCCGCCCTGAACGCCGAGGTGGGCATCCGGGAGCTGTTCACCTCGCCGACGGTCGCCGGCCTGGCCCGGCTGATCGACAGCGAGCGTGGTGACGTACAGAGGGCTCTGACGCGGCAGGAGCGGCCCGAGGTGCTGCCGTTGTCGTACGCGCAGCAGCGGATGCGGTTCCTGAACCGGCTGGAGGGAGTCGGTGAGGGCGCGGGTTACAACATGCCGTTGGCGCTGCGGATGTCCGGTGAGCTGGATGTGGCGGCGTTGGAGGCCGCGCTGGGTGATCTGGCGGACCGGCACGAGAGCCTGCGGACGATCTTCCCCGACACCGATGGAGTTCCCCGCCAGCAGATACTTGAGGGGGCGGCCGGACGTCCGCCGCTCGTGGTGGTCGAGACCACCGAGGGCCAGCTCGGTGAGGTCGTCGCCGAACACGCGGGCCGCGGCTTCGACCTGAGCGTCGATCTGCCGTGGCGGGCCTGGCTGTTGGTGACGGGTCCGTCGGAGTACGTGCTGCTGGTCGTGGTGCATCACATCGCCTCGGACGGCTGGTCGATGGGCGTGATCACACACGACATCGAGATGGCCTACGCGGCGCGGTGCGAGGGCCGGGCGCCAGGTTGGGAACCCTTGCCGGTGCAGTACGTCGACTATGCACTGTGGCAGCGCGAGGTCCTCGGCGACCTCGACGACCCCGACAGCCTGATCAGTGAGCAGGTGGGTTACTGGCGCGAGAACCTGGCCGGTGCGCCGCAGGAGCTGGAACTGCCGACGGACCGACCGCGTCCGGCGAGGTCTTCGTTCCGGGGCGACAGTGTTCCACTGCACGTCGATCCGCAGGTTCACGCCCGGCTGGTCGAGGTCGCTCAGCAGGGCAACGCGACCACGTTCATGCTCGTTCACGCCGCGTTGGCGGTGCTGTTCTCGCGCATAGGCGCGGGAAACGACATTCCCATCGGCACCGTGGTCGCCGGCCGCAGTGACGCCGCACTGCACGAGCTGGCCGGGTCATTCGTCAACACCCTGGTGCTGCGAACGGACTTGAGCGAGGATCCGTCGTTCACCGAGCTGCTGGCCCGCGTGCGCGAGACCGACCTGGCCGCCTACACCCATCAGGATGTGCCGTTCGAACGTCTCGTCGACGATCTCAATCCGTTCCGGTCCCTGGGCCGCAACCCGCTGTTCCAGATCTCTCTGGCAGTGCAGAGCGCCGCCGCCTGGGGAGAGGACGGCGGACAGCTCTGGGACCGGCCGGGGCTTCAGGTCAGTCCCCTGCCGGACCCGTCGGATCGGGCGGCCCGGTTCGACCTCCTGGTGACCGTGTTGGAGCACCGCGATGCCGAGGGCCAGCCGTCAGGGATGGGCGGTGACATCCTCTACGCGACGGATCTGTTCGACCAGGACACCGCCCTGGCGCTGGCGGGCCGGCTGGTTCGAATACTGGAGCAGGTCGCGGCAGACCCGACTGCGCGGGTCAGCGGGATCGATGTCCTGGAGGAGGCCGAGCGCTCCCGGGTCGTGGCGGAGTGGAACGACACGGCTCAGCCGGTCCGCCCGGGGACGCTGGTGGATCTCGTCCAGGCCTGGGCGGACGAGACACCGGACGCCCCCGCGGTGCGCAGTGGTTCCGAGGTGCTGTCGTACGCGGAGCTGGACGCGCGCGCGAACCGGCTGGCCCGGTATCTGACGGGCATCGGCGTCGGCCGGGAGACCATGGTCGGTCTGTTCCTGCCCCGGGGAGCCGACATGATCGTGGCCCTGCTGGCGGTGTGGAAGGCGGGCGGCGCGTATCTGCCGCTGGACCCGGAGTACCCCGAGGACCGCCTCGCCTACATGGTGGCCAACAGCCGTGCGGCGGTGGTACTGGGCACTGCCGAAGCGCTGGAGGAAGCGCCGGTCGGTGCGGCTCTTCTCATACCGCTGGATGAGGCCGCGGAGGCGATCGCGGCCGAGTCCCCGGAGCGGCTGAACAGGGTTCTGGAGCCGGGCCGGCTGGCGTATGTGATCTACACGTCGGGGTCCACCGGGCGGCCGAAGGGTGTCGCCGTCACGCACGGAGCGCTGGCCAACTATGTCTCGGCGGTGCGGGAACGGCTCGGGTTCGGCTCCTCGGGTGGCCGGTATGCGGTGTTGCAGGCGCAGGCCACGGATCTGGGGAACACGATGGTGTTCGCGAGTCTGGCCTCGGGTGGTGAGCTGCATGTACTGGCGGAGGAGGCGGTCACTGATCCGGTGGCGGTGTCCCGGTACCTGGCCGAGCATCGGATCGACCATCTGAAGGCGGTGCCCTCGCACGTGGCGGCGCTGGGTGCGAGTGCGGTGGTGCCGGCGAAGTCGCTGGTGCTGGGCGGTGAGGCGGCCTCGCCCGAGTTGGTGGGGCAGTTGCTGGCATCGGCCGGCGCGGGCGACGTGTTCAACCACTACGGTCCGACCGAGGCGACGATCGGGGTCGCGACGACTCGTCTGACACAGGAGATGGCGGCGTCGGGGGTCGTGCCGGTGGGAAGGCCGCTGGCCAACACCCGCCTGTATGTGCTGGACGACGCGCTGCAGCCGGTCGCCCCGGGCATGCTGGGTGAACTGTATGTCGCGGGTGCGCAGTTGGCGCGCGGCTATGTGGGCCGTTCAGGTCTGACGGCGGAGCGGTTCGTGGCCTGTCCGTACGGCGGTTCCGGTGCCCGGATGTACCGCACGGGGGACCGGGCGCGCTGGACGTCCGACGGGCAGGTGCTGTTCGCGGGTCGTGCGGACGAGCAGGTGAAGATCCGCGGCTTCCGGGTCGAGCCCGGCGAGATCGCGGCCGCGATCGCCGCTCACGAGAGCATCGGGCAGGCCGCGGTGGTCGTCAGGGAGGACCGGCCGGGCGACAAGCGGCTGATCGCCTATGTCGTTCCCGGCGTCGAGGGCGCGGATGGGGTGGACACGCAGGCACTGCGCGACTTTGTCGGTGACCGTCTGCCGGAGCACATGGTCCCGGCCGCGGTGATGGTGCTGGACGCGCTGCCGCTCACCGAGAACGGCAAGCTCGACCGGGCCGCGCTGCCCGCCCCCGACTTCGAGGGAGCGGCCAGGGGCCGCGGTCCTCAGACGCCGGTGGAGGAAGTGCTGTGCGCGCTGTTCGCCGAGGTGCTCGGTCTGGAATCGGTGAGCGCCGACACGTCGTTCTTCGACCGAGGGGGTGACTCCCTGCTGGCGATGCAGCTGATCGCCCGGATCCGGGCGGTGCTGGAGGCCGAGGTGACCATCCGCTCGCTCTTCACCGCACAGACCGTCGAGGAGCTCGCCCGATTGCTGGGCAGCGGCACCGGCGCCGACGACCTCGGTCTCGTACTGCCGCTGCGGGCCGATGGCGACAAGCCTCCGCTGTTCTGCATCCATCCGAGCACCGGACTGAGCTGGTGCTACAGGGAACTCCTCGGGCAACTTCCGTCGGACCGCCCTGTCTACGGAATCCAGGCACGCGGGTACGGCGTCGATGAGCCGCTCCCGGAGACGCTGGAGGACATGGCCGCGGACTACGCGGATCAGATCCGGGCCGTCCAGGCCACCGGCCCGTACCACCTGCTGGGCTGGTCGTTCGGCGGAACCGTCGCGCACGCCGTGGCGACCCACCTCCAGGACCAGGGCGAGGAGGTGGCCCTGCTGGTCAGTCTCGACGGTTTCCCGTTCCAGGCGCACAAGCCGAGCCCCGGGCCCGGGCAGGACCCGACGACGAAGGTCCGGCTGCTCTCGGAGATCCGTAAGGTCAACTCGAACAACATCCGGCTCCTGGAGAGCTTCACACCGCGGCTCTTCCGAGGCGATCTGCTGCTCTTCGTCGCGGCGCAGGGGCGCCCGGACTTCGTGCCGGCGGCCGACGCTCCGGACACCTGGACGCCCTACGTGGACGGGAGCATCGAGAGCACGCTGATCAATTCCGATCACGACAGCATGCTGCAGGGGCAACCCCTCCTGGAGATCGGACGCCAGGTTTCCGCGAAGCTGCAGGAGCGATAGAGAGCCACTGCCACTGCCACTGCCACCGTCACCGTCACCGCCAGCCCCTCATCCGTCCCGTCCTGCCGGACCCCCGTCCGCAGGGCGGGACTCTCTTCTTCAACCGGGCGCACTGACGCCTCCGCGGAGTGAAACTCCCGCGAAACCGCCGCCCCCATAGAAAGGACACATGCCGGAAGCGAGGCCATTAATGGAAAGCCAGGGGAGCCCCATGACAGTCACCGTCAGCCATGAGACAGATCGGAACACGGCCCGGAAGAGGCGGCTGCGCCGAACCGGCAGCATGGCCGTCCTGCTGACGGCCGTCGCGCTTGCCGCCGGCGCCTGCGGCGGCGAGGAAAAGGACGCGAAGGCGAGCGCGACGTCCTCGCAGAGCAGCGAGACATCGCAGATGCTCGCCTATGCCGAGTGCATGCGCACCAACGGAGTGGCGGACTTCCCGGACCCGCAGGCCGGGGGAGGTCTCACCCTGCCCGAGGGAATCGACCCGAAGTCCGACTCGTTCAAGAAGGCGGACGACAAGTGCAAGACCTACGCCCCGAATCGGGGCGGGAGCGGGGACGGGGACAACGCGCCGACCCAGGAGCAACTCGACTACGCCAAGTGCATGCGTGAGAACGGCGTGCCGAAGTTCCCGGACCCGCAGTCCAACCAGGGCCTGTTGGAGCAGGGGTCCGGTATCGACGTCGAGTCGTCCGAGTACAAGAAGGCGAGCGAGGCCTGCCAGCAGTACCTCCCGGGTGACCTGCAGGGTGGGCCGCAGTGACCGCGACACAGATCCCGACCGAAGGCACCCAGGCCGAGCCGTCCGAAGCGCCGCAGCGGCGTCCCCGGCCCCGACGCCGCGGACGGTTGGCGGCAGCCGTCGTGGCCCTGGTCGCGGTAGGCGGCGCGGGGGTCGCCATCACCGACCCGATGAACAAGTGGACGGACAACGAGGCGTCGGCGACCACAGCCACGGACTCCTCGACCTCTCTGGCGAAGGTGACTCAGGGAACCCTGTCCTCGCGGACCCAGGAGGACGGGACGCTGGGTTACGCCGGTTCGTACGACGTGATCAACAACGTCGATGGCACGGCCACGAAGCTGCCGGCCGTGGGACAGACGGTCAGTCAGGGCGAGGCGCTCTACTGGGTGGACGGAAAGCCGGTGATCCTTCTCAAGGGCGCCGCTACGCCCGCCTACCGGGAGCTGAGTCGCGGGATGGAGGGCGCTGACGTCCGGCAGCTGAACGCCGCGCTCGTCGAGCTCGGATACGCCACCAAGGACCAGATCGACCCCGACTCGGACTACTTCAGCCGGCAGACCCGCTGGGCCCTCATGGAGCTGCAGGACGACGTGGGCCTTGAGGAGACCGGGAAACTGTCGCTCGGACAGGCGGTGTTCATGCCGCAGGACGAGGTCAGGGTCACCAAGGTCGAAGCGCTGCGCGGCGGCAAGGCGGCGCCCGGCAGTTCGGTCCTGCAGGTCTCCTCGACCAAGCGGCAGGTCACCGTCGAGCTGAGTGCGAGCCAGCAGTCCGACGTGGCAGTCGGCGACAAGGTGAGCATCACGCTGCCCAACGGCAAGATCACCGAGGGTGTGGTGTCGTCGGTCGGCAAGGTGGCGACGGAGGCGGACGGCAAGACCACCATCGACGTGCGGATCAAGCCGTCGGACCCGAAGGCGACCGGTCAGCTCGACCAGGCACCCGTGCAGGTGTCGATAGTGAGCGAGACGGTGAAGGACGTGCTGTCCGTACCGGTGGAAGCGCTGCTGGCGCGGGCCGGCGGAGGGTATGAGGTCGAAGTTGTCAGCGCGGACGGCACGCATCGTCTGATCCAGGTGAAGACGGGGCTGTTCGACGACGCGGCGGGCACCGTCGAGGTCACCGGTGCCGGTCTGCAGGCCGGCCAGAACGTCGTGGTGCCGGGCACATGACAGAGGTGAGGGAGGAGACAAGGGAAGCCGCCGACAGGCGCCTCGCCGAGCCGGTGATGGAGCTGGAAGAGGTGAGCAAGATATACCCGGGGGTGTCTCCGGTGGTGGCGCTGGACAAGGCCAGCTTCACCATCCGGCGGGGCGAACTGGTCGCGATCGTGGGCCCGTCGGGCTCGGGCAAGTCGACGCTGTTGCAGGTGATGGGCAGCCTTGACCGACCCACTTCGGGGAAGGTCAAGATCGTCGGCGATGACGTCGCCAAGATGTCGGACCGGGCACTGGCAGGGCTGCGGGCCACCCGGATCGGATTCATCTTCCAGCAGTTCTTTCTCGCTCAACACGCCACGGCTCTGCAGAACGTCGCGGACGGGATGCTGTATTCGGGCGTCAGGCACGCCGAGCGGATGGAGGCCGCGGCCACGGCGCTGGCGCGGGTGGGGCTCGGTCATCGGATCGACCATCGCCCGGCACAGCTGTCCGGAGGTGAACGGCAGCGGGTCGCGATCGCCCGAGCGCTGGTCGGCAACCCTGCGATCGTGCTGGCCGACGAGCCCACCGGCAACCTCGACAGCGTCAACGGCGCCGCGATTTTCAAGCTGCTCAAGGAGCTCAATGCCGAGGGCGCCACCCTCGTCGTGATTACGCACGACCGTGATCTCGCCGCACAACTGCCGCGCCGGATCGAAGTCCTCGACGGCCGGATCGTCGCCGATGTCAGCTCGGCGGACGAACCTCTGTCCACCGAAAGGCAGTTGCCATGACCATCACGGCTCCTTCTCCCGGCGGGCTGCATGTGTCCGACCTGGCCAGGACGGCCAGTGTCGGGCTGCGTACCAGGCGGATGCGGGCCGCGCTGTCGGCGCTGGGTATCGCCATCGGCGTGGCGGCCATGGTGGCGGTGCTCGGGCTGTCCGCCTCGTCCCAGGCCGGCCTGCTGGCCAAGCTCGACGAGCTGGGCACCAACCTGCTGAAGGTCACTCCGGGGCAGACCCTCGGGGGAGACAACGCCAAGCTTCCCCTCATCGCTCCGGCGATGATCGGCCGGAACAGCCAGGTCGAAACGGTGGAGACTACCGGTGCCACCGAGGCCAAGGCGTACCGCAATCCGTACATCCCGGAGGCCAACACCAACGGTCTCAGCGTCAGTGCGACGAGCCTCGACCTTCCCGCCGCGGTACGGACGTCCGTCGCCCAGGGCAGGTACCTCAACGCAGCCACCGCCGAACAGCCCGTCGTGGTGCTCGGTTCGGCCGCCGCCACTCGTCTCGGTATCGCCCAGATCCACCAGGGAACGCGGATCTGGGTCGGCGGGCAGTGGTTCTCCGTGGTGGGGATCCTTGAGCCTGCCTCCCTGACCCCCGAGGTCGACTCCTCGGTGCTGGTCGGCTACGAGGCCGCGCAGAAGTACCTGGACTTCGACGGCTACCCGACCACCATCTATGTGCGGGCCCAGAACGACCATGTCACCGACGTCCAGAAGGTGCTTGCCGGAACGGCCAACCCGGCCAACGCCAATGAGGTCAGCGTCACCCAGCCGTCGGCCGCTCTTGAGGCCCGAGCGGCGACCCAGTCCGCGTTCAACGGCCTCTTCCTCGGCCTCGGGGCGGTGGCCCTGCTCGTCGGCGGCATCGGAGTCGCCAACACCATGGTCATCTCCGTACTTGAGCGCCGCTCCGAGATCGGTCTCCGGCGCGCACTCGGCGCCACCAAGGGGAATATCCGCCTTCAGTTCCTGGCCGAGGCGATCATGCTCGCCGCACTGGGCGGCGTGGTCGGCGTGGCCCTGGGCCTCACGGCCACCACCGTCTTCGCCACCATCAAGGGCTGGGACACCATCGTTCCGCCGCTCGCCTGGGGAGGCGGACTCGGCGCGGCCATCGTGATCGGTGCGATCGCCGGCCTGCTCCCGGCCCTCCGGGCGGCTCGCATGCAGCCCACCGAAGCCCTGCGGATCGCCTAGACCGCGGAGCTCACACCGTCCAGGAAGCCGATGCCCGGCATGCGCGAAGAAGGATCACCGCGTGTCGGGCATCGGCACGCGCCCGCACCGCTGAGACCGCCAGGGTGCTCAGCGCTCGCAGAGAATCAAAGCGTGGGTTCTGGGACTTGACGTTCCAGGTCACCACGCACGAAAAGGCGGCCATCCCGCTACTGCGGGATGGCCGCCGATCGCATAAAAAGCGACAGAGGGGTGCGGAACAGGATGAACGTACATCACAACCCGACAACCACCTGTGAAGTGCCCCCAACGGGATTCGAACCCGTGCTACCGCCTTGAAAGGGCGGCGTCCTAGGCCGCTAGACGATGAGGGCTATCGGCCCGCCTGGGCGCTTTGCAGCGCGTCGGGGACGTCCGAAGCATATGGGATGGCGGGAGGTATCGCCAAAACGGTTTCAGGGGGTGCCCCCGGAGGGGGCGGGGGCCGAGCCGCCGCCGGACGGAGTCGGGGTCGGGCCCTCCTCGGACGGTGTGGGGGACAGGGGCGCGGCGCCAGGCTTGTTCTCCTCGGGGAGGTGGCGGCTGACCTCCGCCGTCGTCAGGCCCAGCCCGCCGAGCTTGATCTCGTCCCAGGCCTGGAGCCGACGGGTGTCCCGGTCGAGGTAGAGGACGGAGGCCTCGATGGGGTCGGGGTATTTGCCCTCCAGGGCGCGCAGACCGCTGCCGCCCGTCGACCCCTCGATGCGCAGCCGCGTTCCGCCCTTCATGACCTCCATCTCCTGGTGGTGCAGATGCCCCGCCAGGACCAGTGGCACCTCGCCGTCCGTCCGGCGGGCGGCGTCCGGCTCGTGGGCGATGGCGATGTCGACGGGCGTGCCCGCCACCCGCTGGTCGCGCAGCACCGACGCCAGCTGTTCGCCCGCCAGTCGCTGAGCCTGGGCGCCCCCTGGATCGACCGCCCGGTCAGGGGTGAACGACGGGTCGCCGATGCCCGCGAAACGCAGGCCCGCGACCGTGACCGCCCGGCCCTTGTCCAGGACGCGCACGTTCTTGATCTTTTCGAGGTAGTGCTGGGTGATGAGGGAGTCGTGGTTGCCCCGGACCCAGACGTACGGCGCCCCCAGGTCCGCGATCGGGTCCAGGAAGCCGTTCTCGGCCGCCGTACCGTGATCCATCGTGTCGCCGGAGTCGACGATCACATTGATGTCGTACTGCTCCACGAGCGACGCGATGATCTTCCAGCTCGCCGGGTTGAGGTGGATGTCGGAGACGTGCAGGACCCGGATGGTGGTCGGGTCCGGTTCGTAGCCGGGGAGCGTGGAGGTGGCGTCGTACAGCTTCGTCACGTTCGTCACCAGGCGCGCCAACTCCTTCTGGTAGACGTCGAATTCGCTGACGATGCTGCGGGCGTTGCCGACGAGGGAGGGTGCGGAGGAGAGCAGCCCGGAGTACTTCGGCTCCAGGACCGAGTGGGGGTTCCAGGTGGCGAAGGCCGTCCCTCCACAGGCGGCGAGGAGGGTGAGAGCCAGGCCGCCCGCCGCGAGGGCGCGGCGGGGCCGGCGGTAGACCGCGAGGCCGAGCGCCGTGGCCCCGGACACGACGGCCACGCAGGACCGTACGGCCAGATCGAGCGTGCCGTGCTCCACATCCCGCGCGACCTCGTCCTGGAGCCCGGAGATCCGCTCCGGATGATCGACCAGCGCCTGCGAGCGCACCGGGTCGAGCCGGTCCACGTCCACGTCGAGGCGCAGCGGGGCCTCGTGGCTGCGCAGCTCCAGGGCGCCCAGCGGGGCGATGTTGATCTTCGTGCCGCCGTCGAGGGAGGGCCGCAGCGTCATGGTGGTGTCCATGGGGCCGACCGGCACGCGCACGTTCCCCACGATCAGCAGCCCCAGCCAGGCGCCGAACAGGACGACGGTCATGAGCCCCAGGACCCGGGCGTACGGGTGGGGCTGGTGGACGAGTTCGGACGCCGGGTGGGGGCGGCGGACGCGGTAGCGGCGGGTGAGGGCGAGGACGCGGGGTGCCGTCCGCGGGCGGCGGACGCGGTTCGTTCGGGTCCCTCGGTTCGTTCGGGTCCTTCGTGGCTTTCGTATGCGGTGCAGGGCGGTGGTCACGGCAGCGAGGACGCGGGCCATTGGTCGCGTATGCCCAAGTGCGGGGGTGGGTATGCGGGGGTGGGCCGCGGGCTCAGCCCCAGCCCAGTTCGTGAAGCCGCTCGTCGTCGATGCCGAAATGGTGGGCGATCTCGTGGATCACGGTCACGGCGACCTCGTGGACGACCTCGTCCGGGGTCTGGCACATCCGCAGGGTGGGGCCCATGTAGATCGAGATGCGGTCGGGGAGTACGCCCGCGTACCACTCGCCCCGGTCCGTGAGCGGGGTGCCCTCGTAGAGACCCAGCAGCTCGGGATCGTCGGCCGCGGGCTCGTCCTCGACGAACACGGCGACGTTGTCCATCACCCGGGTCAGTTCGGGCGGGATCCGGTCGAGGGCCTGGCTCACGAGCTCTTCGAAGGTTTCGCGCGTCATCTCCAGCACAAGGCCATTGTCAGGGACAGCGTGCCGGTGGCGGATACATGCGGAGCCATAGGTGGACGCGCGGTGGACGCATGTGGCAGGGACATGCAGAGCCACGCGTAGATATGTGGCGGCGACACGTAACGGCAGGTCGTTCGAAGACCGCGCGTGTCCTCTTGCGGGCGGCGGGAGTTGGGCAGGGGGACTCCCCGAACCATTCCCGAGTTCTCGGCTTCGTTCGAAGAGGGGGGACCCCAATCGGAGGTGGCTGCCCGTGCGCGCCTTGTACGTACCCGTCCGTCTGGCCGCCACGGTCATGGCCGTCGCCGCGGCAGCCGGCTGTATGAGCGTGGGTGACGACGCGGACCGGCCCGCGCCCTCGCATTCGGCGGGGGAGCAGGGTGGGGAGGCGCCCGACGGGGGCACGGCGGTGAGCGGGGGCGGCACCGGGTTCCACGGGGCGAAAGGGGCCAAGGAGGACGGTGGTTCGCCGAAACCCGGCGAGTCCGCGTCCGGGTCGGCGTCTCCGTCCGCGTCGCCGTCCGCGGGCGCGAAGCCGTCCGCCAAGGCCACGGCGAAGGACGGGCCCGGCAGGCCGGTGGAGCCCGCGCCGACCAAGGGGGAGCCGAGCCCCACGCGTACCACGGCGGAGCCGACGCCCGAGCCGCCCCCGCCCCCGGTTTCGACGCCGCCGGTGGTCGAGCCGAGCACGGCTGAGCCGTCGTCGTCGGCGCACGAGCAGGTCACACAGCTGAGGGAACGGGAGCCGGCGCCTCGGGCCGGGGAGCCGGTGTAGACGGCGTGGACGGGACTGCGGGACCCCCCTGACCTGCGCTTATGTGCCTGGTTTGCCTTCAGGGGGCAGTGATGCGTATGGTAGTAGATCGTTTGATACCAATGCCTGGCGCCGATGAAGAGAGCGCCGCGTGGCGCGTACTCTCCCTTGCCGTGGCCGGACCGCATAGAGGCGGTCGATTGCGACTTCACGGAGTTTGGGCGCGTGCCGTAGAACTCCGGAAGGTTCGCATTTCGCATGTCTGTTTCCAGTACTGATCACGTCGTCGTGCCCGAGAACAACGAGAACCCCGTGGCCGACACCGAGGGCGCCCGGATCGTCGAGGCGGCCGAGTCCGTCACGGCCACGGTCGTGTCCGCTCCCGAGTCCGTCACGGCCACCGTCGTGTCCGCTCCCGAGATCGTCACGGCCACCGCCGTGTCCGCTCCCGAGACCGCCGAGAAGATCGCGCGGACCGAGGCGCCCGAGGCGTCCGACACCTCCGAGACCGAGGCCGAGAACGCGACCGAGACCGCGGCCGAGACCGAGACCGGGGCGACCGAGAACGGGACCCCCGCGATCACCTTCGGCTCCCTCGGTCTCCCCGACGGAATCGTCCGCAAGCTCGCGCAGAACGGCGTGACCGCCCCCTTCCCGATCCAGGCCGCGACCATCCCGGACGCCCTGGCCGGCAAGGACATCCTCGGCCGCGGCCGCACCGGCTCCGGCAAGACCCTCTCGTTCGGTCTGCCGCTGCTGGCGTCGCTGTCCGGCGGCCACACCGACAAGAAGAAGCCCCGCGGCATCATCCTCACGCCGACGCGTGAGCTCGCGATGCAGGTCGCGGACGCGCTTCAGCCGTACGGCGACGTACTCGGCCTGAAGATGAAGGTCGTCTGCGGCGGTACGTCCATGAGCAACCAGATGTACGCCCTGGAGCGCGGCGTCGACGTCCTCGTCGCCACCCCGGGCCGGCTGCGCGACCTCATCAACCGCGGCGCCTGCTCGCTGGAGAACGTCCAGGTCGCCGTACTCGACGAGGCCGACCAGATGTCCGACCTGGGCTTCCTGCCCGAGGTCACCGAGCTGCTCGACCAGATCCCGGGCGGCGGCCAGCGCATGCTGTTCTCGGCCACCATGGAGAACGAGATCTCCACGCTGGTCAAGCGCTACCTGAGCAACCCCGTCACGCACGAGGTCGACAGCGCCCAGGGCAACGTCACGACGATGTCGCACCACATCCTCATCGTGAAGCCCAAGGACAAGGCGCCGGTCACCTCCGCGATCGCCTCCCGCAAGGGCCGCACGATCATCTTCGTCCGCACCCAGCTGGGCGCCGACCGCATCGCCGAGCAGCTCTGCGAGTCCGGCGTGAAGGCGGACGCACTGCACGGCGGCATGACGCAGGGCGCGCGTACCCGCGTCCTCGAGGACTTCAAGAAGGGCCACGTCAACGCGCTCGTCGCGACCGACGTCGCCGCCCGCGGCATCCACGTCGACGGCATCGACCTGGTCCTGAACGTGGACCCGGCCGGTGACCACAAGGACTACCTGCACCGCTCCGGCCGTACCGCCCGCGCGGGCCGCAGCGGCACCGTCGTATCCCTTTCGCTGCCGCACCAGCGCCGCCAGATCTTCCGGCTGATGGAGGACGCGGGCGTCGACGCCGCGCGTCACATCATCAACTCCGGTACGGCCTTCGAGCCCGAGGTCGCCGAGATCACCGGCGCCCGCTCGATGACCGAGGTCCAGGCCGAGTCCGCGGGCAACGCGGCGCAGCAGGCCGAGCGTGAGGTCTTGAGCCTCACGAAGGAGCTGGAGCGCGCGCAGCGTCGTGCCGCCGAGCTGCGTGGCGAGGCCGACCGCCTGGTCGTCCGTGCCGCGCGTGAGCGGGGCGAGGACCCGGAGGTCGCGCTGGCCGAGGCCGCCCTCGTCGTGGAGGCAGCCGCTGCCGAGGCCGCCGTGGTGGAGCAGGCGGTTGTCGCCGCGGCACCGGTGCGCGAGGAGCGTCCGCGCCGTGACGACCGTGGCAGCTACGAGCGCCGCGAGCGTCCTTCGGGCAACTCGGGTGGCTTCAACCGCGACCGTGGCGGTGACCGTGGCGGCTTCCGCCGTGACGACCGTCCCTCGGGCAACTCGGGTGGCTTCCGTCGCGACGACCGTCGTGACGACCGTCCCTCCGGCGGCTTCCGTCGCGACGACCGTCCGTCCGGTGGCTCGGGCAGCTCGGGCGGCTTCAACCGTGACCGTCGTGACGACCGTGGTGGCCGTTCCTTCGAGCGTCGTGACGAGCGTCCCTCGGGCAACTCGGGTGGCTTCCGTCGCGACGACCGTCGTGACGACCGTC
>NZ_JBHXMF010000048.1:21880-39670 GCF_042721055.1 Streptomyces sp. NPDC058470
CCTCCGGCGGCTTCCGTCGCGACGACCGTCCGTCCGGTGGCTCGGGCAGCTCCGGTGGCTTCAACCGTGACCGTCGTGACGAGCGTCCTTCGGGCAACTCGGGCAACTCGGGCGGCTTCCGCCGTGACGACCGCCCGTCGGGTGGCTCGGCTGGTTCGGCGGGTTCGGGTGGCTTCAACCGTGACCGTCGTGACGAGCGTCCGTCCACCCACCGTGGCAGCGACCGTCCCTTCAACCGCGACCGCCAGGGTGACCGCCCCACCGGCGGCCTCCGCGCCGGCGGCCACGACCGCCCGACCGGCCGCCGCGACGACCACCGCGGCGGCACCGGCACCGGTACCGCCACCGGTTCCTTCGGCCGCCGCGACGACAAGCCGCGCTGGAAGCGCAACGGCTGACACCGCTTGACCAACTGATCCGTAAGGGCTCGTACGACTCCGGTCGTACGAGCCCTTACGGCGTTCCCGGCGTTCCCGGCATTCTCGGCGGGTTCGGCGGGTTCGGCGTTCTCAGCGGTTTCGGTGCGTCAGGGACGCCGCCGCAACGGCCTTCTGTTCACGGTCAATTCCCTGCCGAAACCTGTGTGGAAGTTGTTAAGATCGTTCGTATCTGACTTTGCATGGAGGGGCGCGGCCGAGGGGGACTCGGTGTTGCCGCGCACGAGATCCGGGGGTGCGTGTCTCCGGTCGCCATGCCGTTCTCACTTCCCTGGGGAGGGACCCTTGACCTGGCGTGTCTTCGCACGCTCTCTGGTGGGCCTGGCCGCTCTGGCCGCCGGCTCGCTGACCACCGCACCCCCCGTGTCCGCGGACACCACGCCGATGCCCGTCCAGACGGACGGCGTGTGGGGCGTCGACTACGCGGGCGGTTTCCTGACCACCGTGGAGAACACCCCGAGCGGCTACCAGTGGGTGATCGGCCGCCGGATCTCGGCCGACGGCTCCACGGTGCTGGAGAAGACCAGCCGCGGATATGCCGAGACCTACGCGGGCGGCGACCATGTGGAACGGGTGCCCTGCGACGCGGGTGCGGAGGGCTGCGTACCGATGCGCTCCCTCGGCAACACGTTCGTCGGCTACTTCATGGAGGACGGCGTCGGCAAGCAGGTCGCCCAGCTGTACATGACGGAGAGCTCGCTGAGCGGGACGGAGGAACCGGCGGTGACCGGCGGCCGTTTCGTCGACGCGACCGGCCGGTTCTACGTCTACAACGCGGCCTCCACCGGCAAGCAGTACGTCGACTCCGTCAACCCGTACTTCTACGAGGACGTGCGGCTGACCCGTTCCATCACCGCCGCCTCCGTGTGGGGCTCGACGCTGTGGACGCCCGGCTCGGGCAACGGGGTCGTCACGGCGTACAACCTGGAGACGAAGAAGACGGTGCAGACGGTCGCCACGGGCGCGCCCTGCACGGTCAAGGAGCTTCAGGTCGTCGGCCGTTGGATGTACTGGAACTGCGGTCCGACGGGAGCCGCGGGTGTGTACGACCGTACGGCGAAGAAGAACATCACGGTGCCCTCCGGCCCCGCGCTGGTCGGCGACGGCTACCTCGTCCAGCACGACCGGGGCGCCGGCAAGCTGATGCTGACGGACTACCACTCCGGCACCTCCGCGGCCGCGCGCGCCATCGCCGACCTGCCCGCCGGGAACACGGCCGACCAGCGGCGGCTGAGCTGGTCGGTGGACAAGTTCGGCGGCGACATCGCGTACGTCGACCAGGACAAGACGGTCCGGATCGTGCAGAGCGGGGTGCCGTCGCAGTCGCTGGGGGTGATCGAGTCCGAGGTGGACGACACCTACCTGGACGCCAAGGACAACTTCTGGAACAGCACCTGGCAGCTCAACAAGCAGGCCGCCTGGACCTTCACGGTGAAGGACTCCGCGGGACGGGCCGTGCGAACCCTCACCGGCACCGGCGCTGACATCGACGTCGCCTGGGACGGGAAGACGGACGCGGGCACGTACGCGTACAACGGCGGCTTCACCTGGGCCCTGACCGCCAAGGCCACCGAGGGTTCGGGCACCTACACCACGAGCGGCACGATCGGGCTCAACGGCGGTCGGCAGGGCCACCACGACCAGGGCGGCTACAGCTACGGCGAACTCGTCACGCTCAACTCCTCGGGCTCCCTGGCCCTGAACTACACCAAGGGCAAGGGCACCTTCGACTGGAAGGCGTCCGGGTCCGGCTGGCCCGCCGGGACCGTTGCCGTGCCGTTCGGCGACATGGGGACCGACCGGTGCGCCGAGATGCTGGTCAAGATGCCGAACGGTGAGCTGCGCCGCTACGCCGGCCGGTGCGGTGCGGCGTACACCCCGTCGAACAGCCACACCTCACTCGGCACGGGCTGGAACGCGTACAACGTCCTCACCGCGCCCGGCGACCTGACCGGAGACGGCCGTACCGACCTGCTGGCACGCAAGACGTCGACCGGCGACATCTACCTGTTCGCCAACAACGGTGCCGGCAAGCTCAAGACGGGCGTCAAGATCCGTACGTGGCCGACGTACAAGAAGATCGTCGGTGCCGGTGACCTGACCGGTGACGGCTTCGGGGACGTGCTGGCGCTGGACAAGGCCGGAACGCTGTGGCGCTACGACGGCACGGGCACGGGCCAGGTGAAGGAGCGCGTGAAGGTCTTCTCCAACTGGGGGGCTACGTACAACGCGGTCGTCGGTGCCGGTGACATCACGGGGGACGGGAAGAACGACCTGGTCGCGCGGGACACCGCGGGCAATCTCTACCGCCAGACCGGTAACGGCAAGGGCTCGTTCGCCGCGCGCGTGAAGATCGCCACCGGCTGGCAGGGATACAAGGGGATCTTCTAGGCGCAGTTTTCGGCCACGGTCCGACGCATGTCAGGCCCCCGGCGAGGGAATCGCTGGGGGCATGACAAACTCCGCGCAATCCGCGCGTGATGCCGGAGCGAGTGGGCTGTCGGACGAAGAACGGCTCGCCCAGCTCGGCTACACGCAGGTTCTCGCCCGCCGTATGTCGGCGTTCTCCAACTACGCGGTCTCCTTCACGATCATCTCGGTCCTGTCGGGCTGCCTGACGCTCTATCTGTTCGGCATGAACACCGGCGGCCCCGCCGTGATCACCTGGGGCTGGGTCGCCGTCGGCCTGATGACGCTGTTCGTCGGCCTCGCGATGGCCGAGATCTGTTCGGCGTACCCGACGTCCGCGGGCCTGTACTTCTGGGCCCACCGCCTGGCCCCGCCCCGTACGGCCGCCGCCTGGGCCTGGTTCACGGGCTGGTTCAACGTCCTCGGCCAGGTCGCGGTGACCGCCGGCATCGACTTCGGCGCGGCGTCCTTCCTGGGCGCCTACCTGAACCTCCAGTTCGACTTCGGGGTCACCCCGGGCCGCACGGTGCTGCTGTTCGCCGGGATCCTGGTCCTGCACGGGCTGTTGAACACCTTCGGGGTCCGCATCGTCGGCCTCCTCAACAACGTCAGCGTGTGGTGGCACGTACTGGGCGTGCTGGTCATCGTCGGCGCGCTGACCTTCGTCCCGGACGAACACCAGTCCGCCTCCTTCGTGTTCACGGAGTTCGTGAACAACACGGGCTGGGGCAGCGGCGTGTACGTCGTCGCACTCGGCCTGCTGATGGCGCAGTACACCTTCACCGGCTACGACGCCTCCGCCCACATGACGGAGGAGACGCACGACGCGTCTACGGCCGGCCCCAAGGGCATCGTCCGCTCGATCTGGACCTCGTGGATCGCGGGCTTCGTCCTCCTCCTCGGCTTCACCTTCGCGATCCAGTCCTACGACGGTGCCCTCGGGTCGCCGACGGGGGTGCCGCCGGCCCAGATCCTGCTCGACGCGCTGGGCGCGACGACCGGCAAACTGCTCCTGCTCGTGGTGATCGGCGCGCAGCTGTTCTGCGGTATGGCGTCGGTCACGGCCAACTCCCGCATGATCTACGCCTTCTCACGCGACGGCGCGCTGCCCTTCTCGCACCTCTGGCACACCGTGAACCCGCGCACACGGACGCCGGTGGCGGCGGTCTGGCTGGCCGCACTGGGCGCCCTGGTCCTCGGCCTCCCGTACCTGATCAATGTCACGGCGTACGCGGCGGTGACCTCCATCGCCGTCATCGGCCTCTACATCGCGTACGTCATCCCCACCCTGCTGCGGATCCGCAAGGGCGAGGCCTTCGAACGCGGCCCCTGGCACCTGGGCCGCTGGTCCCGCCCGATCGGCGTCGTGTCCGTCGCCTGGGTGGTGGCCATCACGATCCTCTTCATGCTCCCCCAGGTCTCCCCGGTCACCTGGGAGACCTTCAACTACGCCCCGGTCGCCGTCCTCGTCGTCCTCGGCTTCGCCACCACCTGGTGGCTCGCCTCGGCCCGCCACTGGTTCCTCAACCCCGCCCACGAACGCACCCTCGCCCGCGAAGCGGCCCGCAAGGGCCCGCCAGAACCGGTCGATCCGTAACCTTGTGCGCTGTTGATCCCCAGCCGTGTCCGCTTTTGGCGCGGCCGGGCCCCGATACCCGATCGGAGTCCCGGCCACGTCCGGCTATGCTCGGGGATGCATCGTCACAGGATCCCCAACCGGATCCCCGTGGACCGATGCGTGGACCCTTAGCTCAATTGGCAGAGCAGTGGACTTTTAATCCATTGGTTGTGGGTTCGAGTCCCACAGGGTCTACCGACAAGGCCCAGGTCAGAGACAATCTGGCCTGGGCCTTCGGTGCGTTTCGAGGGCTTGGAGATCGTTAGCTGGCCCGCTGCTGGCCCGAGCGGCAAACGATCAAGACATGGAGTGGCCCCGACCGGATCAGCGTCCGGCCGGGGCCTGGTCCCGCCCGCTCCCCGGAGCTCACGGGGTGCGGAGACGGGCGGGGGTCTATGTCCGCGCGGCGCGGTACGAACACCACAGCTCGTCCGCCGTCGCGCACTTCGTCTCCCCGTGCCCGCACCCGGCGCACGCGGTGGCGTGGTTGATGTACGCGCGGTACGCGGCCTGGACGCGGTTGTACGTGCCGCTGTCGGCGACCCGCTGCATGTGGCCGGACGCGCTCCCGGAGTCGCGCCACTCCCACCGGGTGCCGCTCACAGTGCGCCGTCCCCGTGGGGGTGGTTGCGGATCTCGACACTGCAGTCCGTCGCCTTGGACGGATTCCCCGCGGCCGTGAACTCGGCTCGCTGCCGGGCCAGCGCCTCGCAGACATCACAGCCCGGCGCCGGGTCCGGTTCGCTGAGCGGGAGTTCGAGCGTGATGGGCGGGTCCATGGTCGTCTTCATCCGCGTGCCTCCGCTGGCATGGGCCTGCCCAGGCACCGGAGAGCGGCGTGTGCACGGGCAGAAGGGTCGGGCTGCCGCTGGCCACGACGCTAGAAGCGTCGTGTGCACCACTTCCAGCAATGTGCACCGATGAACACGCGACTACTTTGCGCCCTTGACCAGCCAGCTACTGCGCATGACGGTGGTGTACATCCCTGAACACGACCAGTGACAGAGGCGACCATGGACCTACAGTTCATCGGGATCGACCCGAACACCGGCGACGGCGAGAGCCCCACCGTGTGGGTTGACCAGGAGAAGAAGGAACTCGTGCTCCAAGGCTGGAAGCCGGGCCCGGAACTCGAAGCGGAGTGCGCGCGGTTCGAGGTATCCGGCCACGCGGTGGGCATTCCTGACCACGAGGCTGTGATCCGTATCCCCGCCAGGATGGTGGACATGATCAGGGAGGCGTGCGATGCCGTCGAGCGTCCCGACGTTCCCTGAACTCCTCAGAACGGCAGTGAGTACGGCCGTCCACCTGGAGATGCGCGACGCCTATGCTGTCGACTACGAGAAGGGGCCGTTCGCCGAGTGGAGGAACGGTTACCGCCACGACCCGGCGGACCGCGCGTCCTGGTGGCGGCCGTGGCTCGACCTGATCCAGGAGACCGTGGGCCGCGGCATCGTCGTGCGCCGAGCCCGGATCGTGTCCGAACCGGTCAGCGAGTACACCCGGTTCCTGTACGACGGCACGTTCACCAACGTCGCCGCCGGCGAACAAGTGCGATGGCTGCCGCGCCGTCAGGCCTCGGACATCGCCCTGCCGGGCAACGACTTCTGGCTGATCGACGCCCGGCTGATCCGGTGGAATCACTTCGCCGGAAACGGAGCCTCCGCGGGCGGGGAGATCAGCGAGGATCCGGCCGCGGCGAAGCTGTGCGCCGACGCCTTCGAAGCGGTGTGGGATCGCGGCGTCCCGCACGACAACTACAAGATCAGCTAGCGCGAAGGTGAACAGGCCAGTTCATGCCCATCTCCCCGTCATCCTCGGCCCAGGCCGCCCGCGAAGCAGTCGCCGGGCGCCTGAAAGAACTCCGTGCCGACGCCGGGATCACCGGGCCTGAGCTGGCCGCGCGCTGCGGCTGGTCCCACCCGAAGACCTACCGGATCGAGGGCGCCCGCACACCGCCCTCTGCTGACGACATCCGCCTCTGGTGCGAGGCGTGCGGCGTCGGCGGGCAGGCCGACGACATCATCGCTCAGTCTCGTACCGCTGAGTCCATGTACATGGAGTGGCGGCGCAAGGTACGCACCGGCCTGAAGCAGCTGCAGAACAGCTACGTCCCGCTGTTCAAGTCGACGAAGCTGTTCCGGGTCTACTCGCCCACCATGGTTCCCGGCCTGCTCCAGACCGAGGGCTATGCGCTGGGACTGATGGCGTCGATCATGAGGTTCCGCGACATCCCCGACGATGTCGCGGACGCGGTGGCGGCACGCCTTGAGCGCTCGCGCATCATCCACGAGCCGGGGCACCGCTTCGTGATGGTCGTCGAGGAGGGGGTGCTCTACTACCAGTTGGGCGACCAGGACGCGATGGCCGCGCAGCTCGGCTATCTGCTCACCGCCGGCGCGCTGCCGCAGGTGTCGTTGGGCATCATCCCCAGCGCAACACCGGAGCGACCGATGTGGCCGCACGAGGTGTTCCACGTGTATGACGAGACCCTCGTCTCGGTCGAGTTGCTCGCGGCTCGTGTTCAGGTCACCCAGCCGTCGGAGATCGGCCTGTACCTGAAGGCGTTCGAGGAGCTGCGGAGCATGGCGGTGTACGGCGCCGACGCGCGCGCCCTGATCGTGAAGGCCATCGGCGCCCTGCGCTGAAGGGGTACACGCTGACGGGTATCCCCGGACACACGAAAGCGCCCTCTCAGGCCAGCGCGATCGTGGTGACAGTGCCCGACGAGCCGCGCCACTTCAGAGCGCCGGCCCTCGGCGTACAGGACGCCACCCCCGGTCAGGTTCGAGGCAGGGACGGTGCTGGCGTTGCCGACGGCCACGACGCCCACGCCGCCGCCCAAAGACGAGGGTGTCCGTGCGGGTGTTGGTCGTGCTGATCGGCAGGAACGGCCCGACAGTGGTGGCGCCGCTGGGGATGATGATTCGCCGACTTACCGGTCGGCGTCGAGGAGTTGCGAATTTCCGACCTAGCTGGTGCAGGGTGTCGCCATGGCGCCTCGGCCGACTCTCGCCGCCTGTCAGCGCAACCTGAAGCTGTCACGGCGGCGGTGATTGCCAGCCGATGCGGCGACTTGGCGGAGGAGCTGGCGGCCCGCCTGCCGTACGCCTGTCTTGCTCCTGGCCATTAGGGTCTTCTGAACAGGCCATGGAGCGTGTACCCCCCGAATGTGGCTGGCGCCGGTCGCGTGAGGGCTGCTGCGGGCAGGGGGGCCACCAGGTCTTCCGGGCGGGCAATGCCCCGCGGGGCGCCATTGAGCGCGATCGTGGGGTTGCTATCGTGCCGGGATGAGCCGGGGTGGTGCCGGGATGAGCCGGGTACTCATCCACGTGCTTGGTGCAAGGACCCTTGGGCGGAGGCCGAGGCCCACTCGACGTAGCGGGGGAGGGTCGTCGACGAGGCGTACGGGAACGCCTGAATGACCGCCGCAGGCCGCTTACTCGCTCGGCATCCGGACCCCTGCCAGCAGACCGCCGAGGACCGCGAACAGGGCCAGGAACAGGGCGGTACCTGCAGCGCCGACGCGGGTTTCGACCACATGTCCCCCGACGAAGAGCCACGCCATCGCGCCGAACATCACGAGCAGGTGGTTGCCCCGCTCCTTCGTCACCCGCATGCCCGCCCACAGCAGTAGCGGCATCGACGCCACCCCGGCGAGCCCCGCCAGCAGCAACTCCAGGGATCCGGCGAGGAGCGCGTCCTGATTGGCCACTGTCACATCCGACGCCCACTCCCTGCCCGACGTCCAGATCCAATAGGACGTGACGGCGGCCACCGCCGACACGGCAGTGCCCTTCACCCAGCGGGCGGTCCATCCGGTTTTCATGATTTCAGGTTTCCATGGCATGGCAGCGGGGGCCTGAGTACGGATACTCAGGCCCCGTTCGAGAGCGGCCCAACCCTGACGGGTCGGCCGGGCGGTCAGGACCAGCCAACTACAGCGAGTGCTCAGGCAGTCGGCGTCCAGCCGGGCACCCGCGATCTTCGGGTGGACGGACTTCATGGACGGCGCCACATTGCCCGGCAGCCAGTCGTAGTCCCGATTGTCCGCCTGCGAGTGGCCGCCGGCCGACGAGCCGGTCGAGCTTTCGCGGCTCCGGCCCGGTGAGGTAGTTCATCGCGCCCTTGCGGGCCGCGCTCTTCGCGGTGGGCGCCGGCGCGTTGTCGGCCATCATGTCGCGGAAGAGCCGGTAGCCGACCATCTCGCGCGCGCGGTCCGGCGCGGTCCGGCGGACCTCCTCGACCGAGAGTCCGGCCTCGCGGGTACGGACGACGAAGTAGACCCGGGTGGCGTGGGCGGCGGCCTGTTTCGTGTCGTCGCCGACCAGGGCGGTGAGGTGGGCGGCGAAACGAGGCCCTGCTCCGGATCGCCCGACACGCACCGCGGCACCGGCACCGCCACCGTCACCGGTGCCCACCGCAGCGGCCGAGGCAGCCGGGCAGCCGGAGCCCGAGACGGTCCGGGTCACCGGGACAGCTTCTCCGGAGTGAACGTCCCGTCAGCGATGACGTATACCCGGCGTGAAGAGCGCAGTTCACCTCACTCCCGACCATCCACGCATCTGATGTGTGCCCTTGACGGGCCGCTGCGGCCGCCGGTTCAATTGATACCTGGGGTCGAATCAGGACCCCACCAAAATCGCCCCTTCGGGATCATGAACGCAAAGGCGCGCTCAGCCGACATACGGACGCTCAGCGATAAGCCGACCATTCGGGTCATGGGCGGCCGTTGCGATCCGCAACGGTCTGCCTGGGAACATGGACGTTCCCCTCGGCGGGCGGCACACCCCACTTGTTCCGCGCGTTCGTCAGCCGTACTTCAGCCTTGCCACGCCATGCCATTCCCGTGGCCGATTCGGCGTGGCATCCCACTTTACGGAGAGAGATACCGTGCCCCCCACCATTCGCCGCGCGGTGATCCCTGCCGCCGGGCTCGGATCCCGCCTGTTGCCCCTCACCAAAGCAATACCCAAGGAAATGCTGCCGGTCGGCGACAAACCCGTGATCGAGCACACGGTGCGCGAACTCGTGGCGTCAGGGATCACGGACATCACCATTGTGGTCTCCGGCGGAAAATCCGTGATCCAGGATCATTTCCGCCCCAGCCCCGACCTTGTCGACCGGCTGCGTGCCGACGGCAAGACCGCCTATGCGGACGCCGTGGAGGAAGTCGGAGAGCTGTCCCGGCAAGGTCATATCACCTACCTCGACCAGCACGGTCCTTACGGCAACGGCACCCCCGTTCTGAACGCCGCCCGGAATTTCGGCGATGAGCCGATCATCGTTCTCTGGCCGGACGACGTCTTCGTGGCCGAAGTGCCCCGGGCGCAGCAACTGATCCGCGCCTACGAGGTGACCAACGCCCCGGTGCTGGCCCTGCTGCCCATCGCCCCGGGGGATTCCGAGCGCTACGGCGTGCCCGTGGTCAAGGAGGACCTGGACGACGGACTGCTGCGGATCGTCGGCCTGGTCGAGAAGCCCAAGGCGGCGGACGCTCCCTCCGCGTACGCCGCCATCGGTGGCTACGTGATCACCCCCGGCATCATCGACGAGCTGCGGGAGCAGACCGCGCGCTGGTACGAGCACCGCACCGGCGAGGTGTATCTGGCCGACGCCATCAACGCCTACGCGAGCAGCCGCGCGGTGTACGGGCAGGTCATCCAGGGCCGTTGGTACGACACCGGCAACCCGGCCGACTACCTGGTCGCGCAGTTCGCGTCCGCCCTGTCGCACCCGGAGTACGGGCCGGTCCTGCGGGCGCTCGCCCACGACCTGGACCCCACCGGCTGACCTGGCACCACCTAGGGGGCGTCGTTTGGATCACCTCGGGTCCGCGACGCCTGGCACGGCTCCTCGCCGCGTTGCCGCATGACCCGAGTGCGTCCAGTACGCGGGTCATGCTCCGCCTTGCGATGCACCGCACCAGGCGCCGCGGCCTGATCCGAGGCGATCCAAACGACACCCCCTGGCCCGCCCGGAGCGCGGCACTCAGCCGCCGAAGGTGGAAAGGGACGGGAGCCCGGTTCCTGACCAGTCGAACATGGTGAGGTTGCTGTAGGGGTTCACCCCGCCGAATGTCCAGGGCACCCCAGGTACCCAGGCGGGCTCCCACGCCAGAAAGCCCAGGCCGTGCCCCCCGGGCACCCGCGCGATCACGGTGCGCAGGGCGTCGAAGAAGGCGGCCTGCCCCTGGGGGGTGGGCGGGAAGCGGGCACCGTCCGGCAACTGGCCGACGTTCGTCACGAGGTGCTGTCCCTCGTCGCCCTCGGGCGGCAGTTTCCACGGATAGGCCGTCTCCACCACGAGCACGTCCTTGCCGTAACGGTTCGCGAGGTCGGTCAGGTTGGTCTGCAGGGCGGCCAGCGAACCGTGCCAGAAGGGGTAGTACGAGAGAGCGATCACGTCGAACCGGATGTCGACCGCGGCGAGTTGGTCGTAGAAAGAGTAGATGTCGATGCCCTCGCCGGAGTTGTCCACGTGGACGAGGGTGCGCAGCTCGGACGACGAGCCCTCCGCGGCTCCCTGAAGACCGGCCCGGAGCAGCTCGACGAAGCCGGCCCAGTAATCTCCCTGCGGGTAGCGGACCCGGCCGTTGGGCCACAACATGCCGTTGGTGACCTCGTTGCCGATCTGGACCATGTCCAGCGGGATGCCCTGCGTGGCGAACGCCCGCACGGTGTCGCGCGTATAGGTGCGGACGGTGGCGGCGAGCGTATGCCAGTCCATGCCCGCCCACGCGGCGGGCGTCGTCTGGTGGGCGTTGTCGGCCCAGGTGTCGGAGTAGTGCAGGTCGAGCAGCACACCCATGCCGGCGCTGCGGGCCCGGCGGGCCAACTCGATGGCCGAGGCGAGGTCGTAGCCGCCGGACGAGGGATCGACCCAGACCCGCAGGCGCATCAGGTTCGCGCCGCGAGCGGCGAGGAGGCGCTCCACCGGAGCGGACTTCCTCTTGTCCTTGTACTTCTGGCCCGCGGACTCCGCCTGCAGAGTGCTGGACAGGTCCACGCCGCGCAGCGGGGGAGCCGGCGAGGTCATCGCGATCGGGGCCAGCTCGGCCTCATCCTTCGCTTGGCAGCCGAGGTCCACCGGGGCGGCCAGCAAAGGCAGCGCGGCCAGCAGTCTTCTCCGTGACAGCAAGCTCACTCCCGTCCGAAAGTGTCCATACGACAGGGAATGCGGCAACGGCCGCCCGCCACATTAACGGTACAACACCTACACCCTGATTGGCGACCAGGCAGAAAAGGCGCCATTTCACACCTCCTCGTATTCTGGAGCGAATGGGCACCATTTCCGGATGGCGGGCCGGCATGACCGCCGACGGACTCCCGTTCGAATTCTAAGGGTACGCACAGAAAGCAGCACTCCAGAAACAAGTCCGCAACATAGGTGGCGGGTCCAATTAACGCAAGAGGTGGGCACCGGGTCGGGTGGGTAATGTGACGACCATCACACCCTAAAAGGCCTAGACCACTAACTCCTTGGAGTGCGATAGTTACCGAGCACGACGGGCATTTCCATTACTGCACTGGAACTCTCATTCCCGCATAGATGCTTCCTTTGCTACGGGAAATCGCCCTCGCCCTCACCCCCTGTCTCCCCCCACATTTCGAGGAGAATCGTGCGTATCGTCGTCACCGGAGGCGCCGGATTCCTGGGGTCGCATTTGTGCGATGCCCTGATCAATCGCGGCGATTCGGTCATCTGCGTCGACAATCTGTCAACTGGTCGGCGCGAAAACATTGAACACCTGATGAGTCATGATGAATTCGAATTCATCATGGCCGATGTGTCCGAGGAAATACCCGTCACGGTTCCTGTGGACGCCGTGGCCCACCTTGCGAGTCCCGCCTCCCCGCCCGACTACCACCGCATGCCTTTGGAGACGCTGGCGGTCGGCAGTCGCGGCACCGAGCAGGGACTGGCGCTGGCTCAACGCAGCGGAGCACGCTTCGTGTTGGCCTCCACGAGCGAGGTCTACGGCGACCCGCAGGTCCACCCGCAGACCGAGGACTACTGGGGACATGTGAACCCCATCGGTCCACGCAGCATCTACGACGAGGCGAAGCGCTTCGCAGAGGCGCTGACCAGTGCGCACCGGCGAACTTCCCAGGCCAACACCGGGATCGTCCGGATCTTCAACACCTACGGCCCCCGGATGCGCCCGCACGACGGCCGGGTGGTGACCAGCTTCATCTCGCAGGCGCTGAACGGTGATCCGCTCACGATCTACGGCGACGGCTCGCAGACCCGCAGTTTCTGCTACGTCGACGATCTCATCCGTGGCATCGTCGCGATGATCGACTCCACCGACCCGGGCCCCGTCAACCTGGGCAATCCGCATGAGCGCACGGTGGGCGAACTCGCCGAGCTGGTACTGCAGTTGACCAAGGCCGACAGCACCATCGAGTACCACCCGCTGCCGGTCGACGACCCCGCCCGCCGCCGTCCCCTGATCACCCGGGCGCAGCAAGTACTGGGCTGGGAGCCGGTCGTCTCCGACGAGGACGGGCTCCGCCGTACCGTGCAGTACTTCCAGGGCCGGCCCGAGGAGGTCGAGGCCGCTCGCGAGGCGATCGCGGGAGGGCAACTCGACGGCGCGGTGGTTCCCGCGCAGGGCACGGCCGGCGTCGTACAGGCCGCCTGAGCCTGAGGCCCTTCCGTCATCTCACGTCCCCTTCTTCCCCGCCGGCCGCCTCCCCCCTGCGGCCGGCGGGAGCGACATCCTCGGAGTCCAGCAGATGAGCGTTCTGCGTCCAGGCGCCGGACCGTCCCCTTCCAGTTCCGGTTCCAGTTCCGATTCCTCCACCTCCACCTCCACGGCGTCTTCCCTCCTCCCCGCGGTCCGCGGCGGCGGCTCCCTCGTCGCCCCCGCACTGGACGGCAAACAGCTGGCCGAGGCCGTGCTCACACTCTCCGACGGCCACGTCGTCGGGATCCCGCCGAGCGGGCCGGTGTTCGACCGTTCCTCCGGTTGGTCCCGCCGGCTTCTCAGCCGTACGTTCGTACCGGTCCTTGGCCGTGCCGACCGGATCGTGGTCGCCGTGCTGACCGCCGGCTGGCTGACCTGCCTGGGGCTGTTCTGGGCCTGGCTGCTCGAGCCGTCGCACCGGGTCGGCTGGCCGGGTCTCGCGATCAACGGCACGGTGCTGCTCTACCTGTCCGTGATGCCCGTCTACTTCATGGTCGGTGTCAACCGGCTCAAGCGGGTGGACCCTTCGATCGGCATCCCGCAGCTGCGCGTGGCATTCGTGGTGACGCGGGCGCCGTCCGAACCGTGGGACGTCGCAAGGACCACCCTCCGGGCGATGCTCGACCAGCGCTACCCTCACCCCTTCGACGTGTGGCTGTGCGACGAGTCGCCGACCGACGAGATACGTATCTGGTGCGACGACAACGACGTCGGCGTGGCGACCCGCTTCGAGGTGCCGGACTACCACCGGACCACCTGGCCCCGCAGGACCCGATGCAAGGAAGGCAACCTCGCCTACTTCTACGACCAGATCGGCTACTGGGACTACGACGTGGTGGCGCAGCTCGACTGTGACCACGTCCCCGAGCCCGGCTACCTCGCCGAGATGGTCCGGCCCTTCGCCGACGAGGCGATCGGCTACGTCGCCGCGCCGAGCGTCTGCGACTCCAACGCCGAGCTGTCCTGGGCGGCGCGCGGCCGGCTGCACCGGGAGGCGACGTTCCACGGCCCGGCGCAGCTGGGACACAGCGCGGGGCTGGCGCCGGCGTGCATCGGCTCGCACTACGCGGTGCGTACCCAGGCACTGCGTTCCATCGGCGGCATCGGCCCAGAGCTGGCAGAGGACTTCTCCACCAGCTTTCTGCTCAACTCCGCGGGCTGGCACGGTGCCTTCGCCATCGACGCCGAAGCGCACGGTGACGGTCCGCTGACCTTCTCGGCCATGCTGGTCCAGGAGTTCCAGTGGTCGCGCAGCCTGACCACCGTCCTGCTCGACCTCGTTCCCCGGCACCTGCCCAGGCTGCCGTGGAAACTGCGGCTGCGGTTCCTGTACGCCCTGTCGTACTACGTGCTGCTGGCGACGACCACGGTGGCCGGTATGGCTCTGGCGCCCGTCGCCGCGGTCACCGGCACCCCGTGGATTCACGTCGACTACGTCGAGTTCCTGCTGCGCTGGTGGTCGATCTCGGCCTGGGTGCTCGCGCTGGCCCTTCTGCTGCGGCGCCGAGGACTGCTGCGTCCCCGGCGCGCTCCTGTCATCAGCTGGGAGAACAACCTCTACTGCCTGACGCGCTGGCCACTGATCGCCTGGGGAGTGACAGCGGCGGTCGTCCAGAAGATCAGGCCCCGGCAGATCACCTTCAAGGTCACTCCCAAGTCCGCCCTCGGCCTGGAACCCCTTCCCCTGCGGCTGACGCTCCCCTACCTGACGACGAACGTGCTGCTGGCAGCCGCCGCCCTCTACGCGGAGACCTGGACACACGCGGCCGGCTACGTCTTCCTGTGCCTGCTGGGATCGACGACATACACGGTCGTGGGACTCCTCGTTCCGCTGCTGCACGCCGGGGAAGCCGCCCGCGCCGCCGGAGTACGGCTGCGCACCGCGGTGCGCAGCACCGTGGCGGTCCCGCTGGTGGCGGCCGTGCTCGCGGCCGTGCCCGTCACCATCGCCATCGCCCGCTACCCCGCCTACGCCAGCGCGTTCCTCGGCTGGTAGCCGCGCCCGACGAAAGCGAGAACTCCTGTGCCCCAGACCGTCCTTGTCACCGGTGGCGCCGGCTTCATCGGCAGCCACACCTGTGTGGAGCTCCTCCAGCACGGTCACGAGGTCATCGTCGTCGATGACTTCTCCAACAGCTCGCCCCCGGCCCTGGACGCGGTGCAGAAGCTGGCAGGCCGGCCTCTGGTGTTCCACCAGGCCGATCTGCGGGACGGCGCGGCGCTGGACGCCGTGTTCACCGCCCACGAGATCGACTCGGTCATCCACTTCGCCGCCAAGAAGGCCGTGGGCGAATCGACCCGTATCCCGCTGGAGTACTACGACATCAACGTCAGCGGCACCGTCACCCTGCTCCGGGCCATGGTCCAGCACGGAGTGCACCGACTGGTGTTCTCCTCGTCCTGCTCGATCTACGGCGAGACCCCGAAGGTCCCGCTGGACGAGGACGACCCCGCCGCCCCCGCCAACCCGTATGCGCGGACCAAGTACCTGTGTGAACAACTGCTCGCCGATGCGTGCGCCAGGTACCCCGAGCTGTCGGTGATCGCCCTGCGCTACTTCAATCCGATCGGCGCCCACCCGAGCGGGGAGATCGGCGAGGACCCGACCGGGATACCGAACAACGTGCTGCCCTACATGGCCCAGGTCGCCGTCGGGCGCCTCACCGAACTGCCCGTCTTCGGCGACGACTACCCCACCCCCGACGGCACCGGAGTACGCGACTACATCCACGTCTCCGATGTCGCCGACGGCCACCGTGTCGCCCTCGAGCACCTCGACGACGAGCAGGGCCTGCGGGTGTTCAACCTCGGTACCGGGATCGGCGCATCGGTCCTGGAGCTGCTGGCCGAGTTCACCAAGGCCGTCGGCGCCCCCGTCCCGTACCGCATCCAGGCACGCCGCGCCGGTGACGTGCCCACCCTCATCGCCGACCCCGGCCGCGTCGAGCGCGCCTGGGGCTGGCGGACCACCCGCGACCTCACCGCCATGTGCGCCGATGCCTGGCGTTTCCAGCAGCTCCACCCCAACGGCTACTCCAGCGGTTCCCCCACCGTCTGATCCGCATTACGAGGAGGCCCCCCACATGCGTCTCACCGTCATAGGCACCGGGTATCTCGGTGCCGTCCACGCCGCCTGCATGGCCGAGATCGGTCATGACGTCCTCGGTGTCGATGTCGACACCGCCAAGATCGAAGCACTGGCCGCCGGCCGGACCCCGTTCCACGAACCGGGTCTGGACGAGATACTGGCCCGCAACGTCGAAGCGGGCAGGCTGCGCTTCTCCACCTCGCTCACCGAGGCCGCCGAGTTCGGTGACGTCCACTTCATCTGCGTCGGCACCCCGCAGAAGCCCGGGTCCAACGCCGCCGACATGCGCTACATCGACGCCGTCGTCGATGGCCTCGCCCCGCATCTGCACCGCGACACGCTGGTCGTCGGGAAGTCCACCGTCCCCGTCGGCACCGCGGCATACGTCACCGAGCGGATCCGGACCCTCGCCCCGGTCGGGACGGCTGCCACGCTGGCCTGGAACCCCGAGTTCCTCCGCGAGGGCTTCGCGGTCCAGGACACCCTGCACCCCGACCGGCTGGTCGTCGGCGTCACCTCCCCGGCCGACGAGGACCTGCTGCGCGCTGTCTACGCCCCCATACTCGACAGCGACAGCACACCGTGGATCTCCACCGACCTCGCCACGGCCGAGCTCGTCAAGGTGTCCGCCAACGCCTTCCTCGCCACCAAGATCTCCTTCATCAACGCCATCGCGGACGTCTGCGATGCAGCCGGCGGCGATGTCACCACCGTCGCCAAGGCCATCGGTTACGACGCCCGCATCGGCCCGCGCTTCCTGTCCGCGGGCCTGGGCTTCGGAGGCGGCTGCCTGCCGAAGGACATTCGCGCCTTCCTGGCCCGCGCGGCAGAACTCGGCGTACAGGACTCGATGGCCTTCCTCAAAGAGGTCGACGAGATCAACATGCGGCGACGGCTGCGTACCGTCGACCTGGCCCGCGAACTCGTCGGCGGCTCCTTCCTCGGCCGCAACATCGCGGTGCTCGGCGCGGCCTTCAAGCCCGACAGCGACGACGTACGGGACTCCCCCGCGCTCAACGTCGCCGCCGCGATCCAGCTGCAGGGCGGCCGGGTCCGCGTCCACGATCCCGTCGCGATCGACAACGCCCGCGCCGTGTTCCCGACCCTGGACTACGCCCTCGACGTCGACAAGGCGTGCGAACAGGCCGACCTGATCCTCCATCTCACCGAATGGCAGGAGTACCGCGACCTCGACCCCGAGGTGCTGGCCGCGACGGTGCGCAGCCCACGGATCCTCGACGGCCGCAACGCGTTGCCGGTGGAGCGGTGGCAGGCGGCAGGGTGGACCGTACGCGCACTCGGCCGGACCTTCGCCGGCACCACAGTGTGAGCCGGAGCGCTCGGTGAGCCGGTAGAACCGAAGACCGAGGAGCCCGTCGGTACCCCCACGCCGACGGGCTCCTCTCCGTGTACCTGGTCGTGGATAGCCCTGGGGGCAAAGGGGGTTTAGCCCGCCTTTGATTTGGGCCCGGGGGGGGGGGGGGGGGGGGGTTTGGGGGGGGGGGGGGGGGGGGGGGGGGGGGGCGGGGCCCCCGCCAGGCCGGGA